>PFDQ01000031.1:0-2979 GCA_002772815.1 Candidatus Peregrinibacteria bacterium CG10_big_fil_rev_8_21_14_0_10_42_8
GGTGGATGCAGGGCAATGTTTGATGTCTGTGGTTGAATCGGGTGGTAATCATTACATTGTAGTGCTTTTGCATTCTACACAGCGGTATACAGACATGAATACCATTTTGTCTGTTCTTAGTAGAAGTCCGACAACGCCTGTTGCTGTTCGACAGAATATTAATTTCTAACGTATGTCTTCATCTTCCTCTACTCATCGATGGATCTCTGGTCGTGTTCGTACGGTCTGCTTCTTCGTATTTGTCGTAGGATCATTGTTACCACCGTATGTACCAAAGGCAGCTCTTGCACCTGAGGAAGTTGCTATTGCATCTCAGCAGTTCTTGTTAGTTGAAGATGGATTCCTAAAGAAGACGTCACCACTCACACAACAAAGTGCACGTCGTGCATATGCAAAGGGGACAATTCATATTGTGAAGGAGGGGGATAGCCTCGAACGACTTTCTCGTTGGTATCCAATTTCTGTTGAAACAATTCAATGGGCAAACAATCTTCAAAAGGGTCAGGCAATTAAACCAGGTGATGAGCTTCTCATCCTTCCTGTAGACGGAGTGTTGCACACTGTTTCTCGTGGGCAGACGCTTAGCCGCATCGCACAAATTTACGATATACCACAGGCAGATATTATGAAGCAGAATGAATTGCAAAATGAATTTATCATTGCAGGTAAGCAGCTGATCATCCCCGGTGCGAAGCCAATTATTCAAAAGACAGTGGAGGTGGCAACAGTAGATAATAAACCAACGACACCAGAAAAAACGACCGATACTACGAAGCCAAATGCCAAAGAGCCAACAAGGCCGGTAGAAGTGCTCAAAGAGCCTGATGCAGCATTTACACCAACGCCAACAGCAGGAGTCTTACAGAAGCCGTGTGCGTCTGACTGTTTTTACACACAACAGTTCCACTCAAAACATTTCGCTGTTGATATGCAAGATAGAGGAGGAGGACCTATCTATGCAGCGGAAGAAGGTACAGTTATTCGCGCAGATACAGGCTGGAACGGAGGGTATGGAAACGTCATAGAGATAGACCACGGGAACGGCCTCGTCACACTGTATGGGCATAATAAAGAGCTTTATGTAAAGAAGGGGGATACCGTCGCACGTGGACAAACTATTTCGTGGATGGGAAACACAGGGCTTGTATACGGTGTAACTGGTATTCATGTACACTTTGAAGTTCGTCTCAATGGTGTGAAGAAAAATCCAGTCTTATATCTAGAATAAGGGTATAAAAACCATTACTCTGGTTATATGATTCCTTCAGAAGATCTTCGACGTATGTATCTGTTCTCAGATACCTATGGACGAAGCAAGAGTCCTTTTGATCAAGACGATGCAGATGCATTAATATCAACAGATTTTCGATCGTTTCCGTTAATGCCCGTGCGACGTGTATTTGATATTTATGGTCGTGAAAATGTGATGAATCATATGGTGATGCTTATTTTAGAAATGCATGAAGAGACAGAAAAATGTAAGCACATGCCCAAAGAAGCAAAGGATGAATTTGCAAAAACACAGACAGGTATTTTTATTAATGCAGCTCCACGCACAGAAACTCATCAAAACGGTGCACCGTTTTACCTTGCAACGGCGGGGGCAGTGCGAATTGTTACAACAGATTTACGGGCACTTTCATGGGTAAAAGAAAAGATTAAGACACTATCTGTTTTGCCAAATATTGATAACGGTCTCTATGGACCCGAAGAACAGTTTCGTTCGAGCTATACACCGGTCATGATGTTCCCAGATCATGGGTTGTCATTAGAAGATCAGCCTCTTGATCTTATTCCAGACTTTGATGATCTACGATGGGAGCTTGCATACGCCGACCGCTTTGGAAATATGATTAGTTACTCTAAGAACCCAGAGCTTCACTGGGAAGAAGTATTAAAGGCAGAGAAAGAAAACGGTGGATACATTAAAGTGATTGTTGGAAATGTGTCGCAACGTGTGAAGATTGCACACTCACTGCGTGATGCAGAGCCAGGTGCACTTGTCATGTACCAAAACCCAAATGGTGGACATCTCGAAATTGTGCGCAAATGGGAAGACGGAGAAGACCGCTACACGAGACTGCATCAGTCTGCATATTTGCGCTTTGCAAAACCAGATATCGGTTCGAAGATTAGGATTCGGTAATGGCGGGCTGTATTGAACGGAGTTAGAACTAGCCGAACCACAATGTCACTCCTGACAAAATAATTGTTGCGACAGCTAAAAACCAAGTGGCATACACCAAATTCTTATTTTCTTTTAAAAGTTCCTTCTGCAGTTTGTAATTTACGATTTGGTTGCGAAGTTTTGCTGATGCATCAGCACCGGCTCCTAACTCAAGAACCATAAGTTCGTCGACTGACATGTTTAGGAAGTTTTTTGTTCACTGTTCATAGTATTGAAGGAATTGAAGTGGTGGGGCAAACTTGTCTATGCCCGTCTTGGCGGATCAATCATGAGAGGCTTTGTATAATTCTCCTACGTAGAGGAACCCACATATTGCCATTCTTCTTAATTGCCGATTCGCGTAGTCGCGCAGCTTTTTCATTCACATACGTTTCACAATATACAAATCGAAAAGGTAGGTAGGGTTTTGTGGCAATAACTTCTCCATTGTTATGCTGTTGTAATCTGCGTCTCATGTCAATGGTAGATCCCTTATAAAACCATTCCGGATTTTTAGAACTTTGAAGAACATAGAAATACCCCATGCACATATTGTTCTTTTCCGGCGTATCTCGAACAACGACTTAATGAATTGTTAACGATATGAATAAGCTTTTTTGTGTAGAAATGCCAAAAAAATAGGTTCCAACAAGAAGCAGAACAGCAAAGTGGAGTATCACGGCAATACGGTAGGCAAAATGGCGGGCCACGGCAATACGGTAGGCAAAATGGCGGGCCACGGCAATACGGTAGGCAAAATGGCGGGCCACGGCAATACGGTACGCAAAATGGCGGGCCACGGCAATACGATA
>PFDQ01000031.1:2997-4193 GCA_002772815.1 Candidatus Peregrinibacteria bacterium CG10_big_fil_rev_8_21_14_0_10_42_8
TTCGAACGTTTACTATTAACCGACAACAAACTATCGTCTATTTTTAGACACCGCCTTGCAAAAGGTTTTGCAGGACGGTGTAATGCGGCAATCGGAACTACCTAGTTAATCTACTCAAATAAAGATCAATGGGCTTAATATGAGCAATCCGTAGATTGTCATGGTCGTGTGGAATATCCACATTTTCTTGGCGCGATAACAGCGCTGGCAGAAATCGCAGCCAAAGAAAAATCCTATTGTTGAGAAAAAAATGATACAAAGTGCAAGTGTACCTGCAATCATAACGAATACTCCCTATTCAAAATGTAACTTGGAAAAGATTAACATAGCTATTACTGTACCATATGAGGCCTAATAGGCAATAGGAGTGGTAGGGCTATAAATTTTCTTTAATGCGTTTCATTAACGGAGTCCACACAGAACCACTCTTCTTTACAGAAGACTCTCGTTTTCTTGCAGCCTTTTCTGTTAAATATGCTTCATAGTATACAAGCCGTAGTGGGTGATACGGACGAGTAGAATTTACCTCTTTGTTTTGGTGTTCTTGAAATCTTCTACGAAGATCGTTGGTTGATCCTTTGTAGAACCAATTGGGATTTTTGAGTGATTGCAGAACGTAGAAATACCACATGTTCTCATTCTGCGATCAAATAGTTGTTTTGTCTTTCTGAGAAATAAAATCTGTTTGTGTTATCTGTGGTTTTTGTTTTCCTGCAGACAGAAAAGAGGTTCTGTAATGAAAAAGAACGCTTACCCGTGAAAGTGGCACCATGGTACGTTTTTCACAGAAGATGCACTATATCGCTCGTTGAAGGACGGTAGCAGGCTAGGTCGCTCGTTGAAGGACGGTAGCAGGCTAGGTCGCTCGTTGAAGGACGGTAGCAGGCTAGGTCGCTCGTTGAAGGGAAGTGGCGGGCCACGTCGCTCGCGAGCGACGTGGCGGGGCTGACGAGACTCGAACTCGCGACCTCCTCCGTGACAGGGAGGCGCTCTAACCAACTGAGCTACAACCCCACAAAGGGTAATTTCTACAAACTATTGCATGTACTCTAATTGTCATCTCAGAGCGGGAAAACGTTACCAGTTTCCTTGTGAGGAAACAATAAAAAGAATGCTACATTTTTGGCTTATATGCCTCTACGAGGAAGTTATACTTCGGGTCGTGAAGGCCAATATCGAGTGGAACACGGGCTCCA
>PFDQ01000031.1:4201-8154 GCA_002772815.1 Candidatus Peregrinibacteria bacterium CG10_big_fil_rev_8_21_14_0_10_42_8
ATCAAGATCTTCTGTGTCATCTGACTTGTATTTTCCAAAGAGATGCTGGTTGATGTAGTCCAGATCATCACCATCTAAAATTCCTTTCGCTATCGCCTCTATATCTGGAGTGCAGATGCGAACACGACCACCAGGGGCGAGGACGCGGAAGAACTCTCTCATGGCGTGCAGGTTATGTTCTTTACGAAGGTGTTCGAGAGTGGCTGCAGATAAAATCTCCTCTATCACATCATCATCAATGGGAAACGTTTTTGTAATGTCGAAGACAAGGTCTACTGATGGGAAATCTACGGCATCAACATTTAAATATTCACCAGGCTTATAGGGGTTTCGTCCTCCACAAATATCAAGCTTTGCACCCTTAAATTCTTTTGCTTTCCACTCTTCTGCGCGTGCTGAACACTTGGCATTCGTGCGTGCATCTTTTATGCCCCCATAAAGAAAACGAAATGGTCTGATGTATTTGTAATAGCGGTCAATAATGCTCATGCGCGAAATAGTACCATACAAAATGGCAACATTCCTACGCACCACCACTGCGTCCTCTACGGTGCCTTCCTCTTTTGTCTGTTCGTTGAAGTCTCATGTGCTCACTTACTTCACGACGCATATCATTTATTTCCTGAAGAACTGTCTTTTCAGGTTGTTGCTGTTTTACATTTCTTTCAAAGAGAGCATTTTTCATTTGTATTATGCGTTCATGAATTTCTTGTGAAAATTGAGCGTGAGTATTGTATAAGTCTGCATTCTTTTTACCTTTATAGGTATTGCGCGCCATCTGTGCCCAGTCTTGTACCATTGCTTCATTTTCAAGTGCAGAACACACCTTTACAAGTCTTTGAAAATCCTCTTCTAGCTCTTCATGAATAGGATCAGGGATATCAATAAGTGCCTCTAAGACGTATGGAGGAAGCGGTTCTTGGTCGTGTGCTTTATCTATTCTGTATGTCTTCATAGTATTATTATAACACTTTTTCAATATTTACACAATATTTCTAAAAGTGTCTTTCGTACAGGTTTGGCTTTCTTTCACCCCAATCTGTTGCCTTCTCGTATGCATCAGCAATACGCAGTACAACGCTTTCTCCCCACTGTGGGCCCATCACTTGAAGTCCAAGTGGTAGGTTTTCTTTTGTGAAACCACACGGTACAGAGAGTGCAGGAATACCAGCCATCACTTGTGGGTCGAGGAAGATATCTTCGAGGTACATTGCAACAGGGTCACCTTCGTGAGCACCGATGCTAAATGCAGCAGTTGGAGTAACAGGTGCAATAAGTGCATCGACAGTTTTATAAACGTCTTCAAAATCTTTTTGAATGAGTGTTCGTACCTTAAGTGCCTGACGGTAGTACGCATCGTAGTACCCAGCAGAGAGGGCATATGTTCCAATCATAATACGACGTTTTACTTCGTCGCCAAAACCTTCTGTTCGTGTTTTGTGATAATAGTCGATGAGGTCGTTTGGTTTTTCTATTGTGTGTCCGTAGCGAATACCATCGTAGCGCGCCATGTTAGAGCTCACTTCTGAAGGACAGATAACGTAGTATGCAGGAGTTGCATACTCAGTGTGCGGCATAGAAACATCGACAATCTCTGCACCGAGGCTCCGTAGAACATCGCAGCTATCCATAATAGACTGTCGTACTTCTTCGTTCATGCCATCGCTGAAGTATTCCTTTGGAAGGCCAATTTTTAATCCTTTTGTATCTCCTGTCAGAGCGGCAACGTAGTGCGGAACATCTTTGTTGCCTGTTGTTCCATCGAGCGTATCAATACCTGAAATCGCCTCAAGAACAATGGCAGTATCTTCAACTGTTTTGCAGAGCGGACCAATAGTGTCGAGGCTACTCGCCATACTCATCACACCGAAACGACTCGTTCGTCCATACGTTGGGCGAATACCACTAACACCACAGAATGCTGCAGGCTGACGGATAGATCCACCAGTGTCTGTACCAAGGGCAAACAAACATTCATCGGCAGCAACTGCCGCTGCACTTCCACCAGAACTTCCACCGGCAACTTTTTCTGTATTCCATGGGTTCTTTGTAACACCATAGCATGATGTTTCAGTGCTTCCTCCTTGTGTGAATTCGTCAGTGTTTACTTTCCCCATAGAGATAGCACCTTTTGCTTTTAGTCTCTTGGTTGTTGTGGAGTCGAATGGTGGAACATAATTTTTATCGCGGAGCATGTTACTACATGCAGTCGTTGGTACACCTTCTTCACAGAACACATCTTTTGTGAGGTACGGAATGCCAGAAAGTGCATGATCAAACATCCCAGAACTATCAATCTTTTTGGCTTCTTCTAGGGCTTTATCAAAATTTTTATAAACAACTGCATTGATCGCTTCATCGACGTTTTCAATACGGTCGATACATGCTTGTGTCAGCTCCTGAGCAGAAATTTCTTTCGCTTTGAGCTTCTTGTGTGCCTGTGCAATAGAGAGTGCTGAAAGACTACCCATGTGCAGATGGTGTTTGGATAAGGTTCCCCATAATTGGAAGACCGCTGCAGTCGAGTAGATCTTTTGGATCAATACGATCGTTACAGATTTCGTCCTCTCGGAACCGGTTTGTAATTCCTGTTGCTTGTGGTGTCGGCTCTACTCCAGTGGTATCAACTTCTTTGAGTTTATTGATAAACCCAAGAATTGAACTCATCTCTGTAGCAAAGGTATCAACCTGCTCGTCTTTTATAGTAAGCCTACAAAGCTTTGCGATATGCCGGACGTCGTCAGAGGAGAGGGAACTCATTGGGGCGAGTGTACCCGAATACCAACCTAGTATTAAGGGGTAAGTATTAAGTATTACGGGATTTTTTGCGTATACTACACATTATGAAGCTCAGTCGTCTCAGTGGCCGCAAAGTAAACGATTCCCTTCGTCGTAAGGGAAACGTGTGGAAAGGAAAAACAATGACTATCAGGTGGCTTCTTTCTGCACCAAGAAACCCTAATATTAATCCAGAAAGCCCAGGGCTCTATGTGGGCACTGCGGCATCAGTAAAAGTGCATAAGTCTGCAGTAAAGCGGAACCGTATGAGAAGGCGTTGCAGAGAAGCACTTCGTGTCTATGTGAAAGATATGGCAAAACTTCCGACATGTCAGTTGTTGATCACTCCTAAAATCGCTAGTCTAACTTGCGATTACCATGAAATTAAAAACGATATTGAAACCTTCTTAACCTCTGTATTATGAGCTCCGCATCCCGTCGATCATCACTCCTTCAATTTTTATTAATTTTTATACTTGTCTACCTCATTACACAGTCGACATTTAAGTATATTTTCCCAGATCAATATGGGGACAAAACAGAGCAGTCAACAGGGGTAACTATTGATGCACAGGATAAAACAGTGAAGGGACAGCATCATCCAATCCTTATTCTCAAAAATAAAACAGAGAAAGACCTCTTGCTCGATGATAGGTGTCCAATGCCTCCTGTTGATGTCTGGAGGATTCCTGATGACGAAGCTCCGATACAGTTATTTTCAGATGAAACTGCATTACCGTGTGTACCGCTCACTGTCATTAAGGCAGGTGATTCTCAGGTGATAGACCTTGGACCATGGAAGTACTCAATGTTTAATGAGTATGGACTGTATGAAGTAGAACTTCCAGTATCTGAAGGTACGAGTGTCGATAATAGCCAATACCGTGAGGGTGTAATTGCACGTTTTTTTATAAACGAAGCAGGCACACTTACGCAGCTTTTCCGAACATTTATTACAAAGCCACTCCTAAACTTTTTGATCTTCATTGCATCGTATTTACCAGGCCACAACCTTGGTATTGCAATCATTATTATTACTATTATTGTAAAATTAATCTTGTTCATTCCAACGCAACATGCAATGGAAGGGCAGAAAAAAATGCAAGATATTCAGCCAAAAATGGAGGATCTAAAAAAGAAGCACAAAGATGATCCAAAGAAACTACAGGCAGAAA
>PFDQ01000010.1 GCA_002772815.1 Candidatus Peregrinibacteria bacterium CG10_big_fil_rev_8_21_14_0_10_42_8
GCTCGTCTCTGTGGCACTGGTCCTACAACGTCTTTATGAATTATGGACGGAGCGACGGGTGTTACCCGCATGGCATTCCGTTGGTGCCCGGACGTTCCTCCCACCTCTAAAAGAGGGGGCGATCATCAAAAGAGCGGATAACTATTATCTCAGAAATACGCTTTTTTTGCAATATTTCTCTTCTCAGCCATAGCGAATATGTATAAGATATGGCGCGGTTGCCACCTTAGCTCAGTTGGCCAGAGCAACGCACTTGTAATGCGTGGGTCCGGAGTTCGAATCTCCGAGGTGGCTCCACTCTCAAACGCACAATTACACCAACATACTGGCCAGAGCAACGCACTTGTAAGCGTACAGTCCACCGTTCGAATCTCCGAGGTGGCTCCATTTAACACTCACATTCTTACTTCTTTTTCTTCTTGAGCTGCTTTTTTGGCTCCTTTACCTTAAGAGGCAATTTCACCGTAAATGTACTCCCTTTATTCTCTGTACTATCCACAGTGATGGTTCCACCGAGGTTTTTGACAATCATTTTTGAAATATAAAGGCCAAGGCCATTTCCATCTGTATCCATCTTGCGCACATTATCTGCACGGAAGAGGCGCTCAAAAAGCCTCTTTTGGTCTGCTTTTGATATACCAACACCTGTATCACGCACTGCAATTTCTACAGAGGATTTCTTTACCACCATATCCACACTTACTTTCCCGCCTGCTGGAGTGTATTTTATGGCATTGCTGAATAGGTTTTTAAAGACAACGTGTAGCAAGACTGAATCTGTTTCGATTTGTACTTTCTTCGATGGAACAGAAATGACACATGCAAGCTTCTTATCTTTTCCGAGCGACCTCAAATCTTCTCCAAGATCTGTAATAACGGATGTCAGATTTACCGGATTGTTATGAGGAGTGATATCCCCACCTTCAAGCCGTGCAGCATGTAAGAGAGAGTCGATAAGATTGCTCATACGTTTTGCCGCAATTTCCATTTCGTCGATGTACTCTTGCTGTTCTTTACTTACTGTTCCTTCATTGTTAAGCAGCTCTATGTACCACTGCAAACTCGAAAGCGGTGTCCGTAATTGGTGTGACGCAAGCGAAATAAACTCCGACTTCAAGTAGTCCACCCTACGCTGTTCTGTTACATCTTGGAACACAATAATTGCACCAAGTAATTTTTTTCCATCCATCAGTGGTTTCACGACGAGGATAATTGGAATCAAAATATTATCTGCTCGCATAATGCTGAAGTTTTGTTCTGGAGTAGACTGCACTGTTTTCTTTTTCTTTAACACCAACGTGACAGGATGTTTAGCACCTTGCATCCTCTTGTGATGAACACGAATATCTAGTGCATCAGCAACATTGAACCCGACCCACTTCTTCCTTGAACATTTAAGTACCTGTAATGCTGCAGGGTTGGCGTCTGTTACCCTTCCGGCTGCGTTCACTGTCATGACACCATGATCGATGGTATCGAGGATGACACGGTCTTTAAGGTACTGATTCTTCAACTGCGCTGTACGCTTTACCACTTCCTCTTCAAGGTTGTCGTAAATTTTCTTCAGACGATTCGCCATACTGGCTGCAATGCGTTCGAGTACTTCTACTTCATCTCCTGTTTTCATCGTACGGCCGAGACTCCAGTGATCCGGACCAAGTAGCCCCATCTTTGCCGTCAAATGACGCAATGGTGCAGTGAGCCTTTTTGCCAAAATCACTGCTGCATATCCTGCAAGGACTAGTAGCAATACACTTTTTACAAAGAGCGCTAGTGCCATACCAACTGTACCTGCCATTGCCTCTTGATGATGAATAGTTATGACAAGACCCCACCCAAGAAGCGGAAGAGATCTATAGGCAGCAAGAACGTCATTTCCTCTGTAGTCGACTGAAGATGCAGTCCCTGCACCACTATCGATTGCCAGTGCCATGAGCTCTCCTTCTTCACGCTGCTCATCAAAGATACCAAGCGACAAAGGACTTCTCTTTCCTGGAGCGTATTCATTATTGAGTAACACCAAATCGTTTGCACTTCTCTGTCCGAGCAGTACTTCCCCTGTATCACCAAGCGATGGAACATCGAAAATAGACTCTAATAGTGCTTTCATAGAATACCGCACACCAAGGACGGCTTCTTGCCCCTGTGTACGAATAGGGGAGTAGATTGTATATCCATCCCATCCCTCACTTCCTTTCGATGGAACCATTGTTGTGGCAGTTATTGCAGTATTGATTGGGTTTACATCAAGTCCAGTTGATGACACAACTGCTGCGTTTTTTGTAAAAACACTCATACCAAGAACCGATACCCCTCTACCCTGCATTTCTTCAAGAATAACCTTAAGGCTTGCACTATCTGTTTTGATACCTTCTCCAGATGCAAGCAGTGCTGTAAATTCACGGTCTGTATTTATTCTACTGATAATATGCTCTTCTTTTGCATTAATAATGGATGACAACTGTGAAAATACACGTTGTCGCATAAGGTTTTGTGTCGTATAAAATGCAGACAACGATAGAATAATTGCAGTTACTGTGGTGAGTAATACAGATTGCAGCACAATACGCTCCATGATGGAGGTCTTTACCACTTGCCGATTCTTCTGTGTGTGTTTTGGCATTAAATGCAATGTATCCCTCTATTCTACCATAAATTTTGCTTTTTTACGATAGAAAAAACCCCCGGGTGACCGAGGGCTTTTTTTGCACTTTTTGGCTTAAACTAGCGAGTTACGCTGATTGTTGCACCGTTTTCAGCAAATGGAGCTGTAACAGTCACACGCTTGTTTGTGTCACGAACGATGTCGTAACCAGTGTATTCAACAGAACCTGTTGGCGTTCCGCTTGGATCTGTTGGAAGGTTTACAAGGTATGAACCTGTCAGTGCATCCAAGTCACATCCTGCAACTGGTAATCCTGAAGTAGGAGCAGTGTAGCCAGTACAGTTAGAACCGCCTGTACATACACCCTTTGCAGTAGTGTCGATACAAGCTGGAAGAGTACCATTGTTATCAATGGCGTACTGGTACGCAGCGTTAAGGATCGTATTCACATCGCTTCGGCGTTGTGCGTTACGAGCGTCAGCAAGCTGCTTTGTTGGATTAATCGCAACAATAACGATTGATGCCAAGATGGCAATGATACCGATCACGAGCAGGAGCTCGATCAAGGTGAATCCACGTCGTGTATTCATAATAAAGAATGGGAAAAATAGAAAACTAAATAGTATTGCTGTTCATTGTACTCATTTCAGTCTAAAAATAAGACAAAGTGTTATTGACTGTTTATTTATTTAAATCTTAATGCGTATCTGTATAAAATTATTAACATGGCAGAAAGATATCTGCATCTGTACAAATGTCTGATTCGCAGTACTGCCATTGATATGTGCCATCAGTGCAGGATGGGATAGTGCATTCACATTGTGTACTTTCAATATCATCAGGGAACAAGGAAACAACTGCTTCGAATGTTCGATGATACTCGATTGGGACTGTGACTTCTGTTGTTTGAGTAATCGTAAATTGTACAAGAACACTCGCGCGCGCATCTGCCACTGATGTGTTTTTTACTATAAAATCCGAAAGAGTGACACTATCTGCGCTGATGGTTTTGAGAATATTTGCCTCCGCGACATACAACACCGAACCAGACAGCCCAATGATAGTTGGATTATATGTCTCATCTGATAACTGTAATGCAAGAACGCTCCCAGAGGTAGTCGATACTGGGTCAAGTATCCTCTCTGCACTGCGAATACGATTACTGAGTGTCTGCATGATCTGCACACCAGACTGCTCTACCGTTGTAATCAATTGTTGACGAATACGCTGCTCGCTTGTCGACATAAAAAACATGATAAACATACTACTACTTAGTGCAAAAAATGCTGTAAACATTAAAAGCTCTATAAGTGTTGTTCCACGCCTATGCTTGAAATTTAATACGAACATGCAGTAATGGTAGATACCTCTTGCCAAGAATACACGGTAATACTTGGGAGTAGCGTCGAAACTACGATTTCCATTCGCCGTGTGTTATTACCACGTATACCCTCAACACATAATGTGCGATTGGTGTTTCCATACCCTCCTGGTTGGAGGATTGCACACGTTCCATTCGTCAGTGACAGGCTTTCATTGCCTGAATATCCATTGTTGAGAAATAAGCTCATGAGCCCAATTTCTGCACAGGTATTTGCATTTTCAATTGCCTGTGCTGATGACTGAAACGTTAACCCATTTTGTAATGACCCTATTGATATTAACGTAAATGAACCAATGGCAGATACCACTATTGCACTAACAAAAAGAACACTGATGAGAAATACATATCCTGGCCTCTTCTGTTGCTGTAAAGCGCTTATGACGATGGTTGGAGAATAATAAATGCAGAGTTTGTCATGAGAAATACTCGATCATGCAAAGAGTCATACGTGACGCCACGACCGAGCCCAGTGGAGGTATCCCAGACGTCAACTATTGGATTTCCACCACCTACAAATGTATCAATATCGAGCACGACGAGCTCTTGGTTGTCGTGATTTGTCGCTGCAAATGCGTATGTTCCTGTTGGTTCTGCATCTAATGCGTTTACCGATTGTCCTGTCTCTGCATTGAATGGTGCAGCTGTTGGCACTGGACTTTCGCTGACATCAAACAAATGAAGCTCCTCTGTAAGGTCTCCCTGGAGCCGTCCGAGCAACACATATCCACCAAATGCTGTGACTGATGTCCCGTCTGGTGTATCTGGGACGTTGTAACCACCTCCACCAACTGCGAACTGTAAGTCTGCTGCATCGAATGCATCGATAACACGTAATTCTTTTGTATCGTTTGTCGTCGCTGTGTAAGCGTAGCCATTCTGCACAACAATACTTGTATGGGATGCACCTGCGTCCTCTAGGCTATCAAGGAGTGTTATTGCTCCAAGGTCTGTTATATCATACGAGAATATTTCTGCTTCTGTAGAATCCTCAAGTGACGTAACGAAAAGGGTATTACTCACAAGTACAATAGACCGAGCCTTGCTGTTGCCTGGTACATTGATTGTTGCCACACGATCCGTTGCAGAAAATGATGATGCGTTCGTTGTGTCAAAAATTTGAATTTCAGCACCGTCATCTCCTGTCACAACGTACAGCATGTCATCAACAAGAAGTATGTCATACCCTGCAGAGCCGAGTGTATACCCTTCTGCCACTCTATTTGGAGAGCCTGTGTCTGTGATATCAAACACATATAAGCCTGCTCCACCATCTGATATTTCGCTTGTAACAAATGCGAAACTATCAGATGCCACTGCAGCATTGAATAGGGGAGTGCCTGCATCAATATACGCACTATCAAGGGAAACGTTTCCCCAGTTTGATGCAGCCTGCTCCCTGTGCCAGTCTGTAATATCTGTGACCAGTGATGACTCACCAATACGCACGGCACCAAGATCCCACGATGTGGTTGCAACCAACTGCAAACGGTTACTATCAATAGAAGTAACCTGAACATTCGATATAAACCCATCATCTGATACTGAGCCTGTCCCCGACAACTCCCACAGACCAGACTCACCAATACTGACTCCAAATATTCCTTCTGTAAGATCTGCAAAGTTATTATCTCTTATTGATTTCACCCCAGCGATACTTTGTTGATTTAGATGTGTTGCACGAATGTGGTCTCCACTTTTCAGTGTTGATGTTTGCGCAAAGAGCAGCGCATAAATAACACCCGATACAATGATCGAAAACACAGCAACTCCTATAAGAACATCGAGAAGTAAAACGCCAGGACGTGTTCGGAAGGTTTGCATTGTTTACATTGGGGCGTTCTTTTGGATCATCTGAATCATCGCTTTTCCGCAACCATACTTCCGAGCACCATTTGTATAGAATGGAAATAAGCTACGCATTTGTCGCTGTACTCGTGGGAACTGGTCGAATCGATATGACCTCTTTCCTTCAGCTACATCAACAAGCTGTTCACAGCTACATCCTGCAGTATCTGCGAGTGTGTAGTCTCCAACTTTTTTCCGTGGACCCTCATGGAAGATGACACTGTCTCGTGTGAGTGCATATCGATTAAAGAGCATATATTCCGTTGGTACTGGCTCTGGCATGTATGTTCCAGCACAGAGGTCTTTAGAATTGAGAATACCGTCTCCATCTTCATCTCCTTCACATGCACCTTTGCGATCTCCGTGACTCGCATGTCTTGCCCATGCGCTTGCAGGAATAGTTAATGTTGCATGGTCCTGTGGATTTCCCGGTGGGAAGTGACACACCTGAATATCTGACTCTCCTTCTTCTACATCATCATCTGACCCTCCATCATCACCTCCAGTTGTTCCTCCATCATCTCCGCCAGATGTACCTCCAGTAGTACTGCTTGAATGATCATCTGAGTTGCTTGTGTTGCCATCGTCATCGTCATCATCATCCGAATTGGCACCACAAATTCCCTGACTTGCAGGTTTTTCGAGTGTAATCAACACTGCAGCATCTTGGTAATCTTCAGACCCATCAATATCCTGTATTTCAACAAGGCTCAAGATCTGCTTCGACTTGATCGATACCTTTCGATTCTTAATAACATTCTTCATAAATGTTTTTAGCTTCACTGGCGTTCTAAAAATCGTTGTATCTGGATCTGCATTCTTGTTTCGAAGCATTGTAATACGACCACTTCCATCGCCTGATGTTGTGACCTTTTTAAATAACCATCCTCTTCGGCCTTCTACCCTCAGCAAAATAGTACTATTTGCAGGTACATCCTCGAATGTGTACTGTTCTCCACCATCAATATCCTTAAAGCCAAAGAGTGGCTCCCATGTGTCCCCATTATCGATACTGACACTGAGGTGCATTTGAATTTCTGGACCATTATTCCCATATGTCGCATGTGATCCAAGGACTTTAAACGACACATCAGATTTTTCTGCCACAGTAATGCGACCATTATTCATGGTGTATGAGGCTGCACATGGGTCGATATCTTCTTGGTTATCTGCGATACCATCATCGTTATCTCCGTCTCCATTGTCATCGTCAGGCTGATTATCTGCGATACCATCATCGTTATCTCCGTCTCCGTTATCAGCTGTTGTTCCTGCACTTGACGATGCACCACTGCTATTAGTAATGCTTGAACTGCTACTGCTACTGACCGCAGCTTCTGTCCAATAGATATCGATCGCGTCATCTTGCACTGTTACTCGTGTTTGATAGAGTATTGATCGGTTGCCAGTATTGATCGTTGCCTCGTCCCCTCCTGCACCATCATTTACTACTCCATTAAATGGATCTTCAGACTTATTATCGCCTTCAACATTTTGCAATGACACAATTTCTGCACCATCAAATGTTACTTTTGCGTCAACAATTTCTTTTCCTTTAGCAAGTTCTCCATGAAGAAGAACTCTAACAAAGCCATTTTGACGCCGAACAGATAACCCTTTTACATCTTCGGTCAGACCACCATCTGTTGCTCTCTGCCCATCAGGAGAGAGAAGTGGAATCCACTGTCCATCACCATATGCCCATGCAGACTGACCCACAAAAGACTTCTTTGCAGCATCGCCATCTCCTGTATTTTCCAATCTCTCGAAATTAATTTTAAAACGAGGATCAGATGAAGACGCACAGCTTCCTACAGGCTGTCCAAACTGGATGAGAAGTACTGCATCTTGAAAATCGGAAGAACTTGTACCAAGCGACCCGAGCTCTGTAAGCAACACAACATCGTATTCGTTGATACTAATCTTTCCATTCTCATCTAAGATTCCCTGTAAGAATGTTTCAAGTCCTGCTTGGTTATCGTACGCATCGTATGCTGGAGGATCATCCCCATTTCGCAATACTTCAATATGACCAGAGCCGTCATTGCTCTTGTATGTCTTATTAAATAACCATCCGTATCGACCATTTACTTTAATAACAAGCCGCTGATCTGATGATAGTCCGTCGATTGTCTGTACTTCACCCCCATCAATTTCTGCATTATTGAAAAGATCATTCCATGTCTGTCCTCCATCAGTACTAATGTCTGCACTCACCTGAACTTCTGGACCGTCTGTACCGTAGGTAATTTCTGCGCCCAGTGCCCTTACTGTTGCACTTACTGTTCCGGTTGTTGTAATTGTACCATCGTCCGCAACAGAAAAACGGTCTTCGCATGTCGGTTCACCGTCGTCATCTGCTCCACCTCCAGACCCTCCACCTCCAGAATCGCCGCCACTTGTGCCTCCTGTATCACCACCTGATGTACTTCCTGAATCGCCTCCAGTAGTCGTACCTGTATCCCCTCCATCAGTAGAACCTGTGTCGCCACCATCTGTTGCCCCTGTGTCTCCACTATCCTCATCTATGAGCTGCTCTATTCCTGATGCAGATAATGTTCCATCTGCGGTAATGGTAATAATGCGACGCTCACCATTTGCTGCTTCAAGAATAATATCTCCTGTTGGAGAAGGGATTCCATCCACTCGGGAGTAGATCACTTCTTCAATGCCAAATACAGAAATGCCAGCTGGCAATGCGATGGTGTCATCGAAATCTGTATCACGTGTAATATAATTTTCCCCCATAAACACTGTTCCATCTTCGATCGATACACCCCACTGCCCATCTTCCTCTCCGGATTGAGATTTGAGTTGAGCACTTGAAAGATTATGCAGTGTTTGTGCTACTGCAAGATCCAAATCGCTACGGATTTGATAATTCTGATACATCGGAACCGACATACCTGCTGTAATTGCGATAATACCGAGTGTAAGCATCGTCTCTACAATGGTAAATCCTTTTTTCATATGAAGATGGGGGAATCTAACGAGATAGTGTACAAGAATGAAGAGTATTTAGAAAATGAAAGAAAATGGAGTGGATATTTTTTATTTACTGCGTACCACCATTCCAAAAAATAAGAATTGTATCTCCTGCATTTGTGACTCGTGTTTGAAACTCTACCGACTTGTTATCGGAGGCTAATGTATATTCATCTCCACCAACACCTTCGTTTGTATTACCATCAAAGGGTTGTTCTCCTTCGTGTTCTCCTTCTTCATTTTCTATGTGATCGATATACCCTCTGTCGATCGTGATCGTTGCATCGACAACCTCTTTCCCTCCAGATTCTAACCCTCCATAGGCAATCAAACGAACGAATCCGTTTTCTCGTTGCATCGACAACCCATTCACATCAATGACAATACTACTATCGAGAATAGGAAACCCATTTTGTGTGAGGGGTATCCACACATCTTCCTCGTAGATTTTTGCATCCTTTCCAACATATACCCTGTTTTCTACAGAGCCATTTCCACTATTTTTTATACGATCAAAATGAACCTTCATCTGTACCGGTGGAACAGGTGGCCCCGCTAGTGTTCCCGAATCTATAACAACAGTACGTTCATAACCATCTTCTGCACTAAACACTATTTCTCCACTTATACTTGGCACTCCATATAATGCAGTGAAGTACACCTCTATAATTCCTGATACTATGACACTGCTCGGTACAGCGATCTGCTCATCGTATGATGCATCCCGATTGGCGTAATCCTCTCCCAAAAAAATAACTCCTGTTTCAGCGTGGTATCCCCATGCAGAAGATTCTGAACCAGACTGGGCGAGCAGCTGTGCCCTATGCACTAAATGCTCTGCTTGCTGCGCTGCGAGGTTTACATCGCTTCGTAATTGATATGACCGATAACTTGGAATAATAGCAGCCCCAAGTACAGCTAAGATAGCGACGCTCACAAGGACCTCTGGGAGGGAGACGCCACGTAATGTATGTGGGATACGCATAATGCTAACGGCCGATATTTCCGACTACTCCATAAATAGGAGTAATGATGGCAAAAGCGATTGTTCCGACAAGTCCTCCAATGAAGAGGAGAATCATCGGCTCTAAAATAACTGGCAAACGCTCTGCAGTTTCTGCGGCCTTCTTCTCATAAATATCTGCAATTTTTAAGAGGGTATTTGATAAGGTTCCAGACCTTTCCCCTGTAATAACCAATTGTTGAACTGAAATAGGCAACAGCTTTTCGCTTTTTTTGATCGCTGCGAAACTGACACTAAAAGAGTCTCCCATAGTGATACGTTCTAGTAACTGCCCGTAGAACTTTTTATACGACACAATGTGTGTCACATCTTCGAGGGATGCCAGTGAATCTGTCAGCGGAACACCTGCACGAAGTAGCCCTCCGAGTATGACACCAAAACGAGCGATAGTCGCATATCGTCCGAGTGATCCGATTCCTGGAATCTTAAAAATAAACCATTGTGACACAGCACGGAAGCGTGTGTACTTTGAAAGAAGTGCAAGTACAACGAACCCTCCTGCCATACTTGGCACAAAAATCATTCCGTATTCAGAGAAAATATTAGTGATGTAAATGACAGCGCGTGTTGTGATAGGCAAGTCTGCATTGAGAGACATCAAAACCTGAATAAGGTTTGGCAACACGAAAAGCCCAAGACCCATCACAATAACGAACATCAGCACCATCACAATTGTTGGGTAGATCATAGCCATACGCACTTTCGAACTAAGGGCGTGATCCTTTTCTTGCTGTATTGCGAGGTATTCAAGATTCTCGGCAAGACTTCCCGCCTCTTCACCAATACGTACGAGAGCAACCTCATACGGCGTAAACAAATACGCCTCGTCCATAGATCGCCAGAGTGGCGTACCACTATTGACTGATGCGGCAATATTTTTCAAAATTTTCTTCGTTGCCTTATTTTTCATTTCCATCTCTAGTGTAGAGAGCGTGTCGATAAGAGGAAGGCCTGCGTTCATCATCATAGCCATACTTTGGATCATCATCACACGTTGCTTTCCCATTCCCATGTTGTTGAGTGATGAGAAAAACTTCGCGAGTTCACTCTTTTTCTTCTTAGGCTTTCCTATTTTTTCCTCTTTCCTTTTTCCAAAGCTTAGCGAGAAAAACTTCTTTTTAGGGGATAACGATGGCGGGTCAGACTTTACTCCTCTCTTCTCAGAAGTTTTTTTTGCAACAGCCTTCTTTGTTACTTTTTTATTTTTTCTTTTTGGCATTCTTCTTTCGGGAGAAAATAACGTCTGGCGGCGCTGCAACCCTCATGAGTTCTTCCATGGTTGTGAGACCTGAAAGAGCCTTTTGGAATCCATCTTCAAACATTAATTTCATTCCCTGCTTTCGTGCCTGCTCACTAATCTCTGCACTGGTCGCACGATGAATAACGAGCTCTTCGATCTCTGGTGTCATTTCGAGTAGTTCATAAATACCAACACGCCCTCTAAACCCTGTTCCACCACAAGCATCACATCCCTTTCCCTTATACAAAGACACTTTCTTTGTCCCTGAAAAGAACTTATTTGCACCAGTAAAGAGCTGCTTTGCCTCTGCGACAGAGAGTGAATAACTATACCGACACTCTGGACAAATGCGCCTTACAAGGCGCTGTCCGATGATAACCTCAAGGGTTGATGCAAGGAGGAACGGTTCTACACCCATGTCGAGCAAACGTGGCACTGCTGTTGCAGAATCGTTACTGTGAAGTGTTGAGAACAGTAGGTGACCAGTAAGCGCAGCGTTTACAGAAATATCTGCCGTTTCGCCGTCACGGATTTCTCCCACCAAAATAATATCGGGATCCTGCCTTACGAGTGCGCGAAGTCCTGATGCAAACGTGAGGTTTGCTTTTGGGTTTACCTGAATGTGGTTCACTCCTCTGATTTTATATTCCACTGGGTCTTCAATTGTTGAGATATTAATGTCCGGATGGTTACGCATTTTCATGAGCGCTGAAAGGGTTGTCGACTTACCAGATCCTGTAGGACCAGTTGTGAGTATCATTCCAAATGGCTTATGAGCGGCCTTGTTAAGCACTTCTTGTGCCTCTTCTGTGAATCCGAGATCTGCAAGCGATAGGGTACGAACATATGCAGCAAGAAGTCGCATTACAATTTTTTCACCATCTACGATTGGCACAATGTTTACACGAATATCCATAGGACCAGTTGATGTCTGATGACGAATCGCACCATCCTGTGCACCAAAGTGCTCATCGATACGCATGTTTGCCTCGATCTTCACACGGTTCACCACACCTTCGTAGTGGATCTTTTCAATACGCCCTGCTTCGTGCAACACTCCGTCAACACGGAAACGAACAATGACAATATCGCCCTGTGGTTCAAAGTGAATATCCGATGCACGAAGCTCGATTGCATCATCGATAATCTCTCCGAGAATTTCCGGAGCAACCTTTCCTTGCTGCTCGATAATGCTCTGGAACCTTGTTGCAAGCGGCTTACGGTAATGACGTAGTGCGGAGTTAATATTTTCCTGTGAAGAAAATACATAGCTAATTTTGCCAGTAAACTCTTCATTTGAAGCTTTTTTTGAAGAGAAGAGTCCACCAGACTTTTTCTTTTTTATCTTCTTTTTACCCTTGGCATCCCCTTTTTTTCCATCAGATGAAGCATCTGGAATGATGGCTTCTTCTTTTTCAAAGTTGATTCTGATTGCTTCTTCGAGGGTATCATTTCCAGGGTCTGATGTTGCAACGGTTAGTGTCTTTCCTTCTTGCTTAATAACAATCGCGCTATATGTTCGTGCAATTTCCTCTGGCAGCTTTCCAACGAGTTCTGGGTTTGGTGGATTCTCTTGAATATCAAAAAATGGCAAACTGTAATGTTCGGCCAATGCATTTTCGTACAGTGCCTGCGTGAGCAACCCTTTCTCCATCAAGACTGCAAGGAGTGGTAACTTTCTCTCTTTTGCCTGCTGTAAGTTTGCCTTTAACTCGTCGTCAGAGAGGTAACTCTGTTCTAGGAGAATATCGCCGATTTGTGCATCAGTTAGTGCCATTATTTCATTGAGGATTTAACAGTTTTAATAATTTCTGTAATCGGTGTGTTTGATTTTACGAAGTATCCAATTGCTCCAAGCTCCTTTGCTCTTTGCTTATCCTCATCTTGTCCGAGATTACTGAGTACAATAATTGGTGACTTCTTTTTTAATTGCTCCATAAATGTAAACCCATCCATATTCGGCATGATGAGATCGAGCAAAATAGCAGAAAACGTTGTTGTGTTCGCAATCTTTAATGCCTCAGCACCATCTGTTGCAATAACTACTTCAAACCCCTCATGAGAGAATTTTAATTCCAGTGCATGAGAGAGTGGTCGCTCATCTTCTACGATGAGCACTTTTTTGCCTTTCTTTTCTGTGTCTTTTTTTGGCATACAATTTTCCGAATAATCATTAAATTATAGCAAATATAGCGATTTTAAGCAATAACAAGCATTACGCTGACACACGCACAAAGAACCTGTACACTCCCGATACTTCTTTTTCTCCACCATTATGCCCAAACGAGCCCTAATTTCTGTCTCTGATAAAACTGGAATTACCGAATTTGCTGCTCGTTTAGCCTCTGCTGGCTATGAAATTATCTCTACAGGTGGAACCGCGGAGCAGCTCCGCGCAGAGGGCACAGAGGTGACAGAGGTCTCAGAAGTGACGAAGTTTCCCGAATGTTTCGGTGGTCGTGTGAAAACCATGCACCCAAAAGTAATGGGGGGAGTTCTCTACCGAAGAGGTGACAGTGAACATGAGGCGCAAGCAAAAGAACTCGGTATAGAATCTATCGATATTGTTGTCGTGAACCTCTACCCATTCGAGCAAACTGTTGCAAAGGGAATCACTGGTGATGACCTCATTGAACAGATCGATATCGGGGGTCCAACACTTCTTCGCAGTGCTGCGAAAAATTTCAAACACGTTACGGTAGTCTGTGACACTGCTGATTACGAAAAAGTTATTACCGAGATTGAAAACAACGGAGATACGACACTTGAAACACGAAAGACACTTGCAACAAAAGTATTTCTACGTACGGCAGCCTATGATGCGAATATTACAGAAGCCCTATCTGAAGGGGAAAACTCTGCTCTCATACTCGAAAAAGGACTCGCCCTTCGTTACGGAGAAAACCCACACCAGTCTGGAATGTTTTTCCAAAACTATGGCACTGATCCAGGATGGAAAGTGGTACAAGAAGAAAAACAAATGAGCTACTTAAATATTTTAGATGCGGACGGTGCGTGGAATTTAGTATCAGAATTTTTGAAACCAACTGCTGCGTGCATCAAACATGCAAACCCATCTGGTGTTGGAACAGATAGTGACATTGCAACTGCGTTTCAAAAAAGTTACGACGCAGATCGACTTTCTGCATTCGGCGTTATTGTCGCACTCAACAGACCGTGTACGAAAGAAGTCGTAGAAAAAATAATCGAACAGAAGATTTTTGCAGAAGTGCTTATTGCACCTAGTTTTGAACCAGATGCTGTAGAGCTCCTTAAAAAGCGTCCGAAACTCCGTGTGATAGAAGTGACTAATCCGCAGAGACTAGCCAAAACACACCGAACAATGATGGGAGGCATTTTGGTACAAGATACGGATACAAAAGTCCTGACTAAAGATGATCTTACATGTGTAACCGAGGCTGCTCCGACTGATGAACAAATTGCAGACCTACTGTTTGCTTGGTTGGTTGTAAAACATGCGAAAAGTAACGCCATTGTTTTTGCAAAAGATGGAATAACAACTGGAATAGGTTGTGGACAAACGAGTCGTGTGGATTCGACAATTATTGCCGCACGTCGTGCGGGCGACCGAGCTCAAGGAAGTGTCATGGCGAGCGATGCCTTCTTCCCGTTTGCTGATAGCATCGAGACGGCAGCTGAGCATGGTATCAAAGCAATCATCCAACCGGGTGGTTCTATCCGTGATGAAGAGGTGATTGCTAAGGCAAATGAGCTTGGTATTGCCATGGTCACGACTGGCTTCAGGGCATTTAAGCATTAAATTTCTTGTAAATTAAACCGTACATGATAGAGTTTACCAACTCCCTGTTTTTCTCTTTTAGAAGGAGGTTTATCATGCTTGGGGGAACTTTGGCCGCAGGCCTTGTCTTAATGATTGTCGTTGCACTTGTACTCGACAGTCAAAGACCCATCCCTTCTATCACCTATATAAATGGTGAGGGGGAAGAGGTCACAACGCTTATCGGTAGCGTTCGCCATACCGATCCTGAAAGTCTAGAGCGTCGCACGCAACGCAACACTCGACACTCTCATCTGTCATAACAAGGCAGAACCTTCGAGCCCACTATCCTTGTATAGTGGGTTCTCTTTTTACAAACTCCGTCTTCCATCAAGTGACTGCTTGAGTGTGACCTGATCTGCAAATTCGATATCTGCACCCATCGGGAGGCCGTGTGCTAAACGTGTTACTTTTTCTACTTTTTCCGCTAACTGTTGCTGAATGTACCGTGCTGTTGCCTCTCCTTCAATATCTGGATTCGTTGCGACAATCACTTCAGAAATCTCTCCACTTGCGCATCTATCCATCA
Organism: Candidatus Peregrinibacteria bacterium CG10_big_fil_rev_8_21_14_0_10_42_8; assembly: GCA_002772815.1. Lineage (GTDB taxonomy): Bacteria > Patescibacteriota > Gracilibacteria > Peribacterales > Peribacteraceae > UBA2170. Next base: position 15,412 of record PFDQ01000010.1, read on the forward strand.
GCTCCCTCATGCGCAATTGCTCTGGTCCCATCCCATCAATAGGCGACAACACCCCATGCAATACATGATAGACACCTTTGTATCCTGCACGTTCAAACGCCACAACATCGAGTGGGTTTTCGACAACGAGTACCGACGCATGATCTCTTCCGATGCTCGTACAAATACTGCACTTCTCCTCGAGGGTTACCATCTGGCATTCGGTGCAATACTTCAGTTCATTTTTCAAACTCATCAACGCATTTCCAAGTCCTTCTGGGGACGCCTTTGAACTTCTCAGTAAATGAAATGTCAGACGTTCAGCAGACTTTGGACCAACTCCTGGTAGCTTACTAAACTCTTCGATTGTTTTCTGGATTTGTGGTGGCAATAAAGACATAGGAAGCGACTATAGCGTATACATACACATATTTGTAAGTCTTTTTGGTATTTGCTATATTTTAGTAATTATTGTATAATAATACTTACAAACACACATTATTTATTTCTTTTCTTAATCATGGAAACACAAAAAAATTTGGAAGATGAAGATCTTCTTGAGGCAAAAAAGTCCACAGAGGCTAAAGCGTCTACCAGTCGCGTTCGTATGCGTATTGAGCATGATACAACGAGTGCTGCACGTAAACTCCTTAATGACAATCGATCACGTGCTGCATAAACAATGATTGCGAGATAGAAGATCACCTGTAAGATAGATCTCCTATGCGTCGCACTCGAGCAGACATACAATCTCTTCAGGTTCCTGTAACCGAAGAAAGTCTGCAACACTTATTTAGGCAGAATTCTACCCTCGGTATGACGGTATTACTCCGTCCTACCGAACTGCCACTAAAGCTCATTGATGAAACACGGTCACAACTTGCAGCTATTTTTTCTGCGCATCCAGAGTACAAACACGTCTACGTTATCAATGCAGAGACCCCAGATGAAAGCAGGGGACTGAATTATATTCAATTTGGAGAAAATGCACGGGATGCCTCTGAAGTTGTTGTACGTATACAACACACAGATTCTATTGACTCAGACACCACAGCACTCAACGAAGTATACAAGCCTATCTCTCAGGATAACCCACATCTTGTAGAGCTCTTTGAAGCAGGCTGGTCACACCAAGGAGAATACAGCCGCATGATTGCTGCTGTAGAACGATTACCAGATAGTCCACGCTTATCTGATGTTATACATACCATGCCCCTTACTGAATATTTAACATGTGTACAACAAGCTCTGATTGGCGTCGATGCTCTGCATGATGCACATCTTACCTACCGAGACTTAGACACTGGAAATCTGCTTGTTGTGGAAGATAGCGACACAGCAGCTAAGCGTGTTGTACTTCATGATATCGACCTCATTGGTCGACACAAAAAAGGGAAAGGGACGCTACAGGGGAAGCATGCAACTATGCCCCCAGAGCTCTTAAACCCGACTGGTTACCCAGAGGGACAACAATGGATTGCTGGCTGGACAGACATGTACGCTGCACGGCTTTTG
>PFDQ01000052.1 GCA_002772815.1 Candidatus Peregrinibacteria bacterium CG10_big_fil_rev_8_21_14_0_10_42_8
TGAAACTATAAAAAACCGCTTATACCTGTGAAGGTACAATACGTGGTTAAATTTTTGTGATGTGAAGGTGCAGGGAATGGCGCCATATTACGGATTTTGGCTTTTAGATCAACTTAAAACAGAAAAATAGGCTTTATTTGCCCTTTTCCCTTGCTGTTTCTTGTACTTTTCCATAAAATTTGCCGGAAATGTTCGCAATCGTTACTATCGCTGGCTTCCAAGAAAAGGTCTCTGAAGGGATGAAACTTATGGTTCCAACAATTCAAGCTGACGAAGGAAAGACTGTGTCGTTCGATAATGTTCTTCTTCTTGCAAATTCTGATAGCGATGTAAAGATTGGGACACCAGTTGTTGCCGGCGCATCTGTTGAAGCAAAGGTTTTAACACATGGCCGAGGAGAAAAGATTCGTGTGTTTAAGATGAAGCGTCGAAAGCGTTACCGAAAAACTCAGGGTCACCGTCAGGACTTCACACAAATCGAAATCACAAAAATCAAATCTTCTGGTGCTGCTAAGGCTGCTCCTGAAAAGAAAGAAGCAGTCGCTGCTTAATTTTTTTTGTCCATCTCCTTTCGTAGGTCTTGCATAGTTTTCAGTGTTATTGCGATGTTTTGCGATGAAGCGATTGTCTCTGCGAGTCGTTCTTTCGCTTTGAAGAGATGGTTCAAGTAGCTTTTTTTGTGAGTTCGACCAAGAAGAGAAGGGGAGTTTTCATCAATAATACTATGATCGTTCCGGTACTGGGCATTTTGAATGCGGATACTTGAGCCGTCACTAAGGAGAATGGTTCCGTGACGAGCGATACGCATTGGAAGAACACAGTCAAACATATCGATTCCCATACCGACACATTTTTGTAGCTGATCCACAACACCGACACCCATGAGGTATCGAAGTTTATCTTCAGGGAGAAGAGGGCAGACAGCATCAAGCACGCCATACATTTCGTCTGGTGTTTCACCAACGGCAAGACCTCCAATGGCGTAACCATCAAAGCCAATGGCAATCAGTTCTTCTGTACATTTTTCACGGAGATCACGTTCGAGGCCACCTTGGACAATACCAAAGAGCATACATTTGTCGAGACGTGATGGCATCACGTCTTTACTGCAAAGTTCATTGTGTACTTTCTTACATTTCTCTGCCCAGCGAAGCGTTCGGTCTACTGCTGCTTGGATCTCAGATCTCTTTGCTGTGGATGGAGGACATTCGTCAAACACCATAATCATATCGCTTCCGAGGTTATGTTGAATACGCATAGACTCCTCTGGGCCAATGAAATATGGATCACCATTAAGATGAGATTTAAAGTGAACACCTGTGTCATCGATGGTATTTGTTCCACGAAGCGAGAACACTTGGAACCCCCCAGAGTCGGTGAGGATCGGTTTGTCCCAGTTAATAAACGAGTGAAGCCCACCTGCCTCTGCGACAAGGTCGTCACCTGGTTGAAGGAGAAGGTGATAGGTATTACAGAGCAAGAGCTGTGCTCCTACATCGAGGATATCTTGATGAGTAAGCCCTTTCATGGCGCCGGCGGTACCAACAGGCATGAAGAATGGCGTTTGGATGGTTCCGCGTTTGAGCTCTAGTACTCCTCGTCGGCCAATAGGTGTCGTATCTTTCAGTGTAAACATTTCGCTGTATTAAAGCACACAATCTAAAAATCTGTTGCTAAATTCTCGTTTTATGAAGCGGTGACTTGTTCTTTGGTAGATCTTTGCTCACAATAGGAAGAGTTTGTTTTTAACCCCCTATTTTTATGTCTTGTGATCTTAAAAGTCCGAAAGCAGCTGCTGCTATTGCACTTCGTATAAGCTTTGGACTCTCTCTTCTTCTCGTTGGTATTGCTCATTACATGAGTCTTGAAATGTTTGCTGAAATGACATCAGACGGACTCGGTGCTCTAAGTATTCTCGGAACTGTTTGGGCATATATTCTTCCTGCATTGATGATTGTAGGTGGTGCGCTCTTCGCTGTTGGCATGTACTATGAAGTTGCATCGTGGGCTTCTGGCCTTGCACTTGGCTCTATTCCAGTTGGAATGCTGCTTAAGCCAGTGCTTAGTGGTGTTGCACTTCCAGACGTTATGCCTATGGCAATTAACGCTTTCATTTGGATTCTTGTGTATGTATGGGTTGTGAAGCTCTGTACATGTTGCGGAAGCACTTGTCAGAAATAGTTCTTCTATGTGATCTTTAAAAATACCGTGGATGACCACGGTATTTTTTATTATGCAAAAATGTGGGGGATTACTTCTTCTCGATGACTTTATCGATAAGGCCGTATTCCATAGCTGCTTTTGCTGTCATAAAGTTGTCACGCTCTGTATCTCTACAGACCTTGTCGTAATCTTGCCCTGTGTGTTTTGCAATCATTTCGTTTAAGAGCTTCTTTGTCTGAATGATGTGGTCTGCGTGGATAGCAATATCTGTTGCCTGTCCTTGTGCTCCACCGAGTGGTTGGTGGATCATAATCTCTGAATGTGGAAGAGCAAACCGTTTCCCTGCAGCTCCTCCAAGCAGGATGAGTGCGCCACCTGAAGCAGCCATTCCAAGACACACAGTTGATACATCTGGCTTGATAAGGTGCATCGTGTCATACATAGCAAGCGTAGAGCTCACTTGTCCACCAGGGGAGTTTACGTAGAGTGTAATGTCTTTATCTGCATCTTCTTTTTCAAGGAAGAGCAACTGCGCAATAATAGAGTTTGCAATTGTGTCCTCGATTCCTTGTCCAAGGAAAATGATTCGCTCTTCGAGAAGGCGACTGTAGATATCGTATGTCCTTTCACCGAACTGTGTTTTTTCGATGACACTTGGAATAAGAGTGTTCTGTGGAGTGATGTTTCCACTCGTAATTCCTTTGTAAATAGACTGAATATTTTGATGCATTTGGGATGGGGAAGTATTTGGATTTCGTCTCTATCATACAGAAATTTGGTGATTTCTGGCAGTGTGCAGAACATGAGGAATGTGGTGTTATGGACATGTAAATTGGTTTTTACATTTGGGTTTTGTCCTTCTATAAGCCATAATCATTGCATGTCTATAGACAAGCATACTTGGCAGCAGCTGGTAAAAGATCATTGTGAAAATAACGAGCGACCAGTGATTGTCATCCTTGGGCCAACGGCTAGTGGAAAAACTGCATTTTCTATAGATCTTGCACAGAGTATTAATGGGGAAGTGCTTAACGCAGATAGCCGTCAGTTCTACAGGTATCTTGATATAGGAACTGCAAAAATAACCGAAGAGGAGATGAATGGTGTGCCCCATCACTTGCTTGATGTGCTCGACCCTAGTGGCGAAGCAACAGTTGGCTGGTATCAGAAAGAAGCAAGCACAGTTATAGATGCACTTCTTCAAAAGGGAACTGTACCAATACTTGTTGGTGGTTCCATGTTATATATCAGTGCAATGACAGATGATCTGAGACTTGCACCACCAGCAGACCCAGCTATTCGTAAGAGACTTGAAAAGGAATATGATAATGACAATGGGGCAACACTTCATAAACGACTTGAAGCATTGGACCCAGATGTTGCCACTCGTATTCATCAAAATAACAAGCCTCGACTAGTACGAGCAGTAGAAATTTTTGAAGTGTCACCTGTGGAAAACGCAAAAGACCAATTGTGGAAAGCATCGGAGAACCCAAAGTACGACATATTAATTCTTGGTATATCTAAGCAAAGAGATGAGAGTGTTGTAAAAATTAACAACAGATGTAAAGCAATGTTTGAAGCAGGATGGGTGGACGAAGTGCAGAAGCTTATTGATAAAGGGTATACGAAGTCAGACCCAGCAATGAAGAGTCATGGGTACAAAGAGATTATGGAATATATTGCAGATGGAAACAGTGAACCAATTGAAAGTCTTCAAGAGCGTATTGCTGCAAAAACCCGTCAGTATGCAAGAAGGCAGATGACATGGTGGAATAGGGACGACAGAATTGTTTGGTTGTAGATCGTGGCTTGCCAGCCGTAGTCAGGAGGACATGCGATTATGAATATTAAAGCCCCCCTTCGCCAAGGCTATGGCGGGCAACCTCCTGCGGAGGTTGGTGGAATAGGGACGATCGTATTCACTGGATAAAGCCTTAAGCAACCTCTATTTGTAGTCGCAATGCAGCAAGCTTGTCTTGTGCTTCTTCGTGTGTCATCTCAATTTCAGCAGCTTCCGCTTCCGCTATAGTGTGTATGTGGTCAGTTGGTGTTTCTGGAGTGTCGGTCAAAATGAATATTAGAATATGAATACGTCATGATCTTTTTCGATGACCTGCTTCATCTGCCATAGCTGTTCAACCATTGTCTGAAGCTGAGGGGACTCGTCAGGCGTTTGTGAGGATTCAATAAATTCGTGAATAAGGCGAACCTGGTTTGCCATGTTTACTAGTGTGAGGTCGGCATGCTCCTTTGTGCTTTCATCAAGCTTTTCGTATACGGTCTTATTAAGAAATGTTTGTGGATCATTTGGATCTATTTTCCCAGAGGTAATGAGGCCGTGGAGTGTTTTGAGAAATGCACTGTGTTCAGCATCGATAGCTCCTGAAACAGGAATTCCAGCTTGTATTTGCTCATCAACGGTAAGATCTTTTGGTTCCATGGCTTTATTTTACCATAGAATATGGTGTGGAGTGTTCTTTTGAATATTGCCATATATATAAAAATGTACTATAATATATAAAACAAACATACATGAATACCGCAGTAGCATCTTTTCGGCACTTCGCTCATGAGCATGATGACCTTGTTGCTTTTCATGCGGGCTATTTAGTTTTAGCTTTTTTGAGTGCTAGCTTTTTTAATCTTGGAGCATTTGGATTACTTGTTTTTACTCATATGGTACTAGACTGGGTGAAGTACAGGGAAAAGCATAGGTTTGGACATCGCCAAGCTGTAGAGGGTATCGTCCGAGAGAATTTAGTTGATGTAACACTTCTCCTCGTGGGTGTCGTTTTCTCATTGTATTTGCACCATTCTGTTGGTGGTGTTGCGAGTGTTTCTGGGTTAATGAGAGCAGAAATATCTATCATTCGTATGGCTGCACTTCTTGTTCCGAAGTTAAAGATCTTGCATCATTTCCTGAAGATGATTGCACATTTGCACCACTACCTTGATGCTGTTCATCCTCATCATAGAAAAGGATGGTCTGCGTTAGACCAGTTGTGTTTCTACTTCTGTGGATTGTCATTCTTCCTTATTGTCTTTGCTGCACCGATCATGAGTGTTGATTTTGAGATAGTAAAGCACATCCTTGCAGAAGAATTGATTCCTTGGAGAGTTTAATATTTTGTCACTTTTCCGATGAAAAGTAACCAAAAATCTTCGCCACTGATATGAACGAAGAAATATAGAGAGTACAGGCCTGTGCGCTCCTAGGTAAACCTGCGTCACTAAGCACATGTGAAGCGGTGTGATCTTCGTCCATACTACAGTGGCTGGACGTTCGTTTGTCAGTTGCGTTTGTTTGAGCGAAAAGAATAACCATGTGCACTCTTTCTATAGTGTCCGAATGCTCCCCGGCGAGCCGGGGAGTTGAGGATACGCACAGGTAAGACTGTAGGATTATTGCTTTGAGCGAGTTAGCAACTGACTTGATTTTTTCGTCTCTTTTGCATCAAGGCAAAAGGGACAAAGGAATAGCGAAGCTACTTTTGATCTTTCAAAAGTTACAATAGTTCTTTCTCGAGCGTTTTGCATTCATCAAGCCAGACAAGTGCCTCGTCTGTCTGTTTTCCGTTACCATAGCGAACTGTGAAATCGTCGAACCTCTTTTGTAGTGTGACGACCTTGTCTTCTGCAACGCGTTTATCCGCGTAAAACAGCAGTTTTTGTTCTATGGTATGCAGTGGTCCCGAGTGAGAACCAAGGCCATGTGTGCGGACAATAGATGCAAAGTGCGTATGGTCGTGTTCTTCAAGGAATGCTGCGCATGCTGCTTCATGTTTTAATCCTGGATACTGTAATTTCCACGTGTTCCAAATGCTACGAAGTTCTTCAGAGTCGTCATACCCTTTACTTGGGCCTTCTTTGAAATCGATAAATCGCATAAGGTCGTGAATAAGACCTGCCCTGTGGACCGTTTCAGGTCGTACAATTGTTCCGTTTGCCATCATATTTTTGGCAAGAGATGCTGCAAAGTCTGCTACAGCATCACAGTGTTTGCAGATATGCAGAGGAAGGCTCATGTCTTTTCGCCATTCAATGATCTGTTCGACGGTAGGGTAGGTGATATCGCGGAATTCTACTATAATGTTTCGACCATCATCTTTGCCATCTTCAATGGAGATTAGTATGTCGCAGATGTCGTTAGATCCTGCTTTATCAATCCATTCGATGCAACGAATACCGTCAAAATCATCTGTTTGCGATAAAAGTTCCTGCGCTTGTTTTTCCTCTAACCGATAGAGATCAATATGAATGATATCTGTACTAGGAGTGCTATACCGTTGTTCAAGTGCATATGTTGGACTCGTTACATTTTCTGTAACACCAAGTTCTTCAAAAAACCCCTGTAGGAATGTGGTTTTGCCAGCTCCAAGGCTTCCTGTGAGTCCAATGGTTATAGATTTCTCATAAAGCGTATAAGCAAGCGATTTGCCACATTTGTTGGTAGATTCGGCATCTGGTAGCCAAATTTGTGCTGTATCAACCATTGTCAAAATGTCAGAAAAATGGTAAAATATACCTATAAACACACATACATGAAGAACGTAAAATCACATACACAAGTCGGCTTTAAGCATAGTCACATTCACAAGAAAAAAGAACCTCATGCGATCTTTTATTTGAAACAGAGGATGTCTTTTTGGATTGCGACACTTTCTGTGTTCATGTTTATTGCAGGTAATATGGTAGGTCAGCATGGTATGTATGCATTCTTTGCATCTGTTCTTGGAGACGAAGATAACACTGCAATTGCATATATGGGAACAGTTCAGCCGGTTGCATCAGTGGTTGATTACTCATGTTGGGCAAAACTTGGTGGTGATTGGAAAGTTCATACGTTCCGTCAGGCACCTGAAAGTTGTCATCGGACTCTTCCGATGTATCAGTCTGGTGAGAATCGTGATTCACTCTTCTCTATGGGATACATGAGTAGTTATGAAAAAACGACAGAAGGTTCTGGTACCCATGATGGGATAGACATTCGTGTTCCTGTTGGAACACCGGTTCTTTCGACTATGAACGGACGCATTGTGACAGTAGGGGATCAGCCTCGTGGTTATGGAAAATATATTGTTGTTGAGCATCCAGATGTGCCAGATCCTGAGGATCCTACAAAGAAAACAACAACACTCTATACAACGTATGCTCACTTGAGTGCGTTCTATGTTCAAAAGGGTGACCTTGTGCAGAAGGGTAACATGATTGCTCTTTCTGGAAGTACAGGGCAATCTTCTGGTCCGCATTTGCATTTCCAGATTGATAGAGAGGAAGCACCTTTCCATCCATACTATGCAACAAGCCAAAGTGATGGATACGAATATACTGTTCATCCTATGTTGTATGTGCAGAGTCAGTTCGCACCGCTAGAGCAGGCAACAACACTCATTGCTCGTACGGAATCTCGTCGAAGTCAGAGAATCACAGACCCTGCTGATGTTGTTGTTCCACGACGTATTGACGATGCACAGAACCAACCTGTTCGTGTAGCGCAAACAACAGTTCCAACGCAGGTAGAAGAGCTTAGTCAGAAGACCATTATTGCTCGACTTCAGGCTCGACGCGAAGAGCGTGTCCGAGAAAGAATTGCAGATCGTGATAGTCGTCAGGTCATTGCATCGAACAATTTAGGTACTGGCCTCTTTGGGTCTGCACCAAAAATTGTTGTTCCTGAGGTTGCATCAGACCAGTCTGTAACGGAGGCTGCTATTGGTGAAGTGGCATCTGTAGAGATTAGCCATGATGGATATTTCACAGGTCGTGGCTGGGAGAAGCTTCGCATTACATTGCTTGATGCGGATGGAAATGTAGTGAAGAGTCCTAGACTTAACAAGGACCTCGTGTTGCGCACTGCATACGGTGAAGCGGAGTTCCGTCCTGCGACAATCTCTCCACTTGATTTCGTTCAGGGAGATGTAACAGTGCATATGCTTCCACGTGGTCGTCGTACGGTTGTCATCAAGGTATTGCCATTTGATGTCTTAAGTCGACCAATGGAATATAATCGCTAATAAATATCATTAAAATTGATACCTCCTAGCAGAAACATGATCAGGAACACGAAGGCGTCGCTCGTAGCGACGTCTTTTTTTATGTGCGTGAATATCGACTTAGTCCAAGCATGACAATGAAGAGTGCAACAGCTGCATAGATTTTTTCGTTGGTAGTGAGAAACAGTGCAGTAATACCAAACAGTGTGCCAAGTGTTGCAGTGAGTAGAATAATCTTTCGTTCGCTCCAACCGATTGCGAGTAGGCGATGGTGAAGGTGCTCGTTAGTTGCATTGCCTTTCAGTGGGCTTTTGCCTTTTGAGATTCTTCTTATAACCACAAAGAAGACATCAATAAGTGGAACACCAAGAACGAGGAATGCGGTTGCTACTTTTCCACCCGCGTAAATAGTAAGTACGCCAAGCATGAGGCCGTAAAACATGGCACCTGTGTCTCCCATAAGGACGCGGTTTGGTGGGAAGTCAAAGAGGAGTCCTGCAAGAGAGATTCCCGCTAGTATAAATGCAAGGAGTGCAAGCTCTGGTTGGTTGACTCTATCACTGAGCGATAGCATTCCGATGACGATAAATCCTATAGTACTGAGAGTACTTACTTGCCCTGGGATTCCATCGAACCAGTTGAGTGCATTCATGCAAAGCATGAGCCAGAAAATAGTAAACACACCACTCCACAAGGGGAGTGGGCCGAACATACGCGTTGTAATATCAATGGTATCTAAATTGAGTAGCCCATCTGCGAGGAGGGGATTTGTCAGTGTGTAGATGCGAGAGCCAGTTGCAAAGATGATGAATGCGACGAGGGCTTGGATAATAAGCCTGAAAATAGGGTGAACTCCTTTTCGGTCATCAATGAAAGTGACAATACCTAAAAGGGAAATTCCTCCAATGATGCCATATGTTTGTAGTGTCTGTGGTGTTATGTAAGCATACAGAGCAATAAAAACCATGACGCTGAGAATACCTGTAGGGTAGGGAAGTCGTGCACGGGTGAGGCCGTACCTCTCTGGGAAGTCGAGGAAATTTATTTTTTCAAAGCCACGAAGTGCAACGAGGTGCAGCGCAGCGCAGAGAATGAAAGCCAAAAAAAGTATTTCAAGTGACATATGTGTGCATGCATCATACTATAGTTACATGGAAAGTCGCGAACTCTTCGGCATTATCGGATCTCTGGAGAGAGTGTCAGAGCACATGAAATGGTGGAATGCAGAGTTTGTATCAAAAGGCCTGGATGCTGTGATGAGCCGATATCAGACAGAGGAAAATGCCTTGCCAGAGCGCTTAAGCGAGATGTTTCATTTTGATAGAAGGGGTTATATTGTAGGTTTTAAGCTACAGGAAGCCATAATTCCGCTTTTAGACAATGTAGATGCCAGCGCGGTAGAGGAGGGGAGAGTGGACACTATCGTGAATACAGGAGGCGTTATGACTGGGTATTTCTGCAATGAAAATAGGGAAAAACAATGGGAATTATGGTTCCAAGCTCATATTCATTAGGCCCATTATCATTCCGAGAGTCACTTGCTTTTTTAGCAAGACGGATTCCAGCATAGGGGTCCTTTTTGTCAAGAGCGAGGTTGAACACTATTTTTATTTTACCTATAGTATCGGCCTATGACATACTCTACTTTAGACAACGTACAACTTTCTGGAAAAACAGTTCTGCTTCGTGCGGGTTTCGATGTTCCGATCATTGATGGGAAAGTGCATGACACTGCACGAATTGATGCGGTGCTTCCAACAATGAAAAAGATATTAGACGACGGTGGCGCTCTCATAATCATGGCTCACCAAGGACGTCCAACAGAAGCGCGAGAACCAGATATGAGCCAGCGTCCATTGATACCAGTTCTTGAAAAACTTCTGGGTGTTCCTGTGCAGTTTGCAGATCATTGTTGTGATGAAAAGACAAAGCTTCAAGCGCATAACTTGCAACCAGGCGAGGTGTTGCTACTCGAAAATTTGCGATACGAACCTGCAGAAAAAAGTAAAGATCAATCAGAACGTGATGCAATGGGAAAGGCACTTGCCGACCTTGCAGATATTTATGTGAACGATGCATTTTCCAATAGTCACAGAGACCATGCGAGTATGACATCTGTCCCAAAATATATTCCTGGGTATTTGGGTTTAAATATTCAAAAGGAACTTGAGGGGCTTTCTCATGTGCATGACAATCCTAAAAAACCAGTAACTCTTATTATTAGCGGTGCAAAGATCGAAACGAAAGTTCCTGTTATTCGTCAGTTCTTAGAGAAAGGAGACAATATTCTTGTTGGGGGGTGTATCGCAAATACGCTGATTGCTGCTCGTGGTTTTGACATAGGTGTGAGTAAGTGGGATGAGGCGTATCTTACACTTGCACAAGAGCTCATGCTCGCAAGTGAGAGCCCAGAAAATGCTACTATTCACATTCCTCGTGATGTTGTTGTGTCTTCTACTCCTCAGGATCACGCGATAAAAATTGATATTCCTGTTGAAGACATCGAAGGTGATATGGGTATATTTGACATTGGAGCAGTAACAGTTGAAAGATATAAAAAGATTATTGCAGAGTCCGGAACGATTGTCTGGAACGGACCAATGGGTCTTTACGAGATAAATAGCTTTTCACATGCATCAAAGCGAATTGCAGAAGCTATCGCAGAGGCAACAGCAAGCGGCGCAACGAGTATTGTTGGTGGAGGGGATACGCTCGATTTCCATGAACGCTATGAATACCCAATGGACGTCTACACGTTTGTGAGTACAGCAGGTGGTGCAATGCTTGATTATATCTCTGGAAAGAAACTTCCTGCACTCGAAGTCCTCGCACAAAAATAACGCGGCATGATTTTCTAGGTTTCATGTTATGCTATTTGGGTGAGTGCCCAGACGTCCATCACCGTTCTTTTTCCTGATCAAGATGAGCCTCTTGTCATATTTGAAAGGAGGATCCAAGAATCAAAAGGAGAAATACTTATTATTTTTTCAGGTCTAGAACCACAGATCCTTGCGAATAAAGAAATAAGAAAACGTGTTCTTGCACTGTGTAAAAAATACAGCACGCGTCTTCGCATTGCGACACGAAGTGCTGTTCTGTCGAAAGTTGCACGCGCGAAGGGGATACGCATTATCGGTTCTGTCCAAGATCTTCGAAAATTTCTTGATGGAAACCCGCTGCTCGATGATGCATTGCGAGAATTTCTCCCGCATATTTGGCGGCAGCAGCTACGAAGCAAGTTGCAATCGATGGGACTTCTTAGTCTTCCAAAGGTTCGTATTTGGTCTCTTATTTTTTTGAGTGCAGGTTTGTTCTTTTTTGTGTTTTTTAGATTACTGCCATCTGCAACTATCTCTGTGTATCCGACAGACGAAACACTGTCTCAGACAGCAAATATTTTCTTGGCACAGTCTGGTTCTACTGCAGACCTTCCTGCTCGTGTCCGTGTCATGGATCTTATTCCAATAGTTGTTCGCGTTGATCATAGTATTACGTACGACCAAATTAGTCGGGAGTTTATTGGCACAAATGCCAAAGCTGCCATGAAGGTTATTAATAATTCTAATGAGCCGTATTGGCTGAAGGCAGGTACGCGCGTACAAAACCAAGCAGGTATGACATTTCGCTTAGAAGATTCTATTAAAATAAACCCGCTCGATAATGTGCTCGTTCGAGCCGAGGCAGACCCGGAGGACCTCTACGGGGAAATCGTCGGTGAGCGTGGAAATATCCCCGCAGGGTTAAAGTGGGATTTCCCAGGACTTACACGTGAGGAGCGAATCCTCGTCTACGCAGAGAACACAGAAGCTGGCGAAGGTGGTGTGTCAGATTATCGCACAGTGCTCAGTAAAGACGATATAAAACTTGCAAAGGTGCAACTGGAGTCGGAGCTGCTCTCTCTTGCAAAGCGTATTGCAGATGAACGGAAAGAGGTGAGTAATGCAGATGAAGATAATACTTCTGTTCTTGAAATGCTCTATTACGAAGAGCTCACAAAGGTGGAGTACATGAATTTTGATATACCTGATCAGTTTATTGGTCTTCCAGTGAAGTCCATTCCGATCTCTGGAAGTATTGAATATACAACGTATGCATATAACACACAGAAGGTACTTGATATGCTTGGGAAAGAGCTTCACTCCCATGTTGGGGAAGGACGTCGGCTTCTTGAGGAATCGCTAACACTAGAGCGACTCGTTGCTCACGTTATCGACTATGCAGATGATTTCTCGTGGATAAAACTCACTGTAGACTTAACTGGAACGCAGCAATATATTTTAGATCCTCTATCACCAACTGGTGCAGTGTTTGCAAAGAAAGTTCGTGAAAGTGTGAAAGGACTCCATAAGGTAGATGCACAGCCAATTGTCGATAACTTTCCAGAGGTGAAGAAAGCAACAATTTCTATCTGGCCACCATGGTCAGCGTATCTCCCACGTATTCCATCTCACATTGTTGTGGAGCCTGTTATCGAGTAGAAGACTACGAGGATTACGAAGACTACGAAGACTACAACGATTACAGAAATTCGTGTAGAGTAGAGTTTCATGATTCCATCTAAATCTCATCTGCGCATAGTAGTACTAACAGTAAAAGCTGGTATCGTTTTGGGCCTGATAACAGTGATTGCACTTGTGGGGTACATCGTATCGCAGTTTGATGGGAATTCAGATTTTCCTGCAGAGTGCGCGTTGGTCTTTGGTGCTTCTGTACATGGCATAGGTACGGCAGGGCCAGGCATAACGCGGAGAGTAACAACTGCTGCGGACTTGTACCAGAGTGGGGGCATACAGAAGATATTTTTGTCTGGTGGCAAAGGTGATGAGCACAAAGAAAGCGAAGCACATGTGATGCGAAAGGTTGCATTGCTGCATGGGGTAGATCCTGAAGATATATTTCTTGAAGAGATGGCAACGTCTACAATTGAAAATATCTTGTATACGACGCCACTTTTAAAAGACTGCGATAGCGTCGTTGGAATATCTGACAGATATCACCTAGCTCGTATTAGATTCTTGGCAGATATGTATAACCTTGAGCTAAGTACTCATCCGGCAGAGCATCTGCCAACCCGTGCATTCGAAACGAAGGCAATACTGCGAGAAGTCGCTGCATTCCTCTATACCATTGCAATCCGTCTCCAGATCCCAAAAACACCTTAGAGAGCGAATATGGCCATAAGTGCCAAATTCTTCATTAAATAGCCTATTTGAGCAAGTAGGGAAGTATAAGTGTATACATTTTTTATACAATAAGAGTCATAGGTGACTCAGTAGGGAAGTGAAAACTATGCTTTTGAGTAGTAGGCGTCTTTACGTACATTAGCGCAATGTATGCATCTCTTAACAAAGTATAACTTTATAAAAAAAGACGAGTGACAACTCTACTGTGCGCTATTCATCGATTAAACACATTTTATGTATTTAAACGGTGAATTTGACTTTGTCAATTGATAGTTAACATAAAATGCATTATGTTAAGTAGGAACAATTGTGGAAAACGTCTGCACCCTCTGTTCCCTCTGCACCTTCTCCTATGAATGAATCAGAACTATCCAAGGCGATTGAAAGATATCTCATCTTCTTAAAGGCAGAAGAAAACAAATCCCCGCTTACTATCTCTTCGTATCGTCAGTCTCTTACCATGTTTGCAGAACTTGGTGGTGTCAGCTCCCCTTCTTCCATCGATAAGGCTACTGTGCGCATCTATAAGTCTGCATTACATAGTTTTAGAACGAAAACAGACGGAGAACTCGCTATTCGTACCAAAAACCACCACTTAACCATTCTTCGAGCGTTCCTTAAGTACCTCATTACCGAGGAGGAGATGGATGTGTACCCTCCAGACCGCATTAAGCGCTTTAAAGAAGAACAACGGCAGGTGAAAGTGATGTTTAAGGAGGAGCTGCATCGCCTACTTGACGCTCCAGACATCAGTACAAAAATCGGTAAACGTGATAAAGCCATCCTCGAACTATTCTTCTCTACCGGCCTTCGTCTTGCAGAACTTCGTAGCCTCGATGTTGACCACTTGAACTACGATACACGGGAGATCTCCGTCCGTGGAAAGCGTGGGAAGATCCGTGTGGTGTTTGTCTCAGACGAAGCAGTAGAATCCCTCAAGCGCTACATGGAGATCCGCCTCGACCATCTCTCTCCTCTTTTCATCCGAAACTTCGACAAAGCTGCTAAAGCACTCCCACCGGGTGAAGAGTTTCGCTTGTCCCGTATTTCTATTTATAACATTGTAAAGAAATATGCTCGGGAGGCAGGAATTATGAGCAATCCCTCCCCTCACACGCTCCGCCACAGCTTTGCGACAGACTTACTCCGTAATGGTGCAGACCTTAGGTCTGTTCAGGAAATGCTTGGACACAAGGACCTAGGCACAACGCAGATATATACACACGTGACTAATCCTCAGCTGAAGGAGGTGCATCAAAAGCATCATGGGAAGTAAAAAATATGGTAGAGTGATTTACTATGGACATGATTCCCCTACCCCAAGAATCTGCATTAAAGAAGAGGCTCTAGATACTCCAGGTAGAAATGGGCAAAAGCATAATGATAATAAAATGAGACGATTGCAGATTGATTGCATTCATGAAAAAGAATGTACCCCTGCTCAGCAGAAGAGACTTGGGAAAGGGTGGATTGATCAGTATCTAGAAAATTGGGATATCCTTATTTAACATCCTCCCCTCCCTCGTTACAGTATTTAGACACATACATGCGACAGGGTCGCATCAGAACCGCAAAATGGCTGTCATCACCGCTGGAAGGTCTGTAACGCCTGTTCCAAGGCAGTATAGAACTGACTATTTTGCTTATAGTATGTATATACACCACTATTTGACTAAATTAAAAAAATCATTAATTGATTAATATGTAGATTAACTTATACTACTTTTCTCGAAGCAGTTGTTTCGAGCGTTCTTTCACAGGAACGGCTTCAATCTAAAACCCAATCCCCTTTTTCTTAGGAGGTGACATAATGTCCCACGACCGAGTTCTTTCTGGTATGAGACCCACTGGGCAATTGCACATCGGTAATTACCGAGGTGCTGCACAGCAGTTTGTAGAACTGCAAGATAGTGGCAAAGAGTGTTTTTTCTTTGTTGTTGATTTGCACGCCCTTAACGAAGTGACAGGTCATGTAGATCTGGATGCAACATCTGTCGAAGTTGTACGCTCTTACATGGCATGCGGTCTCGATCCAGATAAAGTGGTTCTGTACAGACAGTCCCACGTTCCTGAGATTAGTGAAGTTTCTCAGGTTCTAAGTAATTTCACTACCCTAGCTCAACTTCGTCGTTGCACAACTTGGAAAGGAAAAATTGATGCAAAGGCGATTGCAGAGATGGTGACACGCAAGGATGCACAGGATGATGAGAGTGCCGGAGAAATGGTCAGGTCTAGTACGCCTAATTACGGTAGTCTTACAGAAGTGGATCTGTATCATTTCGGGAATGAGTTGAATGCAGGACTGCTCCTGTATCCTGTATTGATGGCGGCAGATATTCTGGCTGTCAGATCTACACTCGTCCCTGTTGGTGCAGACCAACGTCAGCATGTGGAGTTTGCTCGAGGTTATGCTCGAACATTCAATCACATGTTTCAAACTGATGCACTCGTCATCCCCGAACTTACTGAGGAAAGCTCAGTTACTGTTCCGGGGCTGAATGGATCGACCAAAATGTCCAAGAGTGCAAACAACTCAATTGCACTGCTGGATTCCCCAAAGTTGATTAAAAAGAAGATCATGCGCATGCCAACTCAAGAAGAACCCATTGGCGCACGCACTGTTGGAACAGAAAACCTGTACCAGTTGATCGAACTCTTCTGCGATGAATCACTTGCAGATGAGTTTCTTGATCGCTGGGGAAACTCAGCGGACAAGTTTTTTGGTGAAATGAAAGGAAAACTGGCAGATCGTCTGGTGCAGCTCCTCGAGCCTATCCAGTCACGTTACGCCTCGATAAGCACTTCGGATGTGCGAGATGTTCTCGCGCAGGGTGCACAAAAAGTTCGACCGGTGGCAGCAGACGTTCTTCATCACATGAAGACTGCCATTGGACTGGAAGGAGGTGCCTAGTGGACACATACATGAAGGAACTTGTTCCAATCAGGGACAAAATCGATGAGATTGATCAAGCTCTACTTTCT
>PFDQ01000050.1:0-3488 GCA_002772815.1 Candidatus Peregrinibacteria bacterium CG10_big_fil_rev_8_21_14_0_10_42_8
GAAGCACTATTTTGGACTAATCTGCCTAAAACCTTGAATTGGTTGTGAATTTGCCGACTAGGGTTCGAATCCCCCTCTCTCCGCCAGATTTCCTACAAACCATCAATTCGCTCCTTCGGCTCATAAAAACGCAAACCCAACGCATCATAAATATCGTTTTCTTCTTTTGAAGCAATAACCTTCTCTCCCTCAAAAAGCCCATATTCATTGAGCTTCCATCCTTTTTTAATAGCAACTTTGCGAACAGCGATGTTGTGCTCCTTACTACCTGTAAAGTACATAAGAGCAGCCCCCCACTGGTCTGCTTTAACCAAACGAACATCTACCCGAAGTCCATTATGAAGATCAAACGAGATCTTCTTTTCTCCTTTTACTGCAATATCACGAACAATCGGAAGCGCTGCTATCGCATCAGACACTTCTTCTGCAGCAGTTGTCACAAGTAAGATATCGATATCACCAACTGTTTCTTTTTCCCGTCGAAAAGACCCCGCCACTGCACACCTCTGCACCTTCTGCACCTTCTGCAACGTCTTAATCAATAGATTAACATCTTCTTTTACTTCTTCTCTTGGGAAACGTTTGACGCGCTCTTGTACTCTACCCGCATTTTCAATCATTTTCTTTTCGAGGATCTCATCCCATAAAGGAAGATCTCGCAGTTTTCCCTGTTTCGCTGCATTAACAAGCTGAGCAACAGATGCAATGCCAAGTTCTGACTGCAGTTGCCGAACACGTTTTGGACCCAGGCCTTCGATATCCATCAGTTCCCCTGAAATACCACCTTGTTCTGCTTGAAGTAATACCAAAAACTGCATCTCACCAGTTTCTAAGTACTCAAGTATTTTTTTTGCTATCGCCTCACCAATACCAGGCAACTTTTTCAATTCTTTTTCATCACCATACGTTGAAACATCACGAGGCAATTCCTCTATGACTGTCGCTGCTTTTCTATATGCAGCAGGCTTAAAAGCAACGTTCTGCTCTTGGAGTAGAGCAGCAATTTGATTCAATTTAGAGGCAATAGCCTGATTATTTCCTGTGTCCGACATAATGCTAGTTTAGCACAGCCCGTTGTAAATTATTCTCATATCGGACAATGATAGACTCAAGCATCTTAAATATCTTTTCTGCTGTCTCTACTTTCCATGCCACAATATCCTTGTCACAAAACGGATCGAAATATCCATGCGTATCATTTTCTTCTTGAAGCATTGAAACACCTGTAACAAAACTTATGATCTCATATGTAACATATCGCTGGTATTGAGCATGATATGCCAATGGGCATTCTGACAGTAGCTCTTGAGCAAACGACACAAGTTCGTTTTCAGATTCTTTTGCAGTAGACAACTTCATAAAAATTGTGGAATTAAAGGAAACAAAACATAATCTGGTCTTTTGAAAATTGTCAGAGCCGTTGCAGAAAAGCAACGACTCTGACGGGTCGGATGAGGATCATCCTATGGAGGGTTCTTCAAATGCTAGCTCTGCTGCTTCTGCCGCTTGGCCCGCATCTCGGCCTTCCGCTGGTGAACAGCGTAATTCTCGGCGCTCGAGAGTGACACCTCACCGTCATGCAGGATACACCCGGAACAACTGTACTCAGTCGAGACCTCCTCGACTGTAGTATGGCCCTTCGAAGAACGGCGATTGTGTGGGTGTGGTGTGTGCGGGGTTCGATTGCGGGTCTGACGACCCTGAGTAGCAACTTGCGTCATCTGTCGTAACTCCAATTTCTGTTCTTTCACAATGCATTCCATACTTTAGATTTCAGGAATGGGTCATATTGATAGCGTCGACTCCGTCGAACTTGGAACTATCAAAACACAAAGAACAGGTTACGTATTGTTAATTCGTGGTGTAAAAGACCAATTTCGTGCTCAAAATTTGTTCTATACTACTCTGAAATTGAAATACGTCAAGAATCCCCAGAAATCAAAAAAAAAGCTCCTGAGAGCCATTTTATACATCAATTTCTAGTATCGATAATGATCTGGCTTATACGGACCTTCTATCGGGACACCCATATAATCTGCTTGATCCTGAGACAATGTCGTAAGCTTGACCCCAAGCTTATCAAGGTGCAAACGAGCAACTTCTTCGTCGAGCCTCTTCGGTAAGCGATACACTCCAACTGGGTAATTAGCGGTATGTTGCCACAGCTCTATTTGCGCAAGAACTTGGTTCGTAAATGACGTACTCATCACAAAGCTTGGGTGCCCAGTCGCACAACCAAGGTTCACGAGTCGACCCTTTGCAAGTATCAAGATAGATCGACCGCTATCTTTAAATGTGTAGCGATCCACTGCACCTTCTTTTTCCCCTTTAATCTCATCTTTTGTAATTCGACCTGCAGCAACTTCGGAGTCGAGCCACGCAACATCAATCTCTGTATCAAAGTGTCCGATGTTACAGAGGATTGCATCTTCAGACATGTGCACCATGTGCTGCCCTGTAATAATATCTTTGTTTCCTGTCGTTGTGACAAACAAGTTTCCTTCCTTACAGGCCTGTTCCATTGTTGTGACCTCAAAACCTTCCATTGCAGCTTGGAGTGCATTGATCGGGTCGATCTCTGTAACAAGGACACGGCAACCGTAACGTTGCAAACTATGAGAACACCCTTTACCCACATCTCCATATCCACACACGACAGCTACTTTACCTGCAAGCATAATATCGGTTGCACGCTTTACACCGTCTGCAAGTGACTCACGACATCCGTACAAATTATCAAACTTACTTTTCGTTGCAGAGTCATTCACATTAATAGCTGGCACTTGCAAACCACCTTTTTGGCTTAGCACTTCTAAACGGTGAATTCCCGCTGTTGTCTCTTCACTGAGACCCTTAATATCTGCCAAAAGCTCTGGGAACTTTTCGTGCACCATTGCTGTTAAATCTCCACCATCATCAAGGATCATATTGAGCGCCTTACCATCCTTAAAAGTTGTAAGAGTTTGTTCTATACACCAATCAAACTCTTCGTCAGAAAGTCCTTTCCATGCAAACACAGAAAACCCTGCCTTCGCAATTGCACATGCTGCATGGTCTTGTGTACTGAAAATATTACAACTACTCCACGTTACCTCTGCACCTAGTATCGCTAGTGTTTCGATGAGCACAGCTGTCTGAATAGTCATATGCAAACAACCAGCAATACGAGCGCCAGCTAGCGGTTTCAATGGTCCATACTTTTCCCGCAATGCCATGAGTCCTGGCATTTCATTCTCTGCGAGTGATATTTCTTTACGACCAAATGAAGCTAATCTTTCAAACTCTTCAGGTGAGCAATCTAAAACCTTATAAGGGGCAGACATAATGCAAAATAGGGAAAATTCGAGTTGAATTGTACGCAATACCCCCTGCTTTACCCAATGAATACTGGTAGTTTTTCACCGTAAGCCATTTCTGCCCTTGCAAGAACCGCATCGAGGTCCACGTGATCGATAAGTGTTCCCTCAAGCTCCACTGCAAGTGAGCCC
>PFDQ01000050.1:3517-5129 GCA_002772815.1 Candidatus Peregrinibacteria bacterium CG10_big_fil_rev_8_21_14_0_10_42_8
ATCACCATCGGAGTTTTTAAAAGTGCATTCTCCTCTGTCATATGCAAACGCTCAGAAATGAGCCCCCATTCGTATTCATTAGCAATAAGCCCTGCACTGTTCTCTATGCCAAAACGTAGCTCATCATCACTAAGCGATATCACCTGTTGTCCGGGATCAAACACATACGGAACTATATTCTTCGCACACCAGTGTACTGCCTCATTCATGAGCACTGCATTACGAGGGCTAATGATTGCATGGGAAATTTCCTCTCGTCGATCAATAATTTCTGGCCATGAACCATCTGCATCTGCACCTGGATGAAAGAATGTAATTTGACGCTCTCCTGTATCTGTTCCAATAATAGCTGTTGCAGTCACATGACTATCTAGCTTTTCAACAAACTCAGTAGCAATACCACGTTCTTCAAGAAGTGCTGTATACGCTCCGCCGTCAGTACCAACTGTTGAAACAAGAAGCGGATCTACTCCGAGTAGTTTTAGGTTCCACGCAATGTTTGCCCCAGTCCCTCCATGATGACGTGCATAATGTGGAGAGAAGAAGCTCACAGAAAGCTCTGAAAGTGCCTTAGGATCAATAGCATCGGCAAAAGAGCCATTATACCCAAGCATAACATCGTACGCCGTTGAACCTGTTACAAGAATTTTCATTGCAGAAATACTAACACTTTTTTCTCTAACCGCTTAATACTTACCTAGTAATACTGTTACAATTTGACTGATGAAGATCACCGTCATTGGTACCGGCTACGTAGGACTCGTTTCAGCAGTCTGTTTCGCAGAACTTGGACATACTGTTATCGGGGTTGATATTGATGAAGCAAAAGTTGCAAAACTTAAAGAGGGAGTAAGTCCGATCTACGAACCAGAACTCGACGACCTACTACGAAAAAATATTGCTGCTGGCCGTATCACCTTTACATCAGATATCACAGAAGCACTCCCTGACACTCAGGTTGTATTCTCTGCTGTAGCAACTCCACCAAATGAAGACTTTAGTGCAGACCTCCGTGCTGTGTTCATTGTGGCAGAAACTGTTGCAACACACGCGGATCACAACATTGTCTTTGTTAACAAATCCACAGTTCCAGTAGGAACAGGTGAAAAGTGTGAAGATATTATTCGAAAGAAACTTACAGAACGTGGAGTAGATATCGAAATCGCTGTTGTCAGTAATCCTGAATTCCTCCGAGAGGGTCATGCAATTCACGACACCATGCAACCAGACCGCATTGTTGTTGGCATTCCACAGAACGCAGACTGGGCAAAAAAAATCATGGAAGATATTTACAAGCCACTCACAAGAACTGGAAAACCAATCCTATGGATGAAGCGTGAAAGTGCAGAGATTGTGAAGTATGCAAGTAATGGATTTCTCGCGAATAAGATTTCTTTTATTAATATGCTTTCAGAACTCTGTGAAGCAACTGGAGGAAATATTAGAGATATTGCAAAGGGAATGGGAATGGACGACCGAATCGGTCCGCGGTTTTTACAATCTGGTATTGGATACGGTGGAAGCTGTTTTCCAAAAGACGTTAAAGCACTCATTGCACTCAGCAGAGAAACAGGTGTGCCACTTCCTCTTATTGAAGCGACGCATAACATCA
>PFDQ01000005.1:0-15937 GCA_002772815.1 Candidatus Peregrinibacteria bacterium CG10_big_fil_rev_8_21_14_0_10_42_8
CAAAATAAAGAAAAAGTATAGGATAACCATCTAATGTTTCCGAGCGAGCTCCTCCGACGGCTAATAGTTTCTATGGTGCTTGTCACAGCAGCATCTATGGTTTCACATGTTGTTACTGCTGCAGGGTTTCTAGATACGGTCGGAACAGACTATCAAGATTCTTTTGCATACCTTCAAGAGCGCAACGTTATTAGTGGGTATACAGATGGATACGCACGGCCAGGAGCACCGCTGAATCGTGTTGAGGCACTAAAGATTATCCTAGAGGCTGAGGGGAGTTTTGACAGTCGTATCTCATTCTATAAGCAAAAGATGCCACCACTAGGGCTCTTTTTTGATACAAAACAGACAGATTGGTATGCACCATATATAGAAGCAGGTTTTGAGAAAGGTGTTATTACTGGATACCCAGACGGGTCATTCCGCCCAGGGCAACTTCTTCACATGGAAGAGGCTGTTACAATGCTTATGA
This sequence comes from Candidatus Peregrinibacteria bacterium CG10_big_fil_rev_8_21_14_0_10_42_8, assembly GCA_002772815.1. Taxonomy (GTDB): domain Bacteria; phylum Patescibacteriota; class Gracilibacteria; order Peribacterales; family Peribacteraceae; genus UBA2170. The sequence continues at coordinate 473 of PFDQ01000005.1, forward strand.
GAACATTTGGAGAACAGGGAACCGAAAAGAAAGCAGAGCTTTCCCTTTATATAGAAAACCAACCAAACGAATGGTACACATCATCTATTAATGCAGCAGTCGTGCGTAATGTTGTTATGCACAAAGGAAAATTAAAACTTGGGTCTGCAATTACACGTGGTCAATTTGTCGACATGGTGTATAGACTTCATTCCATTCGCACCAATGATGAGTTTGTTTACTCTGGACCAGAGCCAATTCTTATTGCTCAGCGCACTGCAGTTCCAGTACAGAGAACAGTGCAGCAGCAAGTATATACAGGTGGGGGGTCTACGTCTCAACCTCAGAATGTTTCAATTGCGCCTAAGATTAACCATCCATATGCATCAGAGAAATACTTTTCTGTTTCTATGCCTAGTCTTGGCATTGTCGATCTTAGTATTACTCATCCAACAGATGCACTGACAAAAGATGGTGTACTTGATCCACTTGACCTTGGTGTTGGACACCTGTTTTCTTACCCAGGTGGTGGAGGAAAAATTATGATCTATGGGCATAGTTCGGGTTACCCATGGGATGTATCTGAATATACAAAAATCTTCCGACGTGTAAACGAGCTTCAGACAGGTGATAAGATCTACGTGACATACGCAGGCAAGTTGTACGTGTACGAGGTTACGCATGAGCAGACGATTCTTGCAAAAGACACAGCGCCATTTAATGATGATGGTAGTGGGGAAGAGCTCATCCTCTACACATGTTGGCCAGTAGACTCTGTGTCACAGAGGTACTTGGTACATGCAGTACCAGTTGAGACTATTGCATTACGGTAAAGTGTTCTTCAGTGCATAAGAACGAGAATTATCGTTAAATGATGCAAGATATATGTGATTGACCTGCATATTATCTCCCCTATGTCTGTCATATATAGGTTGGGTATTGGAATATGATTCTCTATGATATTTCAAGGTAAGTATCGAATTGAAACAACTCGCTTGGTTGGCAGAGATTATTCCCAACCTGGAAAGTATTTTGTAACCATTTGTACAAAGTCTAGGGCGCATTGGTTTGGAGAAATACGAAATGACATAATGGGATTATCGGAAATCGGGTGCATTGTTGCATGTGAAATTCAAAAAACATCATTAATACGAAAAAATGTATGCATCGATTCGTGGATTGTCATGCCCAACCACATACATATGATTATTGTAATAGGTCACAACAATGATTATGACGTGGTAGAGACGTCACGGCGTGACGTCTCTACACTTGTCCAACAAACGGTTTCGTTATTTCGACAAAGACCACAATCATTGGGGTCCATTATTCAACAAATGAAATGTGTGTGTACCAAACGAATCCATACAATGGGTCATATCGATTTTGGATGGCAACCGCGTTTTCATGACCATATTATTCGCAATAATCATTCATTAAATTCTATTCGATCGTACATATCAAATAATCCAAAAATATGGAATCAAGATCGAAATGGGATTGGTACAGGCGTCACGGCGTGACGTCTCATGATGCATTAACTAATACGTCTCAGGATCTCGCGATCTACAAACTCTTTTTGTCGACCATACGTTAGCCGGCTGAGCTGTTTGAATGCTTCTGCTGCTTGATCATCTTTGATGTATGTTGTATCAAGCCACGGGCGTGGTACTTCTATTGAGAAAGGTCGACTTGGTTGTCCACCTGTACTCAGTTTCATTGATCCCATAAATGCATCTGCATTCACAAGGTCTCCTTCAGAGAAGACAGGAGCCATTTCTTTTGCACAGACTTCTGCATCTTGTGGGCCAATCTTGTAAAACATCATCGTACCAATGTTTCCAAAGATGGCACCCTTCAGGCTTACTGATCCTGATATTTTACTTTCTTTTTCGAGTTGATCAATGTATTGGTGAGCAAGAATGAGACCAAGACGGTACTTACGAGCCTCAGACAAAATAGATTCAATAGATGGTGTCACAAAGTTTTGGAATTCATCGATATACATAAAGAAGTCCCGCCTCGCCTCTGCAGATTCACGTTGCCGTCTCATTGCTGCAACTTGGATCTTGCTTACAGCAATCATACCAAGAAGTTGTGCATTGATATCTCCAATCAGTCCTTTTGAAAGGTTCATGAGGAGAATCTTTCCTTCGCTCATACATTTCGAGACGTCAAAGGCAGACTTCGTCTGACCAACAATATTGCGAATAAGAGCATTCGTATAGAACTGTCCAAACTTCGCAGCGAAGTAGGGGATCATCTCTGCTTTTTCCTTCTGTCCCGTTTGTGCCATTTGTTTTTCCCAGAAAGCACGAACAATTGGGTTTTTAAGTTTAGAAACCTTATGCTTCTGCCATTCATCATCGGTAAACAGTTTCACAAGGTCTGTAATAGCACCTCCTTCATCTTCATCTGCCATGAGTGTCAAACAACCATTACGGAAGTAGTCTTGGATACGTGGTCCAAATATTTCTTCGCCAAACATCTTCACCATCATGTTCATAGCATCAAGTGCTACGAGATCTTGTTCTTCTGGTCCAGCTGCTTCCAGAATATTGAGCCCCATTGGACGCTCTGTATCTGCAGGGTTGAAGTAGATAACATCATCAGCTCGTTCTCTAGGAATATACGGCAGGAGGTCTTCGATGAGTGATCCATGAGGATCAATGACACAGACACCTTTTCCATTATGGAAGTCCTGTCTCGCCATAAGCTGAATAATAGAAGACTTACCAGTACCAGTCTGTCCAATAATATAGAAGTGACGGAAGCGATCTTCGTTATCCATATAAATTCTTTTCTTATCACCTCTGTAGGTATTGTTTCCAAGGTAGAGACCCTCGCTTGGAAGATCTTTTGGTGCAGGTGCAGTTTTGAACTTCTGCCACTTGATCATGTCAATCTTGTTATATTTGATATTCGGTAAATGAAAGAATGACGATAGCTCGGTTGTTCCAACGAGCATCTTTGGATAGAGCAGACGCTGACGCATCGATCGACGCGGTGACCGTCTTACAAACCGCTTCACAATACCTGCTTTGCTCGCCATCTGAGGACGCTTAAAGCCGTTCCCTTGTACGCTATCGTATTGAGCAAAGGCAGTAATAATACCCGTAAGAACATTTTGAGCTTTGGCAGATGATTCTGCTGAGCCAATAGCACGAATGGTGCAGTAGTATCCTGGGTTCTCTGCCTTCTGGTCGAGCATTTTACTGCGTTCTTCTTGCACCTGAGACACACGGTTTCCAGTAGATTCTGAGGATTGTAAACTTACCACCTCAGATGTTTCTGAAGATGTAAGTAGAGAGAAGAAAGAGCTCAGCCATGTAATAGGGTTGTACCATTTTGCTTTTGTCTTTTTAGGGTTAATCATTTGCGTCGCAGCCTTTTGCAACTTATGTTGCCATCCACCTGCTGCAGGTCTGATAACAAATTGTATTGCTGCACCTTCATCAACTTTGAGTTTTGAAAAAGCATTTGCAATTGCATTAAGAGGGTCTGTCTTCAGCTCTTCGTATGTACGGAAAGAAAATGAGAAGTCTTTTGCTGGCAAAAGTGTATCTGCTGCTACGTACGAATCTTCTGTAAAGATATTGTAATCTTCTACTTCATTGATAATGACATCTGGGTAAAACGATGTCAGTTGTTTTTCGACGAGGTGAGAAATCCGTTTTGGGCAGACAAAGAAGAAGAGAATTTCTCCCCCAAGTGCTGCATATTCTACAGAGATAAAATCCTGACCTTTAAAATATCTATTCATTCTAGAATTATAGATTCCATATAACGATTGGTATAAGTGGTCCATAACACCGATAACTTCTTTAAAGTCTTCCCCTGAGGAGAATTGCTCGGATGTTGTCTCTTTATCATCTTTTCCTTCCTTCTTTGGCACAAGTACTTGGAGAAATACCATTTCCTCTTCCCGCTTTCTATCCTCTTGTGAACGGGAAATAAGCGCTGCAATATACAGAACAATTCCAAGCGAGAGAGTGCCAATTATAGACAGGAAAATCTCCATAAAGATATCATATCATTATAGCAGATTTTTTGCTCAAGTAGTACCCTATTTAGGCATTACCTTGCTGTTTATCGCCCCAATATTGCTTTGCCTTAAGAAGGGTTTCTACCATTTCGAGTAGCTTTCGAATGGTCATTTCACTTTTAATAAAGTAGTCATCAGCACCAAGTTCAATTCCACGAGATTTATTTTTATCATCTCCAAAATTCGTTAGCATGATAACAGGGAATGGTCGCTCGGCTTTTGGATAACGCTCAAGAACACCAAATCCATCGAGAATAGGCATGTTAATGTCGAGGATGAGAATATCTGGCTGCTTCTTTTGAATCTCTGCAATAGCTTCTTCTCCATTTTGTGCAGTACGAATGTTGTAGCCACTAATAGTGAACTTCTTCATATAGACTTCACGGAGAACCGCGTCATCTTCTGCAATAAGGATATCTGTATTGGCCATAACAATTATTATAGGGCAATATGGAATTTTTGTAAACAATTCTAGACTTCTTAGGGCTAGTTATTGACTGTATATAAACAAAAAACCGACTCTATGGACTTTTCCATCCAAGAGCCGGTATTGAGCCAAGCTGAGAAAAAAAACGAAATTAAACAGCTAAACGGACATATTCAGTAACCTGTGCATCACCAAGGAACGTGTCGACTGTGGTGCCTGGTTCTTTGACGAACTCCTGAGAAATAAGTGCATTGTCTTCACGGAATTTCTTTTCCTTACCTGCCATGATCTTTGCCATAATTTCTGCTGGCTTTCCTTCTTGAGCAAGTTGTTCTTCCCAGATTGCTTTTTCACGATTAACAGCATCTTGTGAAACATCATTTGGGGTAATGTACAGTGGGCTCATCGCAGCTGCATGCATTGCAACATCACGAGCAACCTCTGGACTTCCTGATGACAATCCAACGATAACACCAATTTTTCCATTGCTGTGAACATATACACCAGCAACCGCAGCTTCCTTACGTTCCATTTCTCCAACAGAGATATTCTCACCAAGCTTCTGGACCATGCCAGGAAGTTTTTCATCAGCAACTGCTTTTGCAGCATCAACGCCATCACTGAGGAGTGCATCAACAATAGACTGGCCGAGCTCCTTAAAGTTGTCATCACGAGCAACGAAGTCTGTTTCACAGTCAAGGCGAATCATCGCAGCTTTTCCATCAGACTCTGCAGTAAAAATAAGTCCTTCTGTTTGTTCACGGTCTGCTTTTTTTGCTGCAGCTGAAGCACCCTTTTTTCGAAGGATATCAATTGCCATTTCTTCATCACCATTTGCTTCTTCGAGTGCACTCTTGCACTGCATCATAGAGACGCCAGTTCGAGCACGGAGAGAAGCAACAGCTTTTGCATCAATGTTTGTCATACGTATAGGGGTTAGGTAAGTAGAGGTATTATTTCTTCGCAGCAGGAGCACTTCCGCCCATTGCCTCAAGAACAGTGTTCATAATAAGTTCGATAGATTTTACAGCATCGTCATTTGCTGGAATACATGCATCAAAAAGGTCTGGATCTGCATTAGTATCACAAATTCCATAGACTGGAATCTTGAGCTTACGAGCTTCAAGGATCGCTACATGGTCACGAACTGCATCGATAACGAACATTGCATCTGGTGCACCAGTCATTGTTGCAACACCACCAAGAGCAGTATCGAGTTTCATCATATCCTTACGAAGAGCAGTCTGTTCCTTCTTTGTATACTTCTCGATTTCACCAGTTTTAAATGAGTTCTGGAGGTCTAGGTAGTACTTAATACGTTTCTTAATAGTTCCCCAGTTTGTAAGAAGTCCAGGAATCCATTTCTTTGTAACGATTGGCTGGCCGAGTGCCTCCTTGAACATTTCAACGTACACAATACTTTGTTGTTTTGTTGAAACAAACAACACAGTCTTTCCTTCTTTCTGCATTTTAGACAAGATGTCGCACACAGTGTCGAGCTTCTTCTTTGTCTGTTCAAGATCAAAAATGTGCACGTTATTGCGGATACAGTAGATGTATTTAGACATCTTTGGGTTCCACTTTGATTTTGGATGACCGAGATGGCATGCAGCCGTCATAAGGTCTTTTTCGGTAACAGTAGACATAAATAGGGAGAGTAATAAATGGTGATGAAATCCTTATCTTCCCCTTAGCATCATCTCGCCTAGTTGTGGAGGATCCTCCGTTTCCAGAGTCAGGACCACGAGCGATCAGCTAAAAGTGTGCAGTACTTATACAGCAATAAGCATTTTATTGGCAAGAAAATGCCTAAAAATCTCTTTTTTGTCAAAAATGACCAGTATCAACTTTTTTGGAATGAAGCCTAATATAAGAGAAAAAGAGGGGAGTAGATTAACTGTACAAAGAAGCATCCTGACACAGATCAACAGTGCTGCTAGTGACATTTGAATAGCACCCTATCAAAATAAGCGCCCTTCATCGTTATGAATCCTAATACGGAACACCCAAAAGATGGCAGAATGATGCGAATCCGCAAGACTCTCCAGTCTATTGGTAGAGACCTTCACATCATCCGAAATTATAGTCAGAAGCGAGTTCCTCGTCAGTATCAAAAAGAATTCCAGCAGCAGATTCAGCGAGCATTTGAAGCAGGAATTGCGTACGGTGAAGTCCAAAATATTCCACAAGATTTTCCAGTGGATGAACAGGGAATGTTGCAAATTGGGCCGCTGCTTCGTGATCATATTCTCGAAAGCAGAAAGGTATATGCAGATGTGGATCAGCTCCGAGGAGTAGTTGCAGATATCTTTAACGAGAAAACTGAAGAGCAGATTCGTAAATTCATGAGGGTGCATGAAGAAAGGTTATCAGGTACAGAATCTGTCGATATACCTCTTTAGCTCTTCCAGTATTCTGCAATTTCATTCCGAAGATCAGAGATCTTTACTCGCTTCTGCTCAAGAGTATCTCGATCACGAATGGTAACAGTATCTTTAGGCCCTTGGTCATCTTCTTCTCCTAGAGTTCCAAAGTCCACAGTGATACACAGGGGTGTACCAATTTCATCCTGTCGACGGTAGCGCTTTCCAATACTCCCAGTGACGTCGAAATCTGTGACAAGGTTTGTCTCATCAAGAAGAAGCTGGTGCACTTCTTTTGCTTTTTCAATAAGGTGTTCTTTCTTGCTAAGTGGAAGAATTGCGATATCGATAGGGGAGAGACGTTTATCAAATTTCATCACTGTACGAACATCGCCATTTGGTAGTTCTTCTTCTGTGTATGCCTCAAGAAGGAAGGTGAGTACTGTTCTATCACAACCAAAGCTTGGCTCTATGACGTGTGGAAGGAACTTATTTGTCGCATCATCTGGGTCTGTGTACTTGAGGTCTTGTCCGCTGAACTTCTCGTGCTGAGACAAATCGTAGTCTCCACGGTCTGCAAGACCAAAGAGTTCACCCCAACCCCAAGGGAATTGATATTCGATATCAACAGTTTGAGAACTATAGTGGCTCAGTTCATCATCTTCATGTGCACGAATGCGGATTTTTTCAGGATCGATACCAAGTCCTGTGTACCAATCCCATACTGTTTTTTTCCATGTCTGAAAATGCTCTTCTTTTGTTGATGGTTCAACAAAGTATTCAATTTCCATTTGTTCGAACTCTCGTGTTCGGAAGGTAAAATTTCCAGGGGTGATCTCGTTTCGGAATGCTTTTCCGATCTGCCCGATTCCAAATGGCAAACGCTGCCTTCCTGTTTGGAGGACATTTTTGAAGTTCACAAAGATTCCCTGTGCAGTTTCTGGTCGCATGTAGATATCTGCACCTTCTCCTTCAATGACTCCTTGTTGGGTTTTAAACATGAGGTTAAAGTGCTTTGCTTCAGACCAATCATTTTTCTCACATTTAGGACAGTTTACTTTTTCAGCAGCGAGCATCGGTTGTACTTGGTCGAGGCTGAGTACTGCAACTGCTTCTACTCCCATTGTATCTTCGAGGAGCTTGTCTCCTCTATAGCGTTCGTTGCAATTTTTACAATCCACAAGAGGATCAGCAAAAGAGCCAACATGACCTGAGGCTTCCCATACCTTTGGGTTCATAAGGATAGAGCTATCAAGTCCAACCATATCACTTCGTCTATGAATGAATGTATTCCACCAGTGTTGTTTTACTCTATTTTTCAATTCGACGCCAAGTGGGCCGTAATCCCATGTGTTTGCCAGTCCTCCATAGATCTCTGATCCTGGGAAGATAAAACCCCTGCGCTTACAGAGAGAAACAATTTGGTCGAGTGATGTAGCTGGCATTGATGCTGAGTGTAGTCGAAGTATGGCCCAGAGAGTAGCAGGGAATGGATATAAGCGCTACAAAGAAGGTTATACTATTAAGTAATAGCTTACAATATTAGTCAAATTATGCTATAATAATGTTGTTGTGAAACATAAATACAAATTAGTAAATAACAGGCTTATGAGTCTCCTCTCACTTAAAATTATGCTTTTCCCTGGAATGGCATTGGCAGAAAATCCTGTAGATATTTTTGCACAAGCTCAAAGTACATCTGCATATACAGGAACAATGATTTCAGCACTCATTGTATTGAGTATTGTTCTGACTGCAATTTGGATGGGAATTATGAATCATATTATGGAGAAGAGTAAGGACATTGATACTTCACATAAAGGACGTACATTTTATCTACCATCGATGTATGCAATTGGGTTCACTATTGCAACAACGATTGGTCTCTTTGCATTATCACTTCGAACAGTAGGTGGCATTGTTCCGTTTGATGGAGATAATGGTCAGTCACTTGCTGCAACATTTTTCATTTGCACAGGACTACTGAGTGTTATCGCACAGTTCATGTGGCCAAAGGCAAAGCACTACGTTTTTGCATTCTCAGTTGGAACACTCATGTCATTCATCCTCTTTGGCTTTTATAACATGTTGTTTATCCCTAGTAGCGCGAAGGATCCTTTCCTTATGGCACTGGGTATTGTGTGTGTTGTCATGTCATGGAGATTTTTATTCGGACCATGGAGGCCACAGGTGAAGGCAGCAGTTCTTGGAACATTTATCTTCTGGCTTTCAGTGCATATTCTCTTTTCAGAACTGCCCTCAGATAGGTCTGCAAGACTCCTTGCAACGGGCATTGCACTTATTCCTGCAGTGATCTGGTGCATGCTCTTTATGAAAGAACATAAGCAGCGCATGAGCCTTGTTATCTTGATGTTCCTTTCAGGAATGCTTTCAACAGCGCCAATTTTGTTTTATGACATGTTAGTCCGTCATAAGATAGAACTTCAGTTCTTCCTCTTTAGAGTAACACCAGAAAACTTCACACGAAGTACAAATGCATTCGTTAGTGGAAACCTTGTTGGGGTAACAGGTATGCGCTCTACGTTGGTTACTACACTCATATCATTTTTGATTGTTGGTTTTATTGAAGAAATTTCAAAATTCTGGGTATTAAAGAAGAGTGGACAAAGCTTCTTTAGTTCTATTGATGATGTGTTACAACTTGGAATTATTGTTGCAATTGGTTTCGCTTTTGCCGAAAACGTACTCAACCCAAGCTACTTTATTGCATTCGTTCGTGCATATCTTATTAACCCAGAGGTTCCACAGTGGGGTGCATTCATAGGCAATGTTCTTGGAAGAGCAATTCTTACCAATATGGTTCACATTTTATCAACAGGAGTATTTGCATACTGTTATGGGTTAACACTCTTTGCAGGTGCAGTCCTCGAAGAAGAGCATAAGCTCGGTAAGGTACATGTTATTCCACATTTCTTTCATAATCTCTTTCGTATTCCAGAAAAAGTAGTCTTTAAAAGAGAGATGATCATCGTTGGTCTTGTGAGTGCAGTCACACTTCATGGAGTATTTAATTTTCTTGTAACACTACCAGATCTACTACCAGGAAACCCACGAACACTAGGGGACATCTTTAGTGCAGCACCAGGTTCATTTTTGCATTACATCGCACTCCTCATCATTCCTTCGCTATTTTACGTTGTTGGAGGGTTCTGGATACTTTCTGTTCTCTTTTATAAGAAACAGTGTATGAAAGAGCGAGGAGTGCTGGTATCAGCAGATAACCTCGTTGATTCACATACATTTTACGCACAATACGCGAAGTAGATTTCGTTGGAAGATTGGAAATCACAATGTTGCACGCTATACTGTAACTAACCATTTTCCTCTTCATATTATGATAATTACTTCACGCCGTTTTCAGGCATTGCTTACTGTTGTTTCAATTACATTTCTTACTGTACCCGTGCAAATACACGCTGCAGAGGTAAACGATGTTCTTCAAACACCGAGTAATGAAGTAGTAACACGAGGGGATTTCATCCGAGCAGCTGTACAGCTGCTCAATCTAGATAGAATGAAAGTAGATGGAACAAAAACGCTTCCTTACCGAAGAGTAACAAAAGGACTAGAACAGTACGTTCGCATTGCGCATGAGAAAAATGCATTAGAATCTTTTGGGTACGATTTATTACTTGCACAAGGTATTACACGAGGGCAAGCATTACGTGTACTGGTAAACCTCACAGGGTTTGATACGGCAACTCCAGTAGTGTTCACCGATGTAAAAGTAGGAACTCCAGACGAACGAGCTGTTCGTGTCGCTGTTCAAAAAGAATGGATGATGCCAATTCGCGAAAATCTGTTTGGTGTTCGACGCATGCTTACTGGTGATGATGCAAATATTCTTCTTCGGAAGGTGACTGGTGATGATTCAGTAACAGAGCAGATTGCAAAAGATGAGACACCAACGATTCGTATCAATTATAAGAGCAACGAAAGGTTAATGAATCTACCAAAGACTCAAATTCTTGAATCTATTTGGAGTATGATAGAGCGAGAATTCCTCTTTACTGATGATATTGATACAGATGAAGCTGCATTCCGAGCAGCAGAAGGACTTGTTGATAGTCTTGGTGATAAATACACGACATTCATGAGGCCAGCAAAAGCACAGCAGTTCCAGTCTCAGATAAATGGAGAGGTAATTGGTATTGGTGCTCAGGTTGAGTATATCGATGAAATACTGACAATTGTTACTCCTATCGTTGGTTCTCCAGCAGAGGCTGCAGGGTTAAAGCCTGGAGATCAAATCTTAAAGGTAGATGGTATCTCTCTCGCAGGACTTGGTTTTGCTGAATCTGTTGGAAAAGTACGAGGACCAAAAGGGTCCACAGCAAAACTTACTGTTCGTCGAAATGGTATAGAGTTAGATTTTTCAGTAGTCCGAAATGTTATCACTGTCCCTGAGGCAAAAATAACATGGCAGGACGATATTCTTATTGTTCAACTTACTCAGTTTGGACGTATCACCCAAGATAGTCTTCGAGACCAAATGACAGAAATGATGAACAAAAATCCTCGTGGAGTTATTCTTGATCTTCGAAACAACCCAGGTGGACTCCTTACGGCTGCAAATACTGTTGTCAGCATCTTTACACCTGTTGGGACAGATGTTGTAAACATTAAGACACGCAAGGATGAGACAATGCAAAGCACAACAGCTACGCAAATTGTACCAAACTCTGTACCTGTAGCACTTCTTGTCAACGAAGGTTCTGCTAGTGCATCAGAAATTGTTGCAGGTGCATTGCAAGATGCAGATAGAGCAACACTCATTGGAAGTAAGACATTTGGAAAGGGGACTGTTCAACAGGTATTACAGTTCAATGATCAGTCAAACCTCAAAATGACAATTGCAGAATGGTTTACACCAAAAGGACGAAAGATTAACGGTATTGGTGTGAGTCCAGATATCGGTATTTCTGAAATTGATGGAAGAGATGCACCTCTGTTGAAGGCACTAGAAATACTCCGATAAAAGATTCACAGGAATCACAAGAGTCATTTGAATCCTTACATATTGGAGTAGAATTGCTTCTTGCGGTTCTTATCCCTGTACTCTTCACGCTTCAGAGCTTTGAGGCGGGAGAGACGCTTTGTGTCTGTCTTTTTATTGCGTGATCGTTCACGTAATAGCTTCATAAGGCCAGTACGTTGTACTTGACGTTTGAAACGCTGCTGGAGAGCATCGTTACTTTCGTCGCCGTGTTTGTGTGCATGAACTGCCATAAAGCGAGGCTAGGTTAGGGATATGAAAGAGCTTATGCAAGTATTTGAAACAAAAAAAGATTAAAAAAGCCAACTTCTCTTGCATTGCATGGACTTAAAAACCCCTCTACAATCCACCTCGATATGGCTAAGAATGAAAACTACTCGGCAGATCAAATTCAGGTCCTTGAAGGACTAGAACCAGTGCGAAAGCGCCCTGGAATGTATATTGGATCTACAGATACACGTGGTCTCCATCACTGTGTCTACGAAATTGTCGATAATGCTATCGATGAAGCAATGGCTGGCCACTGTGATACGATTATCGTTACCTTACTCGAAGGGGGGGCAATCAGTGTAGAGGATAATGGCCGTGGTATTCCTGTGGATATTCATCCAAAAAAGAAGTTACCAGCACTCGAAATTGTTCTTACAACACTGCATGCAGGAGGAAAATTTGGTGGAGATGAATCTGGATACAAAGTATCTGGAGGTCTTCATGGTGTTGGGTCATCTGTTGTAAACGCATTGAGTACACATTTACGAGCAGAAGTATATAGAAATGGAACGATCTATAGTCAGGAATATAAAATGGGAAAGACACAAAACAAGCTTCAAGAAGAAGGAAAGACAACAAAGAGAGGGACAAAAATAATATATACGGCAGATGGCTCTATTTTTGATACCCTCGAGTATTCAATGGAGACACTGTTGACACGTTTCAGACAGCAATGTTACCTAACGCGCGGTATTACAATTGCCGTTCTGGATGAACGAAAAGAACGTCCAGCAGGAGATAAAGAAATCCCACGACTGTATCGGTTCTCATTTGAAGGAGGAATTTCTGCGTATGTTCGTCATCTTAATGAATCAAAAGAGAAAATCGGGTCACCAATTTGGTTCGAAAAAGACACTGATGATGGGCTTGTAGAAGTAGGCATCCAATACACACAGAGCTTCCAAGAACATGTTGTATCGTTTGCCAATAACATTCATACAATCGAAGGAGGGCACCACCTATCTGGTTTCAAGGCTGCTTTAACAAGAACAATTAATGCATATGCTCGAAAGAACGGTATTCTGAAAGAGAAAGAAGATAACCTCACCGCAGATGACGTTCGAGAAGGACTCACAGCAGTAGTCGCCGTTCGTTTAAGTGAGCCTCAGTTCGAAGGACAGACAAAGTCTAAGCTTGGAAATGCAGAAATGAAGACAGCGGTAGAATCTGTTGTCAATGACAAGTTGGCAGAATACCTCGAAGAGCACCCAAGTGAAGCAAAAGATATTATCAATAAGTGTAGCCTCGCTGCTCGTGCGCGTCTCGCTGCTCGTGCTGCTCGTGATAGTGTTATCCGAAAGGGTGCACTTGAAGGAATGACACTACCAGGAAAGCTTGCCGACTGTTCATCAAGAGATCCATCAGAATGTGAAATTTACATTGTTGAGGGAGACAGCGCTGGAGGTTCCGCAAAGCAAGGCCGTAATCGAGAATTCCAAGCCATTCTTCCATTACGTGGAAAAATCCTCAACGTAGAGCAGGCAAGGCTTGATAGAATGCTTGCTAACAATGAAGTAAAATCTCTTATCATTGCTCTTGGTGTTGGCATTGGAGAAATTAAAGACATGAGCAAACTTCGTTACCACCGAGTTGTCATCATGACGGATGCGGACGTCGACGGAGCGCACATTAGGACCCTTTTGATGACACTGTTCTTCCGTTACTTCCCAGAACTTATTGAAAACGGCTACCTCTATATTGCACAGCCACCTCTGTACAAGATTTCGAAAGGAAAGGATCAACGTTATGCATACACCGATGAAGAAAAAGAAGAAGTTCTAAAAGATATGGGTGTAAACCAAGAGGAAACAGAAGGATCTGATGATGACGAGGAAGGTGAAGAAGGGGATGAGAAAGCAAAGAAGAAGTCGCCTCGTGCAAACATCCAACGATACAAGGGTCTTGGAGAAATGAACCCAGATCAGCTCTGGGAGACAACAATGGATCCTGAAAACCGTCTCATGCTTCGTGTGACTATGGAAAATGCAGAAGCTGCAGATTCTATCTTCTCAACACTCATGGGGTCAGAAGTGCCACCACGAAAGAAGTTCATCCAGACTCATGCGAAGGGAGTGAAAAACTTGGATGTCTAATCGCTCTATAGTAGTAAGCAGCTTCGCTCATATCATTAGCCATCAAACTGATCCCTTAGTGTATACGTATCGAGGTTCTCTTCTCCAAGGAGCTTGATGACCTTTTCGAGAGCTTTATCAAATTTGATCTCCTCCTGCTTTCCTGCAGCCATATCGCGGAGGATAATTGTTCCTGCTTTCACTTCCATTTGCCCAAGAAGCAATGTGTACTTTGCGCCAAACTTATCTGCAAGTCGCATTTGGCTTTTGAGACTTGCTTCCCCAAGAGCACCAAGAGTGTGCACACCTTTATCTCGCAACTGAGAGATAAGACTAAGGCACTTCTTTTTTGCCTTAGGACCAAGTTGAGCGACGAAGATATCAATTTGATCTTTATGAGGAGCTTGAACACCAGCCTGTTTCATGTGCCAGATGGTACGTTCCATTCCCCCTGCAAAGCCAAGTCCAGGTGTTGGCTGCCCACCAAGAAGCTCGATAAGGCTATCGTAACGTCCTCCGCCACCAACTGCATTCTTTCCTCCTGTATCAATGTCCCAGTATTCAAAAACAGTCTGGTTATAGTAATCGAGACCACGAACAAGGCTTGGATTTTCGACGTACTCAGCACCAAGTTCGTCTAAGTATTCAAGAACAGTTTTGTGGTATTCCTTGCTTTCCTCATCAATAAACTGGTCGAGTGTTGGTGCATTCTTCAGGAGGATCTGAGTATCTTCTTCTTTCGAATCGAGAAGTCTAATTGGGTTTGTATCAAGCCTCTGACGGTCAAGCTCTGGAAGGTTACGCTCTTTACCAATGAAGAAATCCTGAAGAGCGGCAATGTACTCTTTGCGGTTTTCAGCAGTTCCAACATTGTTGATTTGCATTGTCAGACGATCGCGAATACGAAGGTCTGTGAAGATCTTATTTGCAACATGAATGATCTGCGCATCAAGTGATGGGTCTGTCAGGCCAATAACTTCAAGGTCAAACTGGTGAAACTCTCGGTATCGCCCCTTTTGTGGTCGGTCATGACGGAAGCAAGAGCCAATAGAATACAGCTCCACAGGTTGTGGAAGTTGTTTCATTCCGTGTTCAATGTAGCTTCGGCAGATGCTCGCTGTAAGCTCTGGACGAAGAGCGTACTCTTCCATTCCTTCTTCGCTGTGGTGTGAGCCAACGAGGAAAAGTTCTTTTTCAACGATATCAGTATGTTCACCAATTCCTCTCTCAAAAATGTCTTTCTTTTCAAAGGTTGGTGTATCAATACGCTTAAAACCCGCTTGTCGACATCG
>PFDQ01000005.1:15949-16100 GCA_002772815.1 Candidatus Peregrinibacteria bacterium CG10_big_fil_rev_8_21_14_0_10_42_8
CTTCTTAATGTAGGTGTGATATTGATGATCCTCTGGAAGGACATCATTAGTACCCTTTGGTGTGCGATATTTCACTTCAGCCATGCGCGGTAGTGTACCTGACTTTACCCAAATTCGAAAGGGTATATGGAAAACTGCTTAAATCGGTACT
>PFDQ01000057.1:0-16157 GCA_002772815.1 Candidatus Peregrinibacteria bacterium CG10_big_fil_rev_8_21_14_0_10_42_8
AATACCCAGAAAGCAAAATAACAATAACGAGGCCAATAGTACATAGCCATCCTTCCCAACTTACAGGGAAAAACCCGTACCCATAGCTCTTTGGTTTAAACCAATATTTGCTCATAGCATGAGTATACATAAACGTGATCAAATGTCTCTAGAATTATTTTGTCACTATCAAATTGTTGCAGGACATGTAAAAAATCGTGACAATAGTTTTATGAAAAAAATTATTCTTCCACTATTTAGCCTTTTATTTTTTGTTCCCTCAACTGCTTCTGCAATGCTTTCTGATGCTGTCATTGATGAATGCAAAGCAAAATACCCTATTCGAGATTATTCAGTGAACTTTATTCAGGAGAAAACAGGAGCAGATCCTAGGCAATTTTTCATTAGACGATGTATTACAAATGCACGAAAATCCTTTGTAAAAGAGCAACAAATTGAGCATCAGCAAGTTCGTTCTGCAGTTCGATACAACCGTAGTGCTGCAAACGTTATGCAATTGCGTATTGAAAATGAGAACTATATTCAAGACGCCATCCGTCGACAAAATGTAAAAAGGGCGCGCTTTAGAGCTAGGACAAATACATTAAACACTCAGCTTTTGCTTGAAGGCCGCCAAAGCCGTCGCTCCATTGTACGTTCAACAGAGGGAATCGACCGTATAAACGCTATCCGTAGAAATTTGCGTCAGAACAATCTTCCAGATCCATGCACGTCTGTTGGAGCAATTCGCCAATTTAATAACCCATGCAAGGATTATGGCTCTAAAGCTGGAACTACCAATTAAAAAAAGTGATGGTACTCTAGCCATTGCCCTTTTTTTAGCATAAAATCTTCGTCGTCGGGGTGTAGCTCAGTTGGCTAGAGTACGCGCTTTGGGAGCGTGGGGTCGGAGGTTCGAGTCCTCTCACCCCGACCATTACATACACAATATCAACTCTTTGCTCTATGATGACATCCTGCTATGGATCTTCGTATTTTAACATCGGCAAAAGCGCATGGGATCTCTGGAGGATTAACGTATGAATCTTCTTCTGCATTACAACCTGGTACTATTGTTACAATCCCACTTCGCAATACTTCGCTTGAGGGGATAGTTCTTGGTGAAGCAGAAATAGGCAGAACGTTTGATGTGAAGTCTATCCAAAGTGAGCTCTATCCAGAGCCACTCCTTAGTCCAGAGCATATGAAAACAATGGAATGGATTGCTGCGTATTACTCTTGCAGTTTACGGCAAGCAATTAGACCGTTTCTTCCTGGTAAGCCATGGGCAGACCTGCTCCCACAAGAAATCCTCTATTATCAGAAAATTGGTAACGTTGAAGTACAAGGCAAAAAGCAACAAAATGTATTAGATGCGTTAGCTTCTGGAAACTCAATGAGCTGGGATACACTCAGAAATGATACAGGTGCCACAAAAGCAACAATGAAATCTCTTGTTGATAAGGGTGCTATTGTTGAAAAAATAGATAAAGAATTTTCATCTTATTCATCTGAATACATAATAGTAAAGAGGCCAACACTTTCTCCTCATCAGAAAAACGCATACCAACGTATAAGGGAATCGAGTATCCCTTCGCTTCTCTTTGGTGTAACAGGAAGTGGAAAAACAGAAATCTACATGCAGCTTATAGCAGATGCTATTGAAACAGGTAAGCAGGCAATGGTGCTTGTTCCAGAAATATTCCTCACAGAACACTCTATTCCTCGATATACAGGAATGATGGACCAAAAACATATCGCTATCCTTCATAGTAGGTTAACTCCTGCTCAAAAAAGAGAAACATGGAAGCAGATTCGGTTTGGAGACATCAAGCTTATTATTGGCTCTCGTTCTGCACTGTTTGCACCTGCACACAAGCTTGGGCTTATTATTATCGACGAAGAACATGAGTGGACATATAAAAATGAGCAAAGTCCTCGGTACCATGCACGAGAAGTTGCTGAGCAACTCTGTGAGAACTTCAACGCAAGGCTCGTACTCGGAACTGCAACACCGTCTTTGGAGTCTTGGTATAAGGCAAAGAATGGTGCGTATACTCTTGCTGAGTTATCGGAACGATATGGCGATGCACTAATGCCACATGTTACCGTTATCGATCTTTCTACTGTAAATTTTGCAAATCACTATCCTTTTAGTAATACATTATTTGATGCAATTGAGGAGAGGTTATCACAAAAGGAACAGGTGGTACTCTTTTTAAACAGGCGTGGAATGGCTACATCTATCATGTGCCTTGATTGCAAGAGAAGGCTTATTTCCCCAGAGTCAAACCTTCCATTTACTGTGCATAGAACTACTCAGAACCAGTACTATCTTCAAGACCATACAAGTGGTGCAACAGCAAGGATTCCAGAAGTCTGCCCTGGATGTCAGAGTACAAGACTCCACAGCGTTGGAGCTGGTACACAAGGTATAGAAGACACCTTGCATAAACGGTTTCCTTCTGCACGAATTTTGAGAGCTGATAGTGATACACTTACAAGCCCTGATGAAATGCGTTCATTGCTCCACAAAATGGAGAATGGTGAAGCAGATATTTTACTCGGTACGCAGTCTGTCGTAAAAGGGCTCGATCTTCCGCGAGTAACACTTGCTGCAGTTCTTATCGCAGATGTTGGAATGTCCTTACCGCATTTTAGGGCAGGAGAAAGAACATTTCAGTTGTTAACACAGTTAACGGGTAGGTCTGGTAGAAAAACTTCTGGCGAAGTTATTCTGCAAACATTTAGACCAGATTGCCCCGAAGTAAAACTATCTGCATTACATAAAACAAGTGAGTATCTAGATTACGAGCTGACAACACGAGAGAAAATGCTCTACCCGCCATATAGTACAATGCTTCGCTTAATTTTTAGAAATAGCGATCAGAAGCATCGTGCGGAATCTCTGACTGCAGAACTTCGTTCATCATTTGAGCATTTAAGAATAGGATGTTCGCCTACTTTTTTTGGTGGCGGAAAAGAATGGCACATCCTCGTACGAGGAAAAAATCCGCAACAGATTCTATCCTCAATAGACTTAACAGATATTGTAGTCGATATTGACCCACTCGATTGTGTATAATAGAAATACTTCCCCTTTCTTTTATGAATAAAACCATCTTATCAATCATCGTAATGTCCAGTTTTCTTTCTGCTCCACTTGTACAAGCTGCAGACTTTAAGGCAGGAGAAAGACTGAATATTTCTAATAATTTTTCAGAAGACAGTTATATGGCTGGTGGACAGGTTCGGATTGATAATTCTGTTTCAGGGGATTTGTTTGTTGTTGGTGGTGAGGTTCGGATTGATAGCTCTGTATCAGAAGACGTTGCTGTTGTAGGTGGAGACGTTCAAATTTCTGGACGAATAAATGACGACTTACGAGTTGTTGGTGGACAAATAACAATTGATGCCACAATTGATGGAGACCTACTTATTGCAGGTGGAGAAGTTACGATTGAGAAGGATGCACGAATCACAGGAGATGTTATTATTGCTGCTGGGCAAGTAACTATTTACGCTCCAATTGGAGGTGATCTTAATATTCATGCTGGTCAGGCAGAACTTAATAGTTCTGTTGGTGGGTTTGTTGAAATTTATGCTGAAGATGTAACACTTGATGGAACAATTATTGGTAATGCGAAGATTGTTAGCAAGTCCTTTACATATATTAACGATTCGTCTATCAAGGGAGATCTTGAATATTGGACAGTAGAACGAGAAATGGATATTGATAGCATCGTTGCAGGGACTGTCTTCTATAACGAAGATCTTGGTATGTCATCAAATGAAAAGGCTATTGCAGCTGGTGGTATAGCAGCTGTTCTCATTGCACTTGCTGCAGCTCTTTCTCTTTACAAGCTTCTTTCTGCATTACTTCTTATTACAATCCTTGTTCTTGCTACTAAGAAGTATTTTCCAACTGCTGCTAAGGAATGTATGCAGTACCCATGGATAAGTATGCTTACTGGAGTCCTCTTCATTGTTCTGACACCAATTGTTGCGATTCTATTTATGGTTACTCTGATTGGTATCCCTATTGGTTTTGCTATTATCGCTATGTACATAGTCGTTCTCTTCTTTGCTAAGGCATTTGCAGCTATTACTCTTGCTCAGTGGTATGCACTACGAAAGAAGAAAGCATGGAAGTCATTTAAGCTCATTGGCGCATCAGTTCTTGTGTATGCACTCATTAGTATTATCTCTATTGTTCCAGTGCTTGGGTGGCTTGCAGCGAGTGCACTTATCCTTATGGGTATTGGAGCATGTGCACGCACCGAGTATGCGATGTTTCTTAAGGTGCGATAGTGCGATACCTGCGGCTACAGATACATTGAGTGATTCCTTTTTACCCATCATAGGGATCATCACTGTAGAGTCGCATAATGCAAGAATATCTGAAGGGACACCAGTCACCTCGTGTCCAAGCACTAGACACGTTTTTGCGGAGGGTGAGTACTCATGAATAGACTGTGCTTGATCTGTAATTTCCAATGCTAGGATTGTCCACCCATCATTTTTTAGTGTTTTAATGAGTAGTGTAGGATCTTCTTGGTATTCCCATTTTATCCATTCCTCTGCCCCTATTGCAGTCTTAGATATTTCCCTTCGTGGTGGAGTTGCTGTATACCCTGTTAAAAAAATCTTCTCGACACAAAAAGCATCTGATGTGCGAAAAAAAGAGCCGACATTCCAAAGAGAACGTATGTTGTGTGCGAGGAGAACAATTCTCTTTTCCATTATACTAGACGTTTAATTGTTGATGCGTGGGGATTCCCGAATATGTTAAGAATCGATTCTTCACACACTTCTTCGAATGAAACTCCACTACAAACATAGCACACTCCGCATTCTGCCCCCTTTCCAATCTTTTGAGAATCTGTATCCGGCTCGTCCGTGCGTAGCAATGTATTGTCACTAAGAATAGACTTATGTTGTTCTTCTGATTTTGTATCAGCGTTCCATTTCGTAAAACTATCCCTTCTTCTGATATACGCTGTTTCTTTGTTTGGATTAAAATGTGTCATTGTTCGTAATACAGAATGTGCAGTATCACTTTCAAGGGAGATATACCGCAGTTGTTTAATAGTAATATTCTGCTTTTCACGTTTTGCAGCTTGCTGCACTGTACGCTCCTCATTATTAACAATGATGGTTTCAATAAATATTTCTGTTCCAGATGCTACTCTTTCTTGTACTTCTCGCTTACTGTTGTTATTTTTTACAACATATTCTTTTTCTCTTAGGGGATGATTTTCGATCCATGTTTTTATAGAAGCAAAATATGGGTCTCCGAGAGGTGTTCGTTCTGGATGTGGCATCAATGCAACAACGTTTCCTTCAGGGTTACAGATTCCAGCAGCAGACATTTCAGAACCGTTTGGGTTGTATGTCGTTGAAGATGCTACATTTCCTACCTCGTCACAGTACACAAATGCGAGCTGATTGTTATCATGTAGTTTCTGCCAGAGAACTGTATCTTTTGTTGTAAAACGCCCTTCTCCATGAGCAAGTGGTATATGCATAGTGCCATTCCAATTACTCGTCGCACAACGGCTTGTATCACATTGTGGGGTAATCCATACCCATTCATTAATAAAGCCAGTTGCATGCCCATCAACAACATTCTTCGCGAGGCTCATCTCTAGTCCATCAGCATTTGGAATAAGGCCACTTTCAACGAGAATTTGTGCACCATTACAGTTTCCAATAACAACTTTTCCTTTTGAAGCCTCTACTTTTATAAACTGAAGTAGTGGATCTCTCGCTGCTACCATTCCAGCCCTTCCTCTATCTTCATAACTAAAGCCACCTGGAATAAAATACCCATCGACATCAATAAGTTTTGACACATCATCATTCCACCGAAAGAATACTGGCTCCATTCCGTTGTTACGAATTGCACGAATAGACTCTACTTCACAGTTATTTCCTGGAAAGGAGACTACGGCAATTTTGGGCATTCTCATGCGAACATGGTAAACCCACAGGCTATTGGCTTCAAGTTAAACCTTCATCACTTCTTCATCTTTCTCCTTCTTGCTAACCTCAATTTTTTCATTTGACGCTTTGACAGCTTTTTCGAGTTCTTCTAAGAGTGTGTATCGAAGGTCTTCATCTTTCTCCTCATCTTTAATCTTGTCGTGAGCATGTTGACGTAGTTGACGAACAGAAATACGAGCATCTTCTGCGAGTGAATGTACAACCTTCTTTAGATGAGTTCTTCTTTCCTCTGTCATTGGTGGTAGGCTTAAGCGAATGACATTTCCGTCATTCACAGGTGAGACACCAAGATCTGCTGCTGATAATGCAGATTCTATAGCACCCATAATAGAGTTATCCCATGGCTGAATGACAATAGTTCGTGCGTCTTGAATGCTCACTCCTGCAACTCCTTTTAGTGGCTGATTTTGTCCGTATGCATCGACAGTAACAGACTCCACAAGTGCTGCGTTTGCTCGACCTGTCTGTAAGCGAGCGTATTCGTTATGTAGAAACAAAAATACTTTTTCTACTTCCTGTGTAAAAGATTCAATACGGACATCAGACATAATATGTGGGGTATTAATTGTGAACAATTGTTCCGATCTTCTCACCAGAGGCTGCTTTTAGCAAGGAACCTTCTGTATCAAATTTGAAAACGCAGATTGGCAAGTTTTGATCCAGACAGAGGCTAAACGCTGCTTGGTCCATGACGTTTAGGTGTTGTTCTATGCAGTCTTGGTATGAGATTGTTTCATATTTAACAGCGTCCTTGCTCTTGTTTGGATCTTTATCGTACACACCATCAACATTTGTTGCCTTGAGAAACATGTCACATTGAAGCTCTGATGCCCTCAGTGCTGCTGCACTATCTGTCGTAAAGTATGGGTTCCCTGTTCCTCCTGCGCAGATAATAACCCTCCCCTTCTCTAAGTGACGCATTGCTCGCCTTCTGATGTATGGCTCTGCAAGCTGTGGTACATTAATAGCACTGCACACACGTGTATTTTGACCAAGTGTCTCGAGTGCAGACTGAAGACCAACTGCGTTCATAATGGTTGCAAGCATGCCAATGGCATCACTGGATGTTCGTTCGATACCACTATCTTGTGTATCTCTAAACCGCCAGATATTTCCTCCTCCGACAACGACAACAACCTCATGGCCTGCATCTGCTACTTCCTTGATACTTTTTGCAACACCTATGAGACTATCATGATTCAAACCAAAACCGCCTTCCCGAGCAAAGAGCTCTCCTGAAAGCTTTAGCATGATTCTTTTGTTTTTCATCCACGAAATTGTACCGTATTTTGCCATTTACGCAAGGGTTCGTTTGATACTAGAATTGTGTTATAATAAGTCTGGTTTTGCCCTGATAGCTCAGCTGGATAGAGCAACAGCCTTCTAAGCTGTAGGTCGCTGGTTCGAGTCCAGCTCAGGGTACCATTACTGTTTCACAATTCTCGTCGCACTTGCCTGAGCTGTTGGCATGACGAGCATATATTCAACATTCATGCGCGCTGGTGCTTGCAAACAAAATAGAACAGAGTCAGCGATGTCCTCTGGCGTAAGCGGTTCGTATCCTTGGTAGGTTAATTTTGCTTTTTCTGTATCACCTTTAAAGCGAACATCTGAAAACTCCGTTTCGACAGCACCAGGTGCAATGTCTGTAACACGTACGCCAGTACCTGCAAGGTCGATGCGGAGTGACTTACTCACCATTTTTACAAATGCCTTACTTGCGCAGTACACAGAACCACCTTCGTATGCTTCTATTCCTGCAATACTACTAATATTTACGATGTGACCTTTCGATTTTATGATCGATGGCACTGCTAAGTGCGCAACCTTGAGAAATCCTGTGATATTTGTATCAATCATCTTCTGAAAATCGTCCCACTTGTAATCTTCAAAGCTACACTTCTCTTGAGCAAGCCCTGCGTTATTAATAAGTGCGATTATTTCTTTATCATTAATAGCTTTAAAAACAGATTCAACCTGAGAGTGATTTGTAACATCCATTGAGTAGACAATAATGCTGACAGATTCTGATTCTAGCTCTTTTTTTAATGCTAGCAGCCTGTCCTCTCGCCTTGCTGTAAGAATGAGGTTAAAACCAGCAGCAGCACATTTGCGTGCACAAGACTCCCCTATTCCGCTACTAGCGCCTGTGATGAAAACGTATCCATCTTTTTCCATACAAAGAGTATGGTTGAGCTTTTGCCTTAAATCAATACTTATCGCAGCAGCCTTTTCTTTCTCCTCATCCAACCAACTCCTCCTGCGATACCTGTGATAGCAACGCCAACCATTCCTGGTCCAGTCTCCCCTGCTGGCGCGTGATTTGAAATAACTGGAGCTAGCTGCGCATATGGATAGTACCCATATCCATACTGTGTAGGGTATTTTGGTAGTTGTTGCTGTACTGGTGCGACAATTGGTGCTGATGGTTGTACTGTTTCATTTGAAGCATTCTCACTCTTTACCGATCCAATTGGATTCACCTTCAATACCTCAATTGATGTACAAAGATTCCCAGTAATTGTGTCTCCAGGATTGTATTGCTTATAAATTTCCCGAGCGAGATCAATATTTTTTACAATGGGGATTCTTTGTCGTACTGCAGCTTCCCTAATTGCTGCTGCCTTATAAGCCTTACCCTTAATAGTGAGTGTTGAACATCCCGCGCCAGAATTTACAAATGAAAGTGCATTCGCGTATTCTGTTGGATTGACAACAACAATATCTGCATCGATAACTAGTGAATGCACTGATGCAACAATTGTCTTAGGCTTTGCATTTTCTACATCGATTGTATTGTTAGTAGGAGCTTCCTTTAGACAAAACAAACTACAACTATCATGTGAATTGAGATTTCCGTCATCGCATTCCTCGCCCTGCTCTTGTATTGCATTTCCACATTGTGCATACCGTTGAACTTGTAGCATCGTACATTGCAGAGAACATAACAATTCTCCATCACATTCTTCATCAGAGTCTGTGACATCATCACCGCATCGTGGCAATGTACAATTCGTTCGACATGAATCTGAATAGAAATCTGAGTTTTGCTTTCCACTATCACATTCTTCACCAGCTTCGATTATTCCGTTTCCGCATTGTGGCAGTTTTTTAGACGTATCTTCGATTGGTGCAGATGGTTTTACGTTATTTGGAATAGAACTTGTTACCTCCTGTTCTTTTTCTTTTTGAGCAGAGCTTTTTTGAGCTGGCTTTATTGTCGGAGTTTTTGACTTACATGAATTTGAACAAGCGGTATTTTTTGTACTCTCGTAATCGCATGTATTTCCATCACCACAATCAGAATCTAGGCGACAGGATTTTGTAGTATTGTTACTACACGTACTACCATTATCACATTGCTCATCATCGGCAGTCCCATCTCTATTGTCTACACCGCGTTCTTGCACAATGCCATCACCACAGAATTCATCCTTACATATATTACTACATCCATCACCAGACTGTGGCTTTGCCGTTCCTCCTCCAGCAATACATGTCTCTGCAGACGTTTTATCTGTCCAGAATGATCCGTCGAATGTTCCTCCTTCACACGAACCTCCTGCATCACACTCTTCACCTGCTTCGATGACACCGTTACCACATAGCTTTGCAACAGATTGGTTTGGTGCCTGAGAAGAATTTCCAGAGTCACACGGTTCTAGGAATTTCTTGTGACAACCTCCTGACTGTGTTCCCTGTTTACTTATTACTGGAGCTGGACATGATTCACCACAAGTCGCCACTTCATATGTCGTTACCCCATTAACCGTACCAATAACTTTTGGCTCACAGTCTTCTTTGAGCTGTGGGCTAACAATACCATCACCACAAAACAGCTTTTTACAGTCGTAGGAGCATGTTCCAAGACCATTGAATCGCGCTCCTGCATCACACTCCTCATTTTTGTCTATGTCTATAATACCATTACCACAACCATCTGGGGGAGCTTCTCTCTTGTAATATGATGCATTTGCAGATGCTGATGATACAACTCCTCCTCCACCACCTGCAGACCTAAGCAAACAGTTTGAGAGACAATCTCCGACGTTTGGAAGCTCACATTGCTCTTCTCCTTCAATAACAGCATCTCCACAAACTGCAAATTGACAGTCGTTTGGACAGAGATCTTCATTGTTACTATTTCCATCATCACACTGCTCCCCAGTGTTTACAACTCCATCTTGGCATTCACCGAGGAATAACCAGTTCGTATTATTAGAACTGTCCACACAACCTGCAGTACATGCAAGAGTTGCCCCACTAAATGCATTATTGTCTTTCACATCTAGATATTCTAGAAGTGTTGCTCCAGAGCTTTCTGCAATAAGAAGAGCACGACTTCCGGTATTTGATACTCGAAGAGAGATAAATTGTCCTACAGACCCCTGAAGCGTTAGCGCACCAGATACTGTTTGCTCTGTATTGGACTCGAATGTAATAGTTTTTGCCACTGTTGTTGTTCCTGCAAGTTTATTAAATGCTGTTGATCCACGAATATTCTGATCACCAGTACCATCTAATGTCACAGTACCACTGTTGGTTCGTAGTTCCCCATAGATATTCATATCACCTGTCACATTTATTGTTTTTGTTGCCCCCATGTCAAGTATAGATCCGAAAATTCCAAGATCGCCATTTATATCTAGGTTTGAGCTTAGTGTGTACGAACCAGAACCAGAGGCTTTGTTTCCTGCTGCAAGTACTGATATTTCAGATCCAGACATGGTCCGTGAGTATATTCTGAAATCATCAATAGTTCCGATAAACGGAGCATTTCCTGAGTCGTCGTCTCCGATTGTAAAGTTCTGTGCTGTCGTATAGGTAGCTGTTGCTGTATTGAGCGATCCAGTTTTTGCACTCACATCAATTAAACCATCAAAGAAAATATTACTGTCGTTTGTATTGAATGGATTCCACGTCACACCAAAATGGTGCCAATCCTCATCTGTTACTGTTGATGTTGATGTCATTGTATATGTATCTGCTCCATCAGCTACTTCAAAGAGTAGCTTGTCTGATTCATCATCAATGTACAATGTGTACCCAGCGCTAGATGAACCAGAACCACTCTTCTTAGCAAAAATTACATCTTCTGTCGATGCAGATTTTCTTCGGAACCACCCTACAAATGTCTTTTTGATTGTCTTGGAAATGTCAAAGCTATCTCCAAATTCTATAACATCATCTGTTCCATCAAACTCTATTGCATGTGGATTATAAAATAGTGTTGTACCAGAGTTTGTATCTACCCATAGTGGACCATTTGTTAGCACTCCACCTGTTCCAGTATTAAACGTGCTACCTGAGGCATTCACACCAACTCCTTCATCAAATCTAAAGTAGCCATCGAGACCATCATCGATATACAGGTTTCCAAGTGTTGCAGTACGCACACCAAGAATCTCTCCAGAGTTTACCGATGTAAGCTTCATGTCTCCTGTAAGAGTCAGTGCTCCTGTACCAGAAACAATAACCGAACCAGACGCAGTGATGTCGCCTGTTCCCATTGTAAGTCTTCCTCGGATATCGAGGTCGTGAGTGAACAAGCTTCCACTTGCTGTATGAGTCGTTGTATTATTAATAAGCAACTCTTTGTTTGCACCCATATGAAGGTCATCCCCAGAAAGAGTGTACACAGCAGTAATGTCTGCGTCTGTTGCTGAACCATCTGCTGTATCAAGATCTGTCGTAGTAATATTTAAATTCGTGCTATGAGTACGAAGTATCAGCCTATCTTTGTAGATGTCCATACCTGTGACAGGTGAATCTGATAGGACCGTATCGTTAAATTTACCTACGAGCATTCCATCTTCATTTTCACCATCTATAAATACCGATACAACATCGTGTGATGAAATCGTTAAACCAGTAAATGAGTAACTACCATTCGTTGTTGTTGTCGTAGTAGACGCTGGTGATCCATTAATATAGATAGCGACACCTGTTCCTGTACCAACTGGGGTTACTCCTTCATCCCAGTAGACTTTTCCGTTAAATGCTACGTTACTATACCCATAAGCCAGTTCCATTGGTTTAAAATCAAGCCCTGTAGGCCTCAAGACAATTCGTGCCTGCATAAAAAATAAATATACGATTGCGCATACTGCAACAGATGTTAGAGCCCTTTCTCGAAATACTGTTTTATTCATAAATCATATAATTATACCATAAATCGCTGTTTTGAGTCATTTCTATCACTTGCAAATGTTAAGAATTATGTTCATCGCAAACAGCTTTAAAATGCGGTATTGTATACGTATACTCACTTTTCTTATGATAGATTCTGATTCAGACTTCGAGCCACTTACACGCACTAAGGTTATCTGTACTATTGGTCCTTCTTGCTGGGATGTGAAAATAATGAAGGAGCTAGCAGATAACGGCATGAATATTGCACGACTAAACTTTTCACATGGCGAACGCTCTCAGCATCAAGAATCTATAGACAAAATTGCTGAGATTAACAAAGGTCGTCACCTTAAAGTGGCCATTATGCAAGACACCAAAGGGGCAGAAATACGATCTGGAGATGTAGAGAAGAAAATTGTCATTCATGAAGGTGATGAAGTGGTATTTTCGCCAAAGCCACTCCCTAATGAAAAAAGACCTGTTATCATTGTGAGCTATGATGGTTTTGCGAAGGATGCACTTGAAACAAAGCAAATACTTATTGATAACGGAGAGATATATTTAGAAATTGTATCTATTGAAAAGAACGGCACTGTTATTGCAAAAGCTGAGCAAGGAGGAGAAATTGGATCTCGACGACATATTAGTCTTCCTGGCGCAGACATAGACCTTCCATCAATCACAGAGAAGGATTGGGATGACATTACATTTGGAGCAAAGCAAAATATAGACTTTATTGCACTCTCATTCATTCGCTCTGGTGCTGAAGTAGAATCTGTGCGCAAGCTTCTTGAGAAGCTTAAAAGCACATCAAAACTTATAGCGAAAATTGAAACTGTGAAAGCAGTAGAAAACATTCAGGAGATCATCGAAGCCTCAGATGCAATTATGGTTGCACGAGGAGACCTTGGTTCCGACCTTCCATTTGAAAAACTTCCTGTCGTTCAAGATGAAATAGTATGCAGATGCAAGGACGAAGGAAAGCCAGTAATTATTGCGACACAAATGCTTGAAAGCATGATGGAATTTCCAATGCCAACAAGGGCAGAGGTTACAGACACAGCGCACGCTGTTAGTACTGGGACAGATGCAACAATGCTTTCTGGGGAAACTGCAGCAGGTGCACACCCTCTGCTTGTATTAAAAGCAATGAAGCGCATTCATAAAGCAACAGAGCAACATCTTGCACGCCTTGAGACTGTGTATGACATCCGATTCTCAAGCAAGGCTGAAGAAGAAATGGACAGTGCTGTGAAGCTTGCAGAAGAACAACATGCTGAAGCCATTGTCCTTCTTTCAGACACAGGACGAACTGCAAGAAACATTGCGAAGTTTCGCCCCAATATTCCAATAATAACTATTGTGAGTGATCCAGTTGTTCAACGTCACCTAACAATTGTCTATGGCGTATATCCGCTGTATATAGAATCCACTGCATCTGACGAAGAAATGATGGATAAAGGGGTAGAACTCGCTATGAAGATTGGACTACTTCATAAAGACCAGCGTGTCTTACTACTTCGAGATAGAGCAAACAAACCAGAAGTTGTTAATCTGTAGACTACTTCTTTCCATCCCATTTGTGCCATGGCATTTCTAGTTCATCGAGTGGAATGTCATCAATAGACAATTCACGAACACTTTCTGCTGCCTTCTTTGAAAGTTCAAGAAGTCTTTTTCTGTAAATGTAGCCGAATACACCTCCACCAAGAAGAAGTATCCCTACAGATCCACCCCAAACACTATTTCCATGAGCAGCCATGAACGTAGGATACGTGCATTCTGCAGTACAGCTATCTGTACTATCGCACTCTTCATTTTCATCCACAACACCGTCTCCACAAAATGATACTCGACAGTTTGTTCTACAGGAATTCTCGAGAGTATCAGAGTTGAGCTTACCATTGTCGCACTCTTCGATTCCATCGACTTGTCCGTCTCCACATATAGTTTCAATGGTACATCTAAAGCTACATCCATCTGCAGATTGTGTGTTTCCGTCATCACATTCTTCAGTGCCATTAATAGTCCCATCTCCACATACTGAGAGTGTGCATGTTGTTAAACAGCTATCGAGATTGTTTTCATTTCCATCATCACATGCCTCAAGGCCTTCTGCAATGCCGTTTCCACAAATACTAATCGTACATGTATTTGTGCATTCATCAGTATTTGAATTGTTGCCATCATCACACTGCTCGTTCCCATTGACAATACCGTCGCCACAGCGTGCAGTGGTGCACTGCGACGTACATGCATCGTTATCTTCTTTGTTACCATCATCACAATCTTCATTTTTTTGTACAACTGAGTCACCACAGTATGGCATGCGACAATCATTCGCACATGAGTCTGCATTATTGCTATTACCATCATCACAACCTTCACCCTTCTGAACAATACCATCACCACATTGAGGTTTTGTACACTCATTAGAACATGAGTCATCATTGAAAGTATTACCATCATCACATTGTTCTCCGTTGTACTTTTGCAATAAACCATCTCCACAACGTGGTTTTTTACACTCATTCGTACAACTATCTTCATTTTCTCTATTGGCATCGTCGCATTCTTCTGCATACGGTGCTGCACTTGTAATCACACCGTCACCACAAAATGGTGTAGTACAGTTATTTCGACACGTATCGAAATCGATGTTATTTCCATCATCACACTGCTCTCGACCTTCTTTAATTCTGTTACCACATACAGAGAGCTGACAGTTATTAGGACAGTCATCATTATTTGTAAAATTACCATCATCACACTGTTCGTTATACGGAGCGACACTTGTTGTTATTCCATCACCACATCGAGGCTCTGTGCAGTCATTTCGGCACGCGTCATTATCTTTCGAATTTCCATCATCGCATGCTTCGCCTGGCTGAATAATACCATCACCACATCCAGTCTTTATACACTCACTGGAACATGAATCTTTGTCATTATCATTCCCGTCGTCACATTGTTCATCTGCAGCCTTATTTTTATAGCCATCACCACATTGTGCAGCGGTACAGTCTGCATTGCAGCTTCCAGTATCTATCCCGCGTGAATCACAAAACTCTGTACCTTCCACAATACCATCACCACATCGAGGAATACGACACTGCGTTGTACAGCTATCGTAGTTACTACTATTTCCATCATCACACTCTTCACCAAATTCCACTTTTCCATTACCGCAAACAATTGGTTGGGTACTTTGCTTTGTTGTACTTGTATCACTAGCAGTATTTTGCTGTGGGAAGTAGAGGTTAATGAGCGGTGATGTTTGGGATGACTCTACAACAGTATCAGACACTACTGGCTCTGGAGCCGATTCTTTAAATTGTTCATCTTCACATGATGGCTTAGAGAAATTGTATGTACATCTATCTGGATTACAGGAGATGTTTCCATTCGCATCCTCTTCACATACAGGGATACTACATGCAACTCCACAGCTTGGTTCGAGGAAGCGAACCTCTGTAGCTAGTTGCTTTGTAATAGGGTCCAAAATGTATATCTCTTGCGTGTCTGGCTCACAGTCTTCACCAATATGGGCACTCACATTTCCGTCACCACAATAATAGAGCTCGCATGTATCAGAACAGAAGCTTGCACCATTAAATCGTCCCTCGTCACATTCTTCACCTTGGTCTGGAATTCCATCACCACAATTTGGTGGAATGACAGTCTCTGTCTCTTTACCCTCATTTAATTTCATTGGGCAACCAGGTGTTCCATACACTTTGCCAATACACTCAAAATTCTGAGAACTCGTTAGTTGAGGTAAAATGTGTTGGTATGTTGCGCCAGACACACCTACAACGGCCAATGTGCTCAATGCACCAATGAGAAGTTTTGTTTGCATGTATTTGTAGATATTATACCATTTTTAGCCTTTTAAGCATAGGGCTATATTTGTATTCTTTACATATAGCTATTCTAAGCGCAATAGACGGCTATTTTTCTTACAGTGATTCTACAGTATATAGAGGATTTTTAACGTTAATCATCGATTGTGTCTGCCTATCTGACTCTATTTTCTCCAT
>PFDQ01000057.1:16169-21148 GCA_002772815.1 Candidatus Peregrinibacteria bacterium CG10_big_fil_rev_8_21_14_0_10_42_8
GGTACCCTTTTGTGGCATTACTGTTTTGATGAAATAAAATAAGTAATGCAAGAATTAAAATAATAGAACCAATAGCAAACATAAGCATTACTGTACTTTGGTTGACCATAGCACCAAGTGACGAGCGCTTTTGTTTTGCAGAGAATTGGAAAAGATTTTCAAACACCGAGGTAGTATACCACTTCTACTTCTTTCGCAGAACTCTAAGGATTGCACTTCGAGATCGTTGATTTGCTTCCACCTCCTCTTCGCTTGGCTTTATTGCCTTACGAGTAATGAGCTCGAAGCCTGCTTCTTTTGATACAGCCCCAGTTCTATCGTCTATCTCTGGAGTTGCAAGTGCCTTAAACGTCTGCTTCACCATTCTGTCTTCGAGACTATGAAACGAAATTATACCAATTCTACCACCACTATGAAGGATTTCTGGCCCACGGCGCAGTAGCACCTCTAGGGCATGAAGCTCGTTATTTACTGCTATTCTGAGCGACTGAAACACTTGTGGAAGAAATGATGCATTTTTATGATGAAAAACGTGTTCACAGGATGCATTTAATCCGAATGTTGTTTTTGGCTTATCTGTCTTGAGTACTGCCGCGAGCTTTCTGCTCTGGCGAATTTCTCCATAGCGATAAAAAATATCCGCGAGTTCTTCTTCTGTACTCGATGAAATCCAGTCGGCTGCTGTTGGACCCGCCGTTCTGTCGAATCGCATATCGAGCGGACCATCTGCCCGAATAGAAAACCCTTTCTCTGGATTATCTAAATGCGGTGAGCTGAGTCCTAAGTCTGCAAAAATAATATCGAAGGTGCCTATATCTAGCTCCTCTAGTCTTTCGAAGTTTGTATGAATGAATGTTGTATTTTCTGCAAATTCCTCAAGATTTTCTTGAGCAGTTTGTACGTTGTCGTTATCAGCATCAAGACCCGTGAGTGCCCCACCTGTACCAATCTTCTCTAAAAATGCTCGACTATGCCCAGCAAGACCAAGAGTAACATCAAGAACAGATTCTCCTGTTTTTGGAGCTAAAAACTCCAGAGTTTCATTGATCAGAACTGGCCTATGATTTGGATCAAAATTTGTCATTTTATAGGTGAATTTATATTGAGTATTTTACCCCTGATTCAGGGCACTATATTGCCACTGTTCGTCTCTATAAAGCCATTGACTTGATGTTTAAAGTTTGTACTATAGGGGACTTTATGACTTCTCTTACCTCAACACTTCTTGGGCTCATTATGGCTGTGCCTACAGCTCCACTTACCCTACTTCCTTCTACTGGCGATGTATTACCAGTTGCGCATGAAATTCGCATTGAAGACTGGGAAATAGAGAAAAGAGACAAGATCGTAGTCGATACAGAGTCTAACACAGGCTACATTTTCCATGAGGATGGGCAATACCTCTCATTTGAGGTTGTAACAGGACAAAAACGTTTTGTGTCATATATCGGTAGGTATTACAACGCTGCAACGCCAAACTGGAACTGGGTGATTAAATCCCTTCATATTAAGGGTGATCGCCTAACATTTGGCCCTTCTGGCCGATTTTTACGACTCTATAAAGATGGTGAAGAGCACACAGCCTACGGATTCCATGAATATGGCCAAGAAGAAGAGATATTCACAGGTATGGATACAAGATTCCGTAGTATGGGATGTATCATTGTACGAGTACCAATGATGGACCTCATTGTAAATACATGGGAACAGAACGATGGATACCTACCAGTGAATACTGTGTACGGCATTGTGGATCTTACAGAAGAGATGGTTGCATTTGAGCACACTGAGGAAGTTGAACAAAATCTATAGCAGAACGCATCTTTTTCTCTATACTGTAATGGTAGCAGTGGCTTGCCAACCGTAGACAGAAGGTAATGGTGTTATGGTAGATAATGCCCGCCTTCGCCAAGGGCTTCGGCGGGCAACCTTCTGCGAAGGTTGGAGAGTTGCCAGAGTGGCCGAATGGGACACACTGCTAATGTGTTGACCTCGTAAGAGGTCCGAGGGTTCGAATCCCTCACTCTCCGCCAGACATTGCATTAATGGCAGCCTGAAATGCTTCACTATAGTGAACAGGCTTCGGATACTTTTATTTCAAAGTCTTGTTTTTTCTTTATTAATTGTCTTTAGGGTACTAATCCTGCTCACATAGCTTTGCAGAGCACTAAGGGGGGTTTGAAGGGGTTTGTACCTGTTGTCATAAGTGAGCTAAACAAAATAATACTTATATTTACTCTTCTAAAATATTCAGAACATGCCAATCGAAGTGATTCAGTGTCTCTTTAGTGCTATGGGCACGAACCAGACCACTGTAACTGGAAATATTTTTGTGCTCTGTGCGATTAAGCACCCGACTCCAAACACGCTTTAATAACTGACGCTTATGAGGATAGATCATGCATCCTAAAAATTTGAGTCCCTGATTACAGGGAAAGATGACATCGTTACGAGCGTGGAGAGTCAGTGAGAGTTGTTCATCAAGAAATGTCTTCATAAGACTACGATAGTGCACTGCTTCCTCTCGATTCTTCACGAAGATCACAAAATCATCACCGTAGCGTAAGTATTTTTTGATTTGCAGTGTGTGTTTTACGTACCTATCGAATTCGTTGAGGTAGATATTGGCGAAAATCTGACTGGTGACATTGCCGATTGCTATTCCTTTTGTGTGGCCAATCTCTCTCTCGGTGACCCACTTCTAAATTTCCTTGATAACTGCGTATTACTTCATCCAGTAACCAAAGGGCATGATCGTCATCGATGCGCATACGAAGAATATCGCGGAGCGTATCTTGATTCACAGAATCGAAGAATTTCCTTACGTCTCCGCGCCAGAAGTAGTCCTGACGATTACGAGTGAGAAAATCCTGTGCGCGTTCGATAGCTGCAAGTAATCCCTTTTCTTCTCTGCACGACCACACATCGTAGACAAATGTCTTGTCGTAAATCTTTACTAGGTACTCATACAGGAGCCTGTGTACGAAACGATCTTTGATGCTCGCAACAGCGATGTCTCTGCGCTTAGTGTCGTTGACAGTGAAGGAGCGATACGTCCCATGTTGGTAGGTACAATTGCTCAGCTCAGTACTGATCTCTTTGAGATTGCTCTCCAGATGAAAGATAAAGTGACTGAGCTCTGTTGTACGTTTTTTTCCGCGAACAAAACGCGTGAAGCAATGCCAAAGGGTCGGTACACTTGAGTCCATATGGATACACTCCCTATCATCAATCAAACGTACGATCTCTACAAACAAATCGTCGATATCGTTGATCATTTAGAGAAAAGACACCGTCTTTCTCTTGGAAAGAGCATAGAAGACACCGTTCTCAATCTTCTTTCAGAGCTCATTATGGCGAAGAATGCACCCAAGCCACTCAAGGCTGGCTATCTCATAAAATCCTGTGCACATCAGGAGACATGCATGCTGAAACTACGACTCTGTCTGGAACTCAAACTCGTTAATGAGACAAAGATATTCCAGGCGCAATCGACAGCAGAGGAAGTAGGAAGACAGATTGGTGGATGGTTGAAATCGACACATAGCCAATAAACCCTTAGCAGC
Organism: Candidatus Peregrinibacteria bacterium CG10_big_fil_rev_8_21_14_0_10_42_8; assembly: GCA_002772815.1. GTDB lineage: Bacteria > Patescibacteriota > Gracilibacteria > Peribacterales > Peribacteraceae > UBA2170. The sequence continues at coordinate 19,736 of PFDQ01000057.1, forward strand.
GGACGACCAGCTCGAATGTTGTTACGGTTGTCAGCATTGTTCTCGTTCACGTTGACCTCGTCGTCGTTCCAATCTGCATTCCTGACGAACAACCACTTGTTGACTGAGTTTCATACCGAAGTCATTAACCGCAGTCCAATGACTGTCTCGTAACAGAATCACTCAGCTCAAACGTGAGGAGAGATATGTGGGGTGTGTGCTCTTTCATGCCTCTTTTGATATGCAAGGCGTTTTACGAAAGAAACAACACGCGGTAGCCCTGCACCAAGGCGTAGCCGCCTGGTGCGGGGTGACTATTCACCGCTGAAACCATTCTACAGAAAAAAATTTGTAGCGGAAGACCGCCTACGGCGGTCAAAGGATAAAGACAAAGAACCAGAAAAATCAAAGACTAAGGACTAAGCTTTTCTCTGAACCCTTAGCAGCGGACGACCAGCTCGAATGTAGAAACGGAGGTCAGCAAGGTTCACGTCCACGTAGACCCCGTCGTCGCGACGGACACCGCGCAACGCGAGACCGCGATCTAATCTCGCTTTATCAGTGAGAAGCCAGCAAATTTTCTCTCGATCAACTGGCTTAACCTCTTGTAGTTTCCTGTACTGCTCCTCTAACATAGGTTCGGCACCTGTGATTTCACAAACGACAAGGTAATCATAATAATGTAGTCCTTCTTCATCATCTGCACGTTCTAGGTGTTGTTCGATTGTAGGGAAGCGCTCAACTAGAGCCTGCACTGCATCTTTGTATTCATTTCCATCTCTATCCACATCTGACAAGAATTTTTCTTGAGCTTCAACATTCGTTTCTTCTCTAGTATCCATAAACAAAATTTCTGCATCACTAATCGAAACAATAGTCCATTCAGCTCCAAATGCAATTTCTGCACTACGTATATGATTAAGCATGTTATTATTATCTTCTATTTCTCCGAGAACAGTATCAAAGCCACTTCTATCAACATCAAAACCAGATGATAATGCGTATCGATCTCGAATACCTGCCAGTAATCTTTCATCTGGCTTCATATTCTTTTCGAGCGACCTTTTCAATACTTCATCAAGTTTTCTTTTGATGAGATCAAGATTACTATCGATCTCATCCCGAGCTGCTTCTTCCTTGCTTCTCATTTCTTGAAGAACTTTTGCACTCTCTACTTCATTCTCAGGGAGCTTAGCAATTCTATCTTCTACTGTGGCAGTAGAAGCTTCTGGTTCGCGTTTAATAGTAGTAATAGACATAAGCAGGGCGGAAAAAGTTATGCTAAATATACATGTATTCTACATTATGTCAAATCGAATACGTAAAAATCGTAAAGATAGATGACCTGATCACTATAGAAAGCTCTATTTGGGACTATATGCCTTAAAACCTTGAATTGGTTGCAAATTTGCTTACTAGGGTTCGAATCCCTCA
>PFDQ01000028.1:0-768 GCA_002772815.1 Candidatus Peregrinibacteria bacterium CG10_big_fil_rev_8_21_14_0_10_42_8
GTTCCAGTATTGCTCGTACAGCGGTTTATCGAGTCCGTAGTAGGTACGCAGGCGATTGATATCCTCTGCCGACACCTTGGGATTGAATTCTTGCCCGATGACCACCGGCTCGCCCGGCGCCACATGCATGATGCCGAAGGAAATGATGGTGATGCCGAACAGCAGCGGAATCATGCCGGCCAGTCGCTTGAGCAGATAGCGTCTCATGGGGCCATCCTAGAAGTCTGGGGCAATGAATGCATCTGCCGGAAAGAGCAATGATTTACGATGCTGAGGGTGTTGCTTGCGCTTGAACCTCGACAAAGATTTCAGCCTTTCTCGAGCTTTGCAGCTGGGCGAACCAGGGTTGCTTTGCTGCATTTCTCTCGATGCTCTCAAGAATATCTTCCAGCCCTATGCTTCCCGAGGCTTCGTAAATCTCCATAAAGGTTGTTCGCTCCGGCTGACTACGCACCATGAGCCTTGATGGAATGTTCAGTGTTTGACCCATTTGCCCCACCCATGTCTGCAAAACATCAATCAGTTGCGCATCAGCGTGATACCAGATGAAGGCGGTTTTTTGTCCCCTGGAAGTAAGGCTCGTATCCGAATCAGGCATGACATGGCTCGATAACACTTATGGATTCTCCGTTTTCAAGATGCAATGGCGTCACTTCATTCACCGACTCGATAGGCAGCAAGGCAATACCAAAACATTGACCATCGGCATCAAAGGCCAGTGAACGTATCTCGCCGATACGCAGGTTTGTATGCAGCACAGGGCAGGGG
>PFDQ01000028.1:799-15963 GCA_002772815.1 Candidatus Peregrinibacteria bacterium CG10_big_fil_rev_8_21_14_0_10_42_8
TCGGCTTCAGTCTGTGCATAATGAAGTATGAAAATTATAATCCCAGATCATGAGAAGCACACTCCACCTGTGCCATCAATAGCAGTGTTAAGACCCTATTATGCAAATCAGAATCAATTACTAATTGATGAACTAGCAGAAGGGGTTGATGAAGAATATGACATAAATTTTACGATAACTTCTCATAATATTTGGGAGACACGTCGGTTTGTACAACATTCCGATAGTATCCATGAACTCATCGCAGATACTGCTGAAAGCATTTCACCTGATATTACTGTGACTCAATATCAATTGCGACATAGACAAAATAGAGATTGCTACACACATGATCTAGAAGTAGCAGAGAGAAAAGGAGCATTAGCAGCAAATATTATTACTGTGCAAGATATCAATCTTGGTAAAGCAAAATATTTCCGAACATTTATGAGATATGCCATCTGTCAGCGACTAATCATCCTCTTCTCAGAGAGGAGTAGACTTGACGACTACATTGAAGACCTAGGGCTAACACATGAATCAGTAGATGAAAACAGACAAGGAATGACAATGAATGCACAAAGAAAAATTCAGTTAGTTCCGCAATTTGACGAGTCTGCAATCGAAAATGCTGTTACAACTAGCCTGAAACAAATTTTAAACTAATCCACCCTCTCACCCCACTTCAGCTTCTGACGAAGAGTACCAAAGAACGTATCTTGCTTGCGACGCAAAAACTTCACAGTTCGTTTGTCTTGTGTTACACGTATAATATCTCCTCGCTCAACAGTGACATAGACTTGTCCATCAAGCGTGAGAATAACACCAGAGTCTTTATACTTATTATCTTTTGATTGCACTTCAACTTCCACAACTGCATCACTTCGAAGAACAACTGGCTTTTGCGAAAAGCTATGTGGGTTGATTGGTGTGAGGATCATTGCATCTAGTGTTGGATGAACAATGGGCCCGCCAGAAGAAAGGCTGTATGCAGTAGAGCCAGTAGGTGTCGAAAGAATAAGTCCATCTGCATGGAATGTTGTAAGGTCTTCACCATTCACGGTAGCTTTAAGGTCAACAAGTCGTGCAATCGTTCCTTGTGCAATGACTGCTTCATTTAATGCAAATCCTTCTAAGATAACTTCTTTTCCACGCATCGCAACAACATCGATAAGCTTTCGCTCATCTATAACACCATCACCACTCAGCAACTGAGGAATAAGCTCAGCTGCTTCATCAAATTCTATTTCCGCCAAGAAGCCAACACGGCCTCTGTTTACACTGAGGATTGGCGTTGTGCAATCTGAAAGCTCTCTGACTGAACGGAGAATTGTTCCATCACCACCAATAACAACAAGTAAATCTATCTCGGACTCATCAGAGAACTCTGGAAGATTTGTTGCACACTCAAGTCCACCCTTTCTCTTGCTATCCATAAAAACCTCAGCACCAGCACCTTGGAGAATCGTGATGATACTATCAACTGTCTGACATTTATCGTCCAGGCCAGATTTTACCGTGACGCCAATACGCTTAAATGTACTCATGTCTTTAGTATAGAGCTTTTTCTAGCGACTCTAAAAATAGATCGACCGTTCTTTTCCAAGTGAATTTCTGTGCTTGAGCAGGGCCTATAGAAGCCAAATTCTTGCGTAAATCCTCATTTGTAAGCAATTCCTGTAAACCATGGACTATAGAAACATCATTCTCAGGGTCGATAAGCAAGGCAGCATCACCTACAACCTCTTTCAAGCTGCCCCTATCTGATGTAAGAACAGGGATACCTCTTTGTAGTGCATCTAAAACTTGGAGCCCAAAACCTTCATACAGTGAAGGATGCGCAAGAACAGTAGCAGACGATAAAAGTACTTGATACTCTTCATCAGAAACATAGTCCCGCCACTCGACACCTTTTACTCTATCACAAAGATCTACAATTTTTTGATCATTCCAGCCTCGGCCTCCAACAAGTAGTAGCCTATGTGATGAACGCAACTCTTGTGGAAGAGAAGCAAACGCACGAATAAGCCGCAATTGATTTTTACGTGGACAGAGCGTTCCTGCACAAAGAATTGTCTTACCATCGGGGATATTTTTCTGCGGATGGTTGTTCATTGGACCGGCGTAAACTGCTGTAATTTTAGATGCAGCAAACGGAAATCGATCAATAAGATCTGACGTTGTAGACTGACTAATAGTACAAATGTGGGCAGCATGTTTTACAACACTACGAAGCAATAGTCGTTCGATTATCTTTGCTTTAAATGAGTGTGGTTCACTACGAAAAGCAATGAGGTCATGAATCATAGGAATGCACGGCACTGTACTCCCAAGGATTGTCGGTACAATCATACTTGTAGGACTGATATAGGCATCAAAATTACCTTTCTTCACAAAAGATGCTGCAGCAAAATGCCAACGAATGCCAGAAGGAAACATATCGTCCTTGAGTAAGATAACATCAAGATTTCGAGTAAGAAGCTCATCTATAAAACCCTTGGTCCACTGACCTTTTCCTGCCTTTTGTGTTGCGTAAGCTAGACGTGCATCTATAGCAATCTTCATAGGCACCAAGTCTAGGTGAAAATATCATCTTCTGCTACTCTATACTCATGTCGTCTCGCAATATCATAACAAAGATACTGTCACTCGAGCTTGAGGAAAAAATACTCAATGGAGCAACAGTTCTTGCGTTTATATGCGTATTTATGCCATGGGTAGGAGGAGAATGGCTCGGAGGAAAAACTGTAACGTTTAATGGCCTTGGTTTTTTTACATCATTTATTGGCCTATTCATCCTTCTTGTTCTTGTTTTCATCCTTCTCATTACCATAATTCCAATCACAGGAGGTCCTAAAGTCATCCACCCTCAATATAAAAATTCAGTCCGTTTATTGCTTTCTGTTCTCGCAACGCTCTTTACAATCGCCATTTGGTCAGTCCTTACTAAGTTCACTTTCGAGTTTTCTAGGCTTAAAATTCATTTCGGATTATATGGAACGCTTATGGGAAGCCTCGTTGCAAGCCTTTATAGTTTTATATTGATGCAGGAAGGCAAAAAAAATGAGGTAAATAGGCTTTTCTCACACGATGACGAACTTCAGCATAGCCCCCATTATCAAGCACCAGACCAAGGGGTGCCAGAAGATCATCGCAAATATCGGTAGAATTGCTGTCTATTCATGATACCATAGCAACATGAGTGATACTCCCTTCAAAGACGAAGACTTTGTGTATGTTGATACAGACAAGAAAATTGCTGTTGGACTTGTTGAATGGGATAAAAATGGAAACATAAAACCAAAAGACTGGCCATTCGAGCCACGACCAGGAGACAGTGATAAGCCAGCTCGAAAGCCACGAAAGCGTACCTATATTTGGGGGAGCTACGGAACAATGAAAAAGCTCTACAAGCTAGAAGGAAAAGTAAAAGATAAAGATACCGAAGACTACATCACACTCGATGATGCGATTGGAAAACTACAAGAAAACCCATACTGGGATTAAGCAGAAAGTGTACGTACAGTCTTTTCTACTTCATTTTTTGAACCAATGATAATAGCAGTACGCTGATCTACATCTGTGATCTTTTTATCAAGAATACTCTGTGTACCATCTGATGACAGTCCACCAGCCTCTTCAACGAGATACGCAAATGGGCCACATTCAAAGACGTGACGCAGCTTTCCATCAGGGTACGTGCTATCTGCACCTCCTCCTATATTTGTAAATATACCCTGTCCTTTACTGAGAATATGATGAATATCCGCAACCATGCATCCTGAGTACCGAAGTGTTTTTTCGTCTGCCATCCATTCTTCTACTGCTATGTTGTACTGTGGATGTGTAGTCACTGCTCGTAAATTTCCTGGACTGTAGTTTTTCGCTTCGTCTGCAACACCCAAATGGCTGCGAAGTAACTTAAATTCTCCAACGTCATTCAAAATAAATTCATGAACACCAGAACCATTTCCACAAGAGTAAATAAGAAGTGTTCGTGGTCCATACAAAACATACAATGCTGCTACTTGATCTCGTGGAGTCTTTCCAATAATGTCTCCATCTTGATAGATACCAAAGATAGACCCGATAGAGAAGTTTGCATCGACAAGAGAAGAACCATCGAGAGGGTCGAAGACAACGGTGAACGTCGCACTAGGATCAAGTTCTATAACATCATCTTTTTCTTCAGAGATATAACAGCACACTGTTCCGTTTTCACAAAGGTTTTCGCGGATAATGTCATCGCTTAGCTCATCAAGCTTTAATTGATTCTCACCAAAACTATTTGTGTTACCAGAAAGGCCAGTATCAGTCGTTTGAATAGCATAGCTAATGTACTTTGCACTGCGAGCAATATCAGAAATCAAATGACGGAGGTCATCTGATGCTTTGGTCGTATTGCGCAAATGCCAATTGAGTGAAGGTTGGTCTGGAACCGGACAATGGGCTGATTGCGTCATAATTACATAAAGGAAATAACTTTTTGGAGCAGTTCTGTTACACGCATCGCATATCCCCATTCATTATCGTACCAGCTAAGAACCTGCACCGTATTTCCATCAACAACCTTTGTGAATGTCTTATCAACAATAGAAGAGTGAGGGTCAGTCTGGAAATCGATAGAGACACACTGCTGATCGCTCACTGATAAGCTATTTTTCATTCCATTTGATGCTGCGTGTTCTAGCGCATCATTAATTTCTTTTTCAGTTGCATTATTCTTGAGTGTAAAAGCCATGTACGCACAACTCACTGTTGGGACTGGGACACGGAATGCCATTCCGTCTATCTTGCCTTCGAGTTCTGGGAAGATCTTCGCACATGCTTTCACTGCTCCTGTATTCGTCGGAATAATAGAGAGTGTTGCAGCACGAGCCTTGCGAAGGTCTGTTCCTTCTCCTTTGTTATCAAGCAAATTTTGAGACGCGGTAAATGCATGGACAGAATTAACAAGTAAGCTTTCGATGCCAAACTTTTCATGAATAACTTTAATCACAGGTGCAATACAGTTTGTTGTACATGATGCATTACTTACAATGTGCATATCTGCTGTAAGTTCATCATCGTTCACACCAAGAACAAATGTTGGCGTATTATCTTTTACAGGAGCTGTAATGATCACGCGGCTAGCACCAGAATCGATATGGCCTTGTGCGCTTTCTGAAGACGTAAAATGTCCTGTAGACTCTATGACAACGTCAACACCAAGCTCCTTCCATGGACAACTGGCTGGGTCTCGCTCTTTAACAATGCGGACATCTTTTCCATTCACAATAATAGTATCGTCATCTTTTACTTCGACTGTTCCTTTAAACTTCCCATGGAGGGAATCAAACTGTAGGAGGTACGCACGCATCTCTGAAGTGCTAGAAGCGTTGAGACCAACAACCTCTACGCTATCACTATAATGCTCCAACAGTTGACGGTGGACATTTCGTCCAATGCGTCCATAACCGTTGATCGCGATGCGTTTCATAAGTGCAGATATAATACGGAAACCTAGGCCGTATGCAACATGAAGTTATCCAAATATCCCAACCACTACACCCCCAAACGCCATGAATGCTCCAACAATCCACAGTCTCATCGTTACTTTGCTTTCACCCCACTCAAGAGCTTCAAAATGATGGTGAATAGGTGCTGCCTTAAAGACCTTCTTACCACCGCGAAACTTTTTGCTTGTAAGTTGAATAATGACTGACAATGTCTCTACAACAAAAACAAACCCAATCATGGGCAAAACGAGCATTTGGTCAAGCATCATCGCAATGACACCGAGCGTACCACCAAGAGCAAGTGACCCTGTGTCACCCATGAAAAATAATGCAGGGGGGACGTTGTGCCACAAGAAAGCAGCAATAGCACCAACACACACAACACAAAATGCACTAAGCACATAAAGTCCTTGAATGTACGCAAGAACTGCAAATGACGAGAAAGCAATAACAAGAAGCCCACCAGCAAGGCCATCGAGACCATCAGTAATGTTTACCGCATTCGCTGTACCAACAATGATAAACATGAAGATCGGAATATACAGAGCTCCAACATGAAGTGGTCCAACATAGGGAACGTGAATCTGGTTGTAATTCAACTTAAAGAAAAACCATAGTGCTCCAAGGCCGCTAATAAGAAGTAGGGAAGTAATCTTTGGAATCCAATCGAGCCCCTTCTTTTTACCAGAACCAATTATGTTTAGATAATCATCAACAGCTCCAAGGATACCAAGTGACACAAGAATAAAAAGTGGTAAGTACACCTGTCCACGTTGCAACAGAGAATGGTCTACTTTTCCGATGTACGAAAGAAAACGAGAGAAGAGAACAGTTGCAAGAATAGCACTCCAAATGAGTACACCTCCCATTGTTGGTGTTCCATGTTTATCTTTATGGTACTGACGAAAAACAGAAGCCTGTTTCCCATCGACTGTTTCTACCCTAATCTGCTTTCCCGTACTATTTTTCTTTAGAAATGAGATGAACCATGGGGTAAAAGCAAGCCCCAAGAGGAAGGCAAAAAGGCCATATAAAATAGTCTCATTTAAAAGTATTTCTGGCCGTAGTGGTACCGAAACGATCTGCATAGGCATCAAGAATACTTGGGCTTTACGCTAAGGGCAATCACTTCTGGCTTACTCCGTGCTGTGGGCCTTATCGACGTCGTAGAAGCGCAGGTGGTCTTTTTTAAACATCAATTCTACACGTCCAATTGGTCCATTTCGATGCTTTCTGATGAAGACATCAGTAAGCCCTGGACGGTCTGAATCTTCCTCGTAGTAATCTTCTCGGTACATCATCATCACGATATCTGCATCCTGCTCGATAGAACCAGACTCACGAAGGTCAGAAAGCTGAGGGATATTTCCTGGCCTACTTTCAACAGCACGACTGAGCTGAGAAAGAGCAATAATTGGGATATGAAGCTCTCGGCCTATTTGCTTAAGTGCTCGAGAGATTTCTGAAATTTCCTGTACACGGTTACCTGCGTAGCTCGCGTTTCCCGTACTCATCAACTGCATATAGTCGATCATGAGCATATCAAGCCCGTGTTCCATCTGAAGACGACGAGCCTTTGCACGAAGCTCTGGAATAGAAGAGCCAACGGAATCATCGATAAATATATTCGCGTTATTAAGCTCATCCATAATCGGGCCCATGTTCTGGAAATCTGTATCGTCGAGTTTTCCTTTCTGAAGCTTCCAGCTATCGACCCCAAGCATCGATGCAAAAAGACGGTCGACAAGTTGTTCTTTACTCATTTCCAGACTGAAGATCCCAACACTCTTTCCTGCTTTAATGGCAGCATTTTGACAAATGTTTAATGCCAAAGCAGTTTTTCCCATCGATGGACGAGCAGCAAGAATAATCAAATCACTTGGTTGGAACCCAGAGATCTTTGCATCAAGCCCTGCAAAACCACTTGGTACACCCTTCGATAGTTCGTCATCATCTGCTTCATGCATTTCAGCGAAGCGCTCATATCGTTCTGCAAGAATTGCTTTAATGTGGACGAATTTATCCTTCAAAAATGTATTACTAATTTCAAATACAGTTTTTTCTACTTCATCAAGAAGCTCTGGAATAGCGCGGCTCTCTTCCATTCCAAGACCGGAGATTTTCTGTCCTGCTTTAATAATTTTTCTATGCACAGCTTTAGATTTCACAATCTGCCCATACTGATAAATATGTGAAGACGTCGGAACATCGCTACTCAGTTGCGCCAAAAAAGCAGAACCTCCAATGTCTTGGAGCTTTTTATTATCACCAAGTTTTGCAGATACCGTTACAAAGTCCACCACCTCATGATTGGTGTACAGCGAAAATATTGCTGAAAAGATCTCACGGTATACAGGATCGTAGAAATCATCTGGTGTTAGAAAGTCTGACACTTTAATGATCGCATCAGGATCGAGTAACAGTGCACCAATGACGGTACGTTCAGCCTCCGTGCTATGTGGTTGGGTTGTTGCGATTGGTGTAGTGGACTTTGTAGGCATAGGGAAAGATTAAATAGGGAAACGTCTTCCAGAACAAGAGGATAACTACTTGCATACTTTCCACACTCTAGTTAAAACTCTGATGTCATGTTTACGTTATGTGGAAAACTTGTGTATAAACTACACGCCTATTTCTATTTTTTTGTGGTCTGATGCCTATAGTAAAATAGTGCATATGCACTTGCAGTATGAACCACTTCACTTGTCAAAACTTTATCTAAAGCTTCCTCTAGAGTACATTCATGTACTTCAATTAACTCGTCATCATCCTGTGGTAAAGGATCTTTAACGAGGTCACTTGCAATGTATACATAGTTTGTGGCAATAAGACTTTCTGAATAGTTTGTTTTACACAGAAACTCTAAAAAATTTGCGCGAAAGCCTGTTTCTTCCTGTAATTCTCGTTGTGCACCCACTATATGATCCCCCTCTTTATCGATCCGTCCGCTAGGAAGCATCCAGGTATATGCACCATAGTAAGGCCTGTATTCACGAAGCATCAAAATAGTTTCTTGATTCTTAAAGGCAATAATATGTGCACTATCTGCACGTTTTACACGCGAAGTACGCTTCTCTCGTCCATCGGGGAGAGAAGCGCTTTCGAGTATGACTTGCCAGTCTTTATCTGAGTAAAGTTCGTCCATAATTTAAAGTCCAGCCGCTGCGCGGATTTCTTTTTCGAGTTTTGCTGTAATTTTTGGATTATCTTTAAGGTAGATGCGAGCCTGTTCTTTTCCCTGACCAATAGTATCTTCACCAAGGCGATAATACGCACCACTTCGCTCAAGCATTCCATACTGAACACCAAGGTCGATAATGTCTCCTTCTTTAGAGATACCCTGTGCATACAAGATGTCGAACTCTGCCTGACGGAATGGAGGTGCGACTTTATTTTTCACCACCTTTACGCGGGTTCTATTGCCGACTATTTCTTGGGATGGTTTTCCATCACTGCCAGGAAGTTTTTCGAGGATCTTATCAATACGACGAATATCCAACCGAACAGAGCTGTAAAACTTTAGTGCCTGTCCACCTGCTGTTGTTTCTGGATTACCAAACATCACACCAATCTTCATACGGATCTGGTTAATGAAAATAATGCTACATTGAGTCTTGTTCACAATCGCTGTGAGCTTTCTAAGAGCTTGGCTCATAAGGCGAGCCTGCATACCCATTTGTGCGTCACCCATACTTCCTTCGATCTCTGAACGAGGAGTAAGGGCAGCAACAGAGTCGATAACGACGAGGTCTAGTGCTCCGCTACGGACAAGAGTCTCGCAGATTTCAAGTGCTTGCTCTCCACAATCTGGCTGAGAGACGAGAAGAGCATCGATATCGACACCAATCTTCTTTGCGTACTGCACATCCAAAGCATGTTCTGCGTCGATAAACGCACAACGGCCACCATTCTTTTGTACTTCAGCAATGGCATGGAGTGTCATTGTTGTCTTTCCAGAGCTTTCTGGTCCGTAGATCTCGATAATACGTCCCTGTGGGATACCACCACCAAGTGCGAGGTCTAGGGAGAGAGAACCAGAAGAAAACTTTGGAATGTGTCGTCCAGCATTCTCATCCATTTTCATAACAGCACCAACACCGAATTCTTTTTCGATATGGGAGAGTGCAGCGGCAATTGCATCATCTTTTGCTTTAGAAATGTCTGCTTTATTTGTTCCAGCTTTTGGATCGGCCATGATAGTTGAGGAGGTAGAAGAACTTTTCGCCATGATAATAGGGGAGGAAGAGGAGGAGTAAAAGGTGAAGTGAACTGACTTGTGTTATGTGCCGCCTCCCGAGTCCTACCCGCCAATGGGGTACTGAAGAGCAGAGGAGAAAGGTGTAACACAAGTCAGGTGTAAACTTGTACACCACATTAACGTGGATATGTGTTTATCGTCAAATATCTTCACTTGTCAGGGGTACACCTTGATGGTGGTGTATGATTGTTCACCTATAATGTCATCTCTGAGATATATGCAATGAGCTCACTGTTCCTCGACAGTAATGCATTGACGCTGTCTGATGTAGATTGTTTACCCTTTAACTAAACTAAAACACTAGTATGTGAGTCAAAGTGATGAGGGATATTATCCCAATGTAATTGAGCAATTTTCCCATGCTAATAGTGACAAAATAAAACGCAGGAGTAGTGTAATCCGAGTGCTTCATTCTGCGTTGACCACGTCGAATATACATTCCTACCCCTGATACTGCCGACACGTTACTGTACAACCAAGTGCCTGAAGCTGCCGCATTAAAATACGATCTCCGTTAAACGACACATTCCCAAGATAGATATGAACCTCTGCAGGAGATGGAAAACTACGAATCCATCCCAGTAGATCCGATCCATTAAACTGATTTTGCCTGCCGACCGAAGCCTTGGCATAGGTTGGCATCTTGTCTTTGCTCCAGTCGATAACGACAGAAGAAGATGAAAAGAGGGGAGCCGTTGATGCTTGCTTTTCGAACATGAACAGAGTGTACACACGTACACCCATTACGCAAGTAACTCAGATTGATAGACGTACACCTTTGGTGTGCAGTGTAAATTCCCACTTCTTTTTTCGTCTCATCCATTTCATTCCCGCAGCCATACCAGATGCAATAACTGCAACGGCAGCAGGGCCAGTGTCTCCGAAGAGAAGAACCATTATATTGAAAAACAATCACTGACACACACCCTAAAACGTGAGTTACTCAACATTACAATAGAGTAGCAAAAAAAAGACAAGTGATTTTTTATATTTTACGACACTTTCCAATGTTGTCCTCAAAGTCTTGCACATCACAGAAGTATCCAGCAGGGCAGAGTATACCTGCTGTTCCTCCACATGGAGTGCTTAAGGAACCCGTTCCAATACTTGGCCCAGTATCAATGTCTTCCACCTGAAGATCTATAGATTTTAATAGCGTCATAAACTCTTCTCGTAGACGATCTGCATTGATACGATCCCCAGGACTAAACCGAAGCATCAGAATAACACCATTGCGCTTTACAGAAATAAGTTGTGTACCAGATAGTTCATCGATCATACGAGAAGCGCGTGTCGCATCAACAACAATAGGAACACCACCATCTGGAAGAAGCTCTCCTTGCTCATTCCATATCACAAGGATTGGGTCTTCCTCATCCTTTATGCGGAACTGAAACTTCCCTTCACGCTTAAGCATCTCCCAGCTCCGAGGAGCTTGAAGGGAAACGTTAAGACCAGAAAGTGTGTAGTCTTCTACTGTTTCTTCAACATCAACAATAGACTCTACAACAAGTACAGGGAGATCTTCTGGATCTGTATTATGTTCAAGTACTCCGCGAAGAGTAACCTGCTTATTTTCATATGCTCGTAAATTCACAAGTGAACTTTCTGCGTAATACACATTAATACCATCTTGGTTTATAAAAAAACTTCCACGCCTCACTGCAGAAAGCTCTGCTGGACGAAGAATACCAGTAACTGTTTGGTCTCCACTTGGAAGTGGAGGAAGAACATTACCCTTGCATCCAGAAAGAAGAGATGAGGAGATAAGCACTGTAATGAAAAAGAGTACTGAGTGTCGCATGGGAAAGCTATGTATTACTTCTTTGCTTCAGAATCAAATGCATATACTGCACGTCCAACTCGCTTGAAGTATGGCATCTTCTGAAGGTTTAAAGAGATAGTACCAACTTTAACAGTACGCTGCTTTGCAACTTCTGAAATGATTTCCTTCTTACTGAGTGGACCCTTTTCTGTAAGAATACTTTCGATAACATCAGCGACGGTACCTGGCTCGTAACCCCATTCCTTTAGAGCGTACAAACCACGACCAACGAGGACAAACTGAGGGTAACGAATAAGCTCGTTATGAACAGCTTGGATTGTCACATTTTTGTGATCGAATAATGCCTCGCGAATACGGTTTGCAATTTCCATGAAGTGAAGAGGTTCTCCTGTTTTACGAAGAATAATCTCTACTTTATCTCGAATAGATCGAGGGCGAACAAAACGCCACTCTGTAAGACCCCAACCATCTGCGATTTCTCGGAGACGTTCATCAATAGCAAGACAGCTGGTAATAAGCTCTCTACTTGGGATGCGACCATCAAACAGATTTAATGCTTGAATAGAAGACACAATCTCATCTGATGTCATACAAGACTTTCTCTTTTTTAGAATTTTTACAATGTTATTAACAATTTTTGATACATCATCCATTGCGAGGCTATCGAGTCTCCAGAATGGAATATAGCTATGGCTACGACTACCAGCAGAAAGATCTGGGTCGATGCTAAAAGACAATCGAAGAACAGCTCCATCGATCTCCTTACTATCTGCAATATGACGAAGACACTCTGTCACAAGGTTATCTTCTCGAAGAAGACCACCATTCATACGCAGAACCTCTTTTGCTAGAGCATTCACCTCATCAAGCCGTGTTGTTCGAACAGTTCTCTTTAGCTTGCTCAATGCAATACTTTCTATCTGACGAATACGCTCACGTGTAACATTAAAATGCTTACCAATTTTTTCGAGGGTCTGCTTCTGTTCACCCTGAAGGGCAAAGCGTTTTTGAATAACAGAGGCTTCCTTTTCTGTTAAAACCATAAATAGACTTTCGAGCAAATCCTGTAGATCTACAGAAATCTTTTGATTGACTGGCTTTTGAGCGATGGTAGCTTGATCGGACATAATTGCGGGAGAAGATGACAACCCTTGTTTTACCATAATATTGACAGGAGATAAAGTTTCCAGACCGGTTCGAGTAGACTAATTATCTATCCTATGGCCACATGACCTTTTGTAAAACGAAGATGTCTAATGAGCGTAAAGGAAATGATTGTAAAGCATTTTCGGTACTTGTCAACTAACTGCTATATGTATTCTGATCGAGCTTTATAGACAATATTTTACATGCTGCAGCAGCATCCTGATCCACTTCTGAAAGTTTTCCAGTTGTATATCGTTCATCAATAAGGCAAATAGGTGTCCCTAGGGCTTCAAGCTTATTTATCAAGTGTTGAGCCCAATCTGCCTGACTTCCTCGTTTCCCAGAAGGAAGGAGTGGTAATCCAATAACTAATTCGTCAATTTTACGCTCCTCAATAAGAGTAAAGACCTTTTTGACAAGCTCTTCCTCAGATGCACCAACAATAGTATCTAATGAAAAGATAATATCGCTAACAGAATCAGCAAAAGCGACTCCTGTCCTTCTCTTCCCAAGGTCTAGTCCGAGGTAATGCATGAACAAAGCTTACGTGGTCGCAACCATTCGCGCCATCTTAGACTTCTTACGAGCAGCGTTATTCTTATTAATAATGTTGATCTTTGCAGCCATATCGATTGCCTTATGTGTCTGTGGCAAGAGCTTTACCGCTTCATCCTTCTTACCTTCTTTCATAAAATCCTCCATCTTTTTCATCATAGTTTTCATGAGAGATTTTACAGGCTTACGACGGTCGTAACGGACCGTATTCTGTTTTGCGCGTTTGATGGCTGATTTAATGAGTGGCATAAAGCTGCAAAAGAGTACTGAAGCTCTTCATTGGAGTCAAATAAATAAACAAAAAGAATATTTGAATCACAAAGCAGAGGGGGAAAACTTATTAAGAGAGTCGAACCCGGATCACGACACACTGTGAACGGCTGCAAGGGTCCCAAACCAGGCTTTCTAGGCTGTACAACTCGTACAGCGTGGCCTTTTATGCATTGACAAAGACCTCAAAATATATAAAATATCGCTATTATAAGCCAATATGTGCGGAATCTTTGGATATATCGGCGGTCGAGATGATGCTGGGAAACTGGTAGTCGAGGGACTGAAAAATCTTGAGTATCGCGGGTACGACTCTTGGGGTGTTGCGTGCAATACCAAAGAAGGTGCCGTTATTAAAAAAGACACAGGGAAAATCAGTACTGTTGATGCAAACGACTTCAGCCAAAACTGTCATATGGCTCTTGCTCATACACGCTGGGCAACGCACGGTGGTGTAACATCTGCTAATGCTCATCCTCATACAAATGCCAAGGGAAATATTGTTGTCGTTCATAACGGTATTATCGAAAACTACCAAGAGCTCCGAAAAGAACTCGAATCAAAAGGATATACATTTATTAGCGAAACAGACTCTGAAGTTATTCCTCATATGATAGAAGAGGAAATGAAAACCAACAAAGACTTCGCCAGTGCTGTGCGCAAGGCATGTAGCAGATTTGAAGGTCGATATGGAATCCTAGCATTCCACAGTGATAGCAATCTACTTGTCGCAACTCGTACAGGATCTCCGCTTATTGTTGGGGTATCCAAGGATGATGGTTACTTCATTGCATCTGACATCCCAGCATTCATGGAACATACAAAGATAGTGCAATACCTCGATGATGACGAAATGGTTGTTACCGATGGAAAGACAGTGCTCTTTACAGACCTCGTAACAGGTGAAGAAAAACCAAAGAGAGAGATCGAAATTACATGGTCTGTCGAAGAGGCACAAAAAGGGGAGTTTGCTCACTTCATGCTCAAAGAAATTATGGAGCAGAAAGACAGTATCGCCCGAGCGGTAAACCAAGACGACGAACAGATCCGCACTATTGCAGAAGCAATCAAAAATGCTCGTGGAACATTCCTCGTCGGATGCGGAACAGCACATAAAGCATGTATGGCTGCAGAGTATTTCTTCTCTGTTGTTTCTGAGCACCACGTTAATGTCACAAGTGCAGGTGAATTTAAGATTCATCATCACTTCCTCAAACCAGAAAGCCTCGTCATTGTGGTATCCCAAAGTGGGGAGACGGCAGATGTCCTTGAAGCAATGAACATCGCAAAAGCAAAAGGATCAAAAGTTCTCGCTATTGTAAACGCAGAAGGTTCAACCATTCACCGTGAAGCAGACTACACTCTCCTTATTAACGCAGGGCCAGAACGCGCAGTTGCATCCACAAAGGCATTAACAGGGCAAATGGCCGTTCTTCTTATGATTGCATACGCAATGAAAGACAAGCTGCATGATGGAAAAACGCTTCTTTTAGAAACTGCTGCACAGATTAACGACATGTTAAACCCAAGGTATGTCGACCATATTGAAGGGCTCGCGGAAAAGATTCAGACACACGAAAATATCTATATCATCGGAAAAAGCTGGAACTACCCAATGGCACTTGAAAGTGCAATTAAGATCCAAGAAGTCAGCTACATCCATGCAGAGGGC
>PFDQ01000028.1:15988-26271 GCA_002772815.1 Candidatus Peregrinibacteria bacterium CG10_big_fil_rev_8_21_14_0_10_42_8
TTAGCAACACGATCGAGATCAAAAGCCGAGGCGCAATGACAATCGGCATTGCACCAAAAAACAACGAAGCATTCGAAGAATGGATCAAAGTACCGGATGCAGGTGCTGCACAAGCAATCATCAATATTATTCCCATTCAAGTGCTCAGCTACTTCCTCGCAGTAAAGAGAGGAATGGACCCAGACATGCCACGAAACTTGGCAAAGAGTGTGACGGTAAAGTAAGAAGATTTTCCCTTGATATAGCCAAAAAGAAGCGTAGTGTTTTTTTATGGCTACCGCATTTGAGAGCATTGGAAGAATGGAAGAAATTCATCATGATGATGAAGACTTACTAGGACTATTAACCACTCTTGAAGATGCAACAGATATCCGCATAGATGAAAAAGATATTATGGAAGGCGGGGATTCTCAAAAAATCCCAGCAGATAGGCAACTGGAATTATTCTATAGAGCAAAGGAGGGGGACGCAGATGCTGCAGAAGAGTTGATCACTAGTCTGACTAATTTCATATACTTCTTTAATAGAAAGACAGGATTATACTTTAGCAATGATGAGGCCTTAGAAATTGGATATCTTGGCATTGCTCAAGCCTTTGATAATTTTGACATCAATCGAAAAGTATTATTTTCAACACATGCATGTAACCACATTCGGTGGGGTATACTAAATGAGATACGGAGACGAAAAAGAGTAATCGGCCACGAGAAATCATCCGATACTTTTTTGAAGTGGCATCCAAGCGGTGCTGACCATTCACAGGTAGTCGAGAATGCAATTGATTCAGAGGAGAGGATGCTTAAAAAAAGAAAACTTCTTGGCTTCCTCGATATGTCTGCTGCTAAGATCATTCTTTACAGATCAGGTGCCATGGATGGTAAAAAATATACGCAGGAGGAAACAGCAGAAAAAATGGGGCTCTCAAAACAACGAGTTGGACAAATAGAACAAGTTGCCACCGATACTATTCAAACAGCAATTGAAAACAACGGCGTACTTCCTGTTAGTGCAATAGTTAATAAAATTGAAAGAGATGACCAAAGGATTGCAGCGGTATTGCGAGAAATGCACGGCATAAATAAATATAGAGAAACACACAGCGTAAAAGAAATGATGCAACGCTATTCAATGAGCCAAAGCGGTATCACGTCACTGCGTGCTCAGGCTAAGTCTCGACTACTCCTTGCGTCAGGGATCATCGGCCCAGATCACAATCTACAAAAAGTAATCAACATGATTAAAGACAAAGGTAAAAATAAAAATAAGACTATAAGAAGCTTGGGGGAAGATGTCAGAAAAAAGATTTTTACAGCCCTTAGTAGTACACAAAATGAATTACATAGAGATATTCTGGCATACCGTCTTGGACAACATGAGAATGGTCGTATAGCAACACAACGTGAAACTGCAGAAGCACTTGGCAACACTGAGGCAAATATTCAAATGGGTGAGATGCTTGCCATACCAGAACTCTGTACGCATTATTTACTACAGGATAGTGAATCAACACAAGCACAAAAAGGGTATGTTACCCTTCTCGAAATTCTGAATACGACAAAAAATGCAGCTATACGCAAAGCTGCTTTACGGATACTTGACTCTCGTCATGTAGGAAGAATAGGTGAAGCGATTGAAAGCCTACCTGTAAGCAGACAACGCATTATAATGAGAACACTGCACCCAGAAGAGCAGTATCCAGATACGCTCGATAGAAATGAAAAGAGAAAAATTCAATATGAGCAAAAAGTAGAATTACTGGATATTATGGAAACAATGGCTGATTTTATGGGAATACCTCAATATGAAAACCCTACAATGCAAAAAATTTCTGAATATAATATGACAAGAGCTTCCATTGAGGCAATAGCAGAAGACAGTGAAATCACAGAGATAAAAAGCATCATTGAAAAAATACGTAAAGAACATATGGCAACAGCAGTCTTTCTAGAAATGCGCCTCGGAATTGGAAGAGAAAAGAAAGCGAGTTACAGAGAAATCCAAGAAAAAACAAAACTACCACTGCAAACAGTGCACACTATGCTTTCAAATACACTGCATACTCTCGATAAAAAACTGTCGTACGCTCGAAAGAAAGACACAAAAACTACTCTCCCCTAGGAGGAATCCCGTAGTAACTAAAGAGGAATCTTGCAATATCACCGAACACTGGAGCAGCAGAGTTAGAACCGAATTCAATACCTGTCGCCTTTGGCCTATCAAATTTAACGAGCATAACAAATTTTGCATGGTTCGCAGGAGCAAAACCTGCAAACGATGTAATAGACGAACCAGTACCAACTTCATACTGACCACCAGGACCCGCCATCTGAGACGTACCAGTCTTTCCTGCGATACTATACCCCTCAACACCAGCACTTCGACCGAAGCCATTATTGACAACAGATACAAGCATTGCAGAGATGGTATCTGATGTTTCTTCCGTAATAACTTGATCGACAACAAACGGTTTTGTTGAAATTTTTGTGCCATCACTCTTCGTAACATGGTCAACGATTGTTGGACGAATCAACTTCCCACCATTTGCAAGTGCAGACCACGCAGTAATAACCTGGAGAGGAGTTGCAGATATTCCTTGTCCATATGCAGATGTTGCCAAAAGTGCCTGTGACCATTTCTTCCATGGAAGAATCTCTCCTGGGAGTTCATCTTCGAGTTCTATTGTTGTTATCTTTCCAAAACCAAATCGTTCGATCATTCTGTGAAACAATTTTTTTCCAAGCTTCATAGAAACAGATGTCATACAGGTGTTGATGGAGAACTCTAGACAATTCGTCATCGTTACTTCCCCATAATGCGCATTCAAAGCGTTTTTAATTTTATATTCATCGACCTCAACGGTTCCAGTGTCCATGTAGGTATCCTCAGGACTCACTTCTCCTTGGTCGATAGCAATCGACATCGTGATTGGTTTAAACACAGATCCAGGCTCGTAGATCTGCTGAATATTTCTATTAAGATACGCACCAACACCAATGTTGTTGGAGAAGCGAAGCCAGAAATCTGGTCTATCTGTTGGGAATATCTCTCGACGGTTATTTTCCCCAATATAAATATAATACCGCATAATGTCTTCGAGGTCATACATCTTCTCTATCTCCTGCAAAGCCTCATATGTTTTTTCGCTCAACTCTGCGCGCCCTTCCTCAGAATACACATCCTTCAAATACATCTTCACAACAAATTGATTCGTAATTGGATGATAAATTTCCACAACAATTTCATTTTGTTTTCCCTCATCTAAATACCATGGCTCTTTGCTATATACAGCTCCAAAATTATTACTATCGAATGTTGGAGCATTAACCATTGCGATAATGCGACCTGTAAAAGGATCCATAATAATGGCTTGCCCTGCCTCGGCTTCGAAGCGTTTTACTGCCTCGTCCATTATCTCTTCAACCTTCTTTTGAACAAATCTATCAATAGTAAGCGTGAGATTATCTCCATCTTTTGCATCTACAATTGTCTGATTTGACGTCAAGATCTGGCCTCCTTGTGGGTCTGACATTGTCGAAATACGACCTTCTTGACCACGGAGCTCTTGGTTAAAGGTTCGCTCTATTCCATACTGTGCCTCTTGTTGCGAGTTCAAAAAACCAACAACGTGCGACGCTACTTTTCCATCTGGATAGTATCGCCAGTGTTCAGGAATAAGAGCAATACTGCGCATAGGATCATTTATCTTTAACGCAGCCTCTCTCGTCGGAGCATCTGCACGCAGCTCATTTGTATCCTGTGCAGACTGTAGTTTTAATTCACGTACTTTCAGTGATAGCTCAGGTGGAAGCTTTCGCATTATTGGCACGTAACGAAGTGGCTTTGAACGAAGAAGACGCCTAATAACCGTATCATCCATATCAATATACGGTTCTAGATCTCGTGCCATGCTTGCAATTTTTGTAGAAGAAATTTCCTCAGGATCTGCGAAAATAATCTTTGACTCTTCTACAACATACACACCATCAAGGCTAAGATCCTTTACCGCTTGCATCTGAACCTTCGTCGCACCATAAACAAGAGGGACAAATGTCACACGTTTTTCAGAAATACGCTTTTCTATATCGCGTGAAAATGCTGTACGAATATCTTCAATGTCAGGAATATTCTCTGGTGAAACATCGGGCAGTCCACCTGTTAGTGGCTCTAGTAACGCGCCAGACTGTAAATGAGCAACGCGTTCAAGTGGATCAAAAGAATCAGCATAAAATTCAGCTAGTTCTGTTGGGCACTCTTTTTTTCCTGCTCCACATAATGCATGAAAATCTGGTGTTACAAAAAGGTGTGCAAGCTCTGCAGCAACATACGTTGGTCGATCAGTAATAAGAGGATCAACGTAAACCATATCAAGTGTTGTATTTGTAGCAAGTATGCTTTCCTCACCAGTTTTACTGTTCATACTATAAATGACACCACGTTTTGCAGGCAGAACAACTCCACCGAAATGTTGCGACTGCGCTTGGCTTCGATAGTCATCTCCTTTCAGGATTTGAAGCTCTAATAAACGCGCAACTACTACTAAAAGTGCCAGTAGGAGGGCAGCATGAACAATGAGAATACGCTGACGAGCAAGGCGTTTTCGCTGTGTCTCCGATAATGCATGCGAGGCAAGACCCATAATAGAGACCGTATCGTACACTTATTCCTATAATTCAGGGCAAAACTAGGAATGGCTATATAAAGCCTAATATGGTATAATAAACAGATGGAAACAAACATTGAATGGAACAAGCTCGATGGCCCAAACCTTCAAAAGAAACTACAGCAATTCTGTACTTCTGAAGGGATTTCAGATATTCACTTCGCACCAGAAAAGGTAGGGGTGCGTCTTGAGGTGCGATTACATGGAATTTTGGAAGAAATAGCGACTCTAACACATAATACATACGAAGATTTCGTTCGTCAGATCAAATTCGTCAGTAAGCTAAAGCTCAATATCACGAATATTCCACAAGATGGGCATTACACATTTGAACAAACAAAAGATGGTGTCGATAGAACAGTTAACGTTCGTGTAGCGAGCATTCCTTCTCGATTCGGTGAAAAATTCACTCTACGTCTACTCGATCCAGATAAGGGAATTGTCCCACTCGAAAAACTCGGGTTCGAGAAAGAAGTGCACGAAAAACTTTCAGAACTCGTCAAGATGCCAAATGGAATTATTCTGATTACTGGTCCAACAGGTTCTGGTAAAACAACCACGTTGTATGCGCTACTCAATACTATTGTTGGACATGAGCGAAACATTATTACACTGGAAGATCCTGTCGAATACGAATTGCCAGGAATTGTCCAAAGCCAAGTAGACCATGAACATGACTACACATTCTCAACCGGTCTTCGGTCTATTTTGCGACACGACCCAGATGTTATCCTCGTTGGTGAGATCCGTGACTACGAAACAGCACAAACTGCTATCGATGCAGCCCTTACTGGGCACCTTGTGTTGTCAACACTTCACACAAACTCAGCCATTGAAGCAATCCCTCGTCTTCTTGCGATGGGAGTAAGTCCGTATACATTTGCACCAGCACTTCGAGCAGTTCTTGCTCAGCGTCTTGTGCGAACTGTTAAAGATGAGTGTAAAGGAAACAATAAATGTGATCCTTCCAATAACGACACATACGATGGACGAATGGCTCTGCCAGAACTCCTTGTTGTCACACCTGCGATCCGTCAGATGATCCTTAATAACGAGACTGCAGAACCAATCCTCGAACAAGCAAAAAAAGAAGGCTATAAAACGATGCAAGACTGGGGAAAGATTTTCGTCGACAATGGCGACACAACACAGTCAGAGATCATGAGGGTAACGATGTAGTCATTAGGGTTCTTTATCTTGCATAAAGACACCTCTTTTGAGTACTATTGATTCCTTATGGCACAAAGACGACACAGACGACGGCATGATGACTTGCGAGCAAAAGAACGAAATGCTCGTGTTAGGCGTCTTGCAATCTTAGGACTCTTAGCAATTGGACTCATTATTGTCAGCAACAAGACGCTTGAATTCTTCGGCGTTGGAAATGCTATTAGGAGAACTGCGACTATTCTCAACATTGAAGATAGGGGAGTCATTAATGTCTCTGTTGATAACGGGCCACTCAAAAGAGCAGAGAACGAACTCAGTCTCTATGCAGGGGATACTATCGTTTCAAGTCCACAAAATAATGCAACACTCACATTTTTTGATAACAGCAGCATGCGACTCGATGAAAGCACTCAAATAAGTATTAAAGAGAGTTTCCAAGGAGAAGCGTCGTCTATTATCTCAGTAGAACTCGAAGCAGGAACACTGTGGGTTTCAACTCCAAAATTAGCAACATACTCAGGCTCAATAACACGTTCTATTTCCAGTCCTTACCTAAACGTAGAACTCCCAACAAGAACTGAGCTTGTTATCACTCCACGTTCCCTTGCAGTATTTTCAGCAGACGGCCTTGGTGTATCTGTCATTGTTGCTGGAAATGATCAAAAAATTATTATTGGGGAAGGGCAGCAATTTACATTACCAGTTGGAGGAGAAGGCATTGCAGACTTGTACGCCTACCGAAAACCACTAGACCCATCACAATTACAGTCAGAGTTTGTCGAAAAAAGTCGAAGTGTGTACGCAGGATCCCTCACACCTGACAATATTGTTGTGACAGGTGGAGAGGATACAAAGCCAAAGAATAATATCGCTCTTACAATCGAATCACCTGAAGACGGAACAGTTATCCAAAGCAGCGCAGTCAAGGTAAGTGGTCGTATCGGAGAAGATGTGGAAAAAGTGCGAATCAACGGATACCTCGCAAACATCAATAAAGAAAAAAGTACTTTTGAACAAGAAATTGTCCTCCCAGATGAAGATGAAGTAAGTATTGCCATTGAAGCTGTAGATTCAGCTGCAAATGTTATTGGAGAGGCAATCAGAACAGTAATCCGTGATCGCAAACCCCCAGAGCCACCGGTTATCAGCTCTCCTGCAGGAAACGGTGATACATATCTTACAGGATCTCAAGAAATTGAAATAAGTGGAACTGCACCAAAGGGTGCAATTGGTATTGAGATCAATAACTATCGTCTACAACTCTTCGAACCAGGAGATACAAAATGGTCATATCTTGCGAACACGAAATATAACAATTACACACTCGGTGAGAACGTATATGAAGTTGTGGCTATTAACAGAGGTGGATACCGAAGCGACCCTGCAAAGATCGTCATTATCCTTGGAGAAGGACAAGAAGGTATTGTTGCAAGCGGTACTACCGTAAATAGCGTAGCAAAGCCAACACAATCAGCTGAAGAGGCAGCACTACCATCAAACACACCACTCATGCCGGGGACAATTAGTATTTTCTCCCCTCAGGCTGGGACAGAATACGAAGCATCTGAAGCAGAGTTCCTTATCGAAGGGAATATTCCAAAAGAAGTCGCAAGTGTTTGGGTAAATGGTTACAACCTTCGTCTCTACGAGAAAGGAAAAGGATTCTTCAACTACATTGCAAGTGTAGAGCTAAACACCCTCAAAAGAGGCCGAAACGTCTACCATATTGCAACTCGAGATGAAGCAGGGCGCCTCCTCGACGAAATAGACTACGTCGTCACATTTGCACCAGGAAGATAGTTGAGCCCCGTAGCGTCGAGTGCATTCATAAATGCTGCTCCTAGTGGAGCGACTACAGTGTGTTCACTGTTATCTGCAGGAGAAAGAAACGTTAAACTCTCTGCATGCAAACAAAGCCCCGAGATATGACACTGCTCCGTCATTTCGTCGCTACGAACAGATGCATACGCTTCATCACCAAGAATAGAGTGTCCGATAGATTTAAGATGAACACGAATCTGGTGTGTGCGGCCTGTGTGAAGATCACACCGGAGAAGAGAAGCATCATTTGTATGATCAATAACGGTATATGTTGTTTTTGCTTCTCTGCTTGTTGACGTTTTCACGACATTCATTTTTGTGCGGTCCGTAAGACTGCGCCCAATTGGAGCATCAATAGTTGCTGTTTTGTGTTCTGGGATACCTACAACAATGGCTATGTAATGTTTTGTAATAGTGCGATCTTGAAATTGCTGCTGTAACGCTGCATGACTGTTGTAATTTTTTACAACACACAAGCATCCTGTTGTTGGCTTATCTAGACGGTGGGCAAGTACTGCATCTGGAGAAAATGGAATACCTCTCTGTTCGAATAAAAACCGAATACCATTAAGTACTGTCTTTTCAGACTTATCCATACTGTGACCTGGATGAACAGAAATACCCGCAGGCTTATTGATAACCATAACGGCATCATCTTCGAAAAGAATGTCAAATTCCATATCAATAGCATCGATCTCTACTTCTTCCTCCGAAGGCTCGTTAAAACGTTTCGCATCAAGAATAACCACATCATCAGGACTCAGTTTATGTGCTGGCTTTTTAACCACTTTGCCATTCACATGTACTAAGCCATCTTTAATAGCATCTTGAATTTTTGTTCGAGAAAGGCCTTCATCGTGCTTTGCGATAAACCCATCAAGCCGAACCTCTTCAGTAGCGATAAATTCCATGGCGGAACTATAGAGCAAAACTCCATATTCCTTCACGAAATTCTTTGCTATCCTCTACCTATGTTCGAACTCCTTACAAAATCGATCACGAATGTGACGCCAAAAGACTTAGCCGAAAAGAAGCTAAAGGCAGGAAAACCACTCAAAGTGTACCTAGGGATAGATCCTACAGGATCACGACTTCATGTAGGGCATGCAGTACCACTGCGAAAGCTTCAGGCATTTGCAGAGGCTGGCCACGAGGTCACATTCCTCATTGGGAGCTTTACTGCCATGATTGGCGACCCTACAGATAAAGACGGTATGCGGGAAGTCCTTACAAAAGAGCAGGTGGAAGAGAATTTCAAGACCTACAAAGACCAAGCAAGCAAGGTGCTAGACTTCAGTAAAATCAAGATTGTCTACAATCATGAATGGCTGCAAAAGCTAACATTTGAAGAGGTAATTAACATCTCTAGCAACTTCACTGTTCAGCAAATGATGGAACGAGACATGTTCGCAAAGAGAGAAAAAGAAGGAAAGCCAATTAGCATGCACGAGTTTTTCTACCCTCTCATGCAAGGGTACGACTCTGTCGAACTCGACGTCGACTGTGAAATCGGAGGAAATGACCAGTACTTCAACATGCTTGCAGGCCGAACACTTCAGAAAGCCTTTGGAAAACGTGAGAAGTTTGTCCTCACAACAAAACTCATCGAAGGAACAGACGGACGAAAAATGAGTAAGACATACAACAACTGCATTTACCTCGATGATGAACCACATGACATGTTTGGAAAAGTTATGCGTATCAACGATGACTTGATGGAAACATATTTTGAATGCTGCACAGATGTTTCTGAAGCAGACGCTAAAAAGATAATCGGAGGTGAGCCACGAGAAGCAAAGATCCAACTCGCGCGAGAGCTTGTTACCCTCTATCACAATGCAGCTGCTGCAGATACAGCCGAAAAGTACTACAACGAAGCAGCAGCAGGTGATGTCCCAAGTGATGCACCAGAAGTAAAAGCAAAAAAAGGGACTCTACTCATCGACTTCCTTGTCGAACAAAAGCTCGTTACCTCAAAATCTGAAGCACGACGCTTGATAGAGCAGGGTGGTATAAAAATGGGTGATTCCGTCATAGACTCCCTCGATGCTGAAGTCGCAGAAGGAGAATACAAAATTGGAAAGCGAAGATTTGTTAAAATAGCTATATGAACAGCTGGAAACAAATAGAAAGTTTTATAAATTCAGAAGATAGATCTAGTCTGTTCGAGTTTATTATTGCAAATTTTATCTTACTAAATCTAATAATAATATTTGGAAGTCCAAAAGATGAACTATTTACTAGAATTATAATAGGCTCAAGTATTTATTTGATTTGGGTACTACTAATACTGATGTACAGCTATAGGCTGGCATCTGTAATAACATTAACAGTACTAACTTCTGCAGCACTAATACCAAACTTTCCATATGGATATAGTGAAACTACTAAGACGTTCCCATATGAAGTTCAAATTGAAAAAGATGATGATGCTAAGATCTGCAAAGATAATGTGTGTGAATTAAACACTAATATTTTAAAGTTTGACACTGAGCAACTCAAAATCCTTGAAAAGGATATTTCAAAATACTATTCAAATGCTGCTTCTAATATTGGATCTGTCAGCCTTCCAAGTGCAAGAGTCTGGATTTGCTTAACAATGTCCTCTTATTACTATAATTCAAATGATGAA
>PFDQ01000044.1 GCA_002772815.1 Candidatus Peregrinibacteria bacterium CG10_big_fil_rev_8_21_14_0_10_42_8
ATGTCCATAGTAGCCCACCAAGAGCAATTGCAAATACAATTAATAGCTCCTGCATACGCTGGTGGTTACTTTCAAATATCCAAATAACGCAAAGGAAATGGTTCCACGCGAGTCCACACATGTATGCAATGAATGCAGCCGGGACATAATGAACTGAGCCATAGGTAAGAAGTGCAGTAAATACCGCCAAATCCACGACTGCAGCAGAGCCTCCGACAAAGAAATATCGAAGGAATTGCATATGGAGCGCTGCCGATTTATCGAGGAGCAATTTGCGAATCATCTGCGAAACTATAGCTAAGAAGCCAAATTCTGACTAGGGATCTTCAGAGATTCTATCTGTATTTTCCTGGCACTGTAGGGCTATCTATCCGTATGATATGCCTGTGAATCAGCAGAACATCTGCATCATCGGCCTTGGGTATGTCGGACTCCCTCTTGCGCATGCATTTGCTGCAAAAGGATATACCGTCCATGGTTTCGATATTAATGAAGGCCGTATTGAAGAACTACAAAACGGACACGACAGTACAAACGAGCTAAGCGACACTCAGCTTCAAGAAGTTACTATCAACTTCTCGACAGATGCAGCTGTTATAAAAGAATGTGATGTTGTTATCCTAGCAATTCCAACACCAGTTGATGACAATAAAAAACCAGACTTAACACCAGTACGAAAGGCATCTGAAACCGTAGGGAAGAACATGAAAGAAGGTGCAATCATTGTGTATGAATCGACAGTCTATCCAGGAACAACAGAGGAAATCTGTGGACCAATACTCGAAGAGCACTCAGGCCTCACGTGTGGAAAAGATTTCACACTTGGCTACAGCCCAGAGCGCATCAACCCCGGAGACAAAGAGCACACTGTGACAAAGATAATGAAGATTGTTGCAGGACAAGATAGTAAAACAACAGACATTCTCTGTGCATTATACGGTGACATTATCACTGCGGGAATACACCGCGCAGCAAACATCAAGACTGCGGAAATGGCAAAAGCTATCGAGAATGCACAGCGAGATTTAAACATCGCCTACGTCAATGAAGTAGCAATGCTTTGCCACAAAGTAGGTATCAACTCTTCAGACGTACTCGAAGCTGCTGGAACAAAATGGAATTTTTTACATTTTCAACCAGGACTTGTCGGTGGACA
Source organism: Candidatus Peregrinibacteria bacterium CG10_big_fil_rev_8_21_14_0_10_42_8 (assembly GCA_002772815.1). Lineage (GTDB taxonomy): Bacteria > Patescibacteriota > Gracilibacteria > Peribacterales > Peribacteraceae > UBA2170. The sequence continues at coordinate 1,157 of PFDQ01000044.1, forward strand.
CTGTATTGGCGTCGACCCGTACTACCTGGTTGAGATTGCCGAGCAACTTGGCATGGATACACATGTGATTAGCGCTGGAAGAAAAGTAAATGACGGCATGGCTAAGCTTGTCGTAGACGAAGTACTCGACGCAATAGGAGGGAAAGGAAAAATATTGGTGATGGGACTCACGTTTAAAGAAGATGTTCCAGACACACGAAATAGCCAGTCATATACTGTCATCAAAGCCCTACAGAATGCGGGATGTGACGTCTATGCTCATGACCCGAAAGCACCGAACGGCGATGTACCGCGCGCCACTCTGGAAGACGGTCCGTATGACGCAGTACTCTTACTGGTACAACACAAAGAATACAGAGAAATGGATACGCAGCATATTATCGATGCAGTGAAAGATGGAGGGGTGATTTATGACATCAAGGGAATGCTTGATGCAGAAAAAATTACTGCATCAGGGAGGAAGTTCTTAGCGCTATAAAAGCTTACTTCTTGGCAGCAACGAAGTATCCAGATGAGAGAATATTTTCTTCCACCTGCTTATGTCCTATATCTCCATATTCTTTGGTAATAACCCAAGAAAACAACATTGTAATCTTCGCGAGCAAAAACCAAAAAATCTTAAATGGTTTTAATACTAATGTATCACACTGAAAACCGAGCCGCTGATACAGCACAGCAAGCGTTTCTACGGTTGATGCCTCTTCTGTAAGCTCTATTATATCAAAATCCTGCATGAGATGCTTGAGTCCATACTTTGTGTAACGATAGTAATCGTGAGGCACATCATGCAACGGGAAAATAAATCTCGTTGTGAGAATAATAATCCCTCCTGACTTCAACACTCTTCTCATTTCTGCAATTGCCATTGCTGGTGTATGTAAGTGTTCTAATACTTCTGCACATAAAATGACATCATACGTTTCATCTTTGATCATCGATAAGTTATGAACATCAGCAATAATATCGACATTCACATCTGGACGGGCCTCGATATCAAGTGTTGTGCAATTCGGAAAATACGATCTATAAATATCATTTCCACATCCAATATCCAGCGTTTTACCATCACTAGCATACTTTTTTATGAAAGCTTCTTGTCGAGGACGAGTAATCTTCTTTGTAATCCCGATAGCATCAACAATTCCCATAATTCTAGAGTGTAAGCCCAGCCTCCTCGTAGTCCGCTTTCATCATCATTTCTGCAAGTTCTGTGAGTGTTGTTTTCGCTTCCCATCCAAGCTGTTTTTTTGCTTTGGAAGGATCCCCGATGAGTAGATCCACTTCTGCGGGACGATAGTACTCAGGGTCTATTGCAACAATTGTTTTTCCTGTAGCTGTATCAATATACTTCTCCTCTTTACCTTCTCCTTCTTTGTCAAAAGAAATACCTGCAACATTAAGACATATTTCCAAGAACTCTCGAACAGATGATGTCTTACCTGTGGCGAGCACATAATCACTCGGCGTATCGTGTTGCAACATCATCCACATACCTTCAACAAACTCCTCTGCATATCCCCAGTCTCGCTTTGCTTCGAGGTTTCCAAGATGCAGAGTATCTAGCTTTCCAGCTGCAATATCCGCAAGACCACTTGTTATCTTCCGTGTGACAAAGTTTTTTCCACGTCGAGGAGATTCATGATTAAACAAAATTCCGTTTACAGCAAACATGTCGTAACTCTCACGATAATTCTGTGTGATATAATACGCAAATGCCTTCGCGCATGCATACGGACTGCGTGGATGGAATGGTGTTTCTTCAGTCTGAGGAATCTGGTGTACTTTCCCGTAAAGCTCAGAAGAGCTTGCCTGATAGAAACGTGTACCCATCTTAAGGCTTCGCAGAAGCTCTAAAATACGAACAGCTCCTACCCCTGTAACATCACTTGTATATTCTGGAATATCAAAACTAATACCAACATGGCTCTGAGCAGCAAGATTATAAAACTCATCTGGCTTCACTTCCATCAAAATACGTAGGAGCGAATTACTATCCGCAAGATCACCATAGTGGAGTGTTATTTTTTGATCAGGATGCCATAAATCAGAAAAAAGATGGTCAATACGACCACGATTAAATGTCGACGCACGGCGCACAATACCATGCACCTCATACCCCTTCTTTAGAAGAAGCTCTGCTAGATAAGACCCATCCTGGCCTGTAATACCTGTAATAATAGCTTTTTTAGACATAGTTATAGTGTAGCCGATCACACATAAACAAAGAACTTATACACAAAGAAATTCCATAAAACGACAGGAGCCAATGCTATGAATTTTGCGATGCCCGCATCCATACCAAAGTGCTCCACAAGGCCATACAGTAGTAGGGTGATAATTCCTAAATTGATCATATCGACGATAAAATATCGTACAAGATGTTTAAAGAATGCATCATTCTTTTGAAAAACGATGTATTTGTGCAATAAAAATGCAGTGGCAAACCCAAGGATTCCACTCATGACGGATGCTGCGATGTACCAAACGTTAAAATGCAAAAAAACAAAATAACTGCCGATATCTGCAATAGCTGCACCAAATCCACTAAGGACGTACATAGTAAATCGGCGAATGTGAAGCATGACAAATCGTTTCATACGATCAGCATACCAACAAATACTACAGAGTCGAAATACAGCCTTCCGGTGGATCTATAAGAACATAGCGACCATGCAATTGATGAAGGCGATCTCCAAACCCCTCTCTCTCTGGAGTAGATATCTTCCGCACAAGTGGCAAACAGTATTCTTCTTGGGTAAGAGGTAAATCCTTAAAAATAACAAAGTTACGCTTATTCATTTCTTCGCTAAAAAAGAATCGTTTCTCACTATACGGCAAATGTATGTATATCTCTGGCTGCCGTACAACCAAAGAAGTGTCTGGATAATTTTCGAGTAATGTAGTGGCTGCAATTTCGACCTCATCAGACTTTGTCGATCCACGATGGTCAAACTGCCACCATCCTTGGGCTCCTATAAAAAAGAGTAACAGTAAAACAGATAGTCTGTTTCCAATAACACTTCGGGCACCCAAGAAGACAAATGGGATCATGAGTAAGTGTGCAGGAAGAAGATGGCGATACCATCCAGGTCCATTGAGGAAATACAAAATAAACAGCATTACAAATGCAAAACAAAATATTGCAGTCGCTTTCCCAAGCTTGGCTGCATACTTCCATAAACCAATACAAAACAATAGAAATAGTACACCAAAGTAGATGTACTGAAAGCGCAGCAACAACTCTGGCTGTGTACGCAAAACCTGCATTGTTGTCGATCCACCATCCGCAAGACCATATTGCAAGATCTCCATAAATGCACCAGGTGCACTCATCATTTCAAAAATGCGCCACGAGCCATACGTTAAAAGAGCAGTAACACCTAAAACAAACCAACGCCCGCACTCACTCCACTTCTTTTGTAATAAAAGAAAAATACCTACAACACCTATGGCAGGGTACAAAATTCCATACGTAATCTTTGAAATAACAGATAATCCAAACAAGATCCCCACTACTGCATACTGCTTGCGAGATGTAGCAGTACATAGAAAATACAAACCGATTATAAGAAAAAAGAAGGCAGGAATTTCACCAAGAACAGGCTTACCTGTATTCACAAATGCAGAAAAAGACACAAGTAAACCAGCACTCATACGAGCAGCAGTTTTATCGGCAAACAAAAGAACATACCGATAAAGCATCGCGACGGTCGCACATAACAGTAAAGCGAAAGGAAGGCGCGCAATCGTGACAGAGAATCCAAACATTTTCATGAAAAATGCCGCAGGCCAAATCACCGTTGGACCAACACCAAGCAAGTACGAGTAATGCCAATTCCCTGTAAGAACTGGTAACGTATATCCTCTTCCTTCTGCAAGATTCTGCGCCACAAGCATAAAAAGACTATCGTCTAGCCAAGCAGCAGGAAACGTACCAAGCTCACGAAATGCGAAGAATACCGTAAATATAATGAGAATCCCCTCAGGCCAATATAGACGCAGATATTGCTTCATACACGAGAAGCATACCTCTATAATCATACTATGAACACTATGAAGACCGTAGAATCAGAGGGTAAAACATATGCACATTTCTTCCTCAGTGCAATGCCTTCTGATGAGGAAGTTCAATTTATAACACAAGATAAAGACCCCATACAGGTTGGTATATTTAAACGAGATGCCAACTATCATGTAAAAGCACACTCACACTTACCAAGAAAATTAGACCTCGAACACGTCGGAGAATTTCTCCTGATCCAAAGCGGCGCTGCACTGGTGAAAATATATGACGAAGATTGGAATCTCCTGTGTGCACACACTGTGAACACAGGAGATTGCGCAATATTTTTACGCGGAGGCCATGAGCTTACGATGCTTGAACCAACGAGAATACTGGAAGTAAAACAAGGTCCATTTATCCCAAGGCCAAAAGATAAAACATTCCGCCCTACATCATGACCTCTTTTATGAAAGTACCAGTCAACGAACCACTGATTTCCAAAGAGGCTAAACAATACGTACAAGAAGCTATGGATACTGGCTGGCTCTCTGCTGCAGGCCCGTGTGTGCAGAAATTTGAAGAAATGTTTGCAGAGTATATAGGGGTAAAGCACGCTATCTTTGTCACGAGTGGAACAGCTGCGCTGCACCTTGCACTTTCAACACTAGACCTTAAAGCAGGAGACGAAGTCATCGTCCCAGACTTCACAATGATCGGCTCTATTTTTCCAATCATGTACACAGGTGCCACACCTATTTTTATTGATGTCGAACCAGATACATTTAACATTGATGTAATGCAGCTTGAATCCAAAATAACCGATAAGACAAAAGCAATTATGCCTGTTCATATCTATGGACACAGTTGTGATATGGACCCCGTAATGGAGATTGCACAGAAATACAACATCGCAGTTGTAGAAGATGCTGCAGAAGTCCATGGAGGAACGTATAACGGCAAACGCTGTGGTTCTATTGGAACCATCAACGCTTTCAGTTTTTATGGGAATAAAATCATTACCACGGGGGAAGGAGGGATGGTCTGCACCAATGATGACGCTCTAGCAACTAGGGCCAGGTCCCTTAAAGACCTCGCACACTCACCAGAAAAACGTTTCCTCCATACAGAACTCGCGTTTAACTACCGTGCAACAAACCTCCAAGCAGCAGTAGGGCTCGGGCAAATGGAAAATATCGACATGTTCCTCGAACGCAAGAGAAGCATGGCACAGAAATACAACACTCTCCTCGCAGACATCAAAGGTATCACCCTGCCAACAACAAAAGACTACGCTGAAAATGTCTATTGGATGTACGCCCTTCTTGTAAACGATAAACTCGGAATGACACGTGATGAACTCTGCATCAAACTCAAAGAAAAAGGTGTCGATACCAGGGATTTCTTTCTGCCATGCCACAGCCAACCAGCTGTGCAGAATGTCTTTCCAAGCACCGAGACATTCCCTGTCAGTGAAGATATTGCAAACCGCGGCTTTTACTTGCCATCAGGAATCGCTATTACAGATGAACAAATTGAGTATGTAAGCGATGTTCTTCATGATATTGCCAATGCTTAATCCAAAAATTTCTGTACTGGCGCCAACGTATAACGAAGCAGAAAATATCGGACCACTTATCACAGCTATACTCAAAGAAACCCCCTATGAAACAGAGGTCATTGTTATTGACGACAACAGCCCAGATGAAACATGGCGCGTGGCGCAGGAGATGGCAAAAAAAGACCCACGCATACAAGTTGAGAGGCGCCTAAAAGACCGTGGCCTCACAAAGAGTATAAGAAGAGGAATAGAACTCTCTAAAGGCGATATTATCGTATGGCTAGATTGCGACTTCTCTATGCCACCAGCTGTCATTCCAGTTCTCATCAAAGAAATCACTGAGAATGAAAACGACATTGCAGTGGGATCACGTTTTGTAAAAGGTGGTAAGCAAAAAAGCACAGACAATACAGACGAAGAATCTGCACTCGCAATATTCTTTAGTACATTTGGATGCACAGTAATGCGACTCCTCCTCTTCCCTTCCTTTCACGACTACACCAGCGGATTTATCGCCATTAAAAGAGAAGTCCTTGAGCGCATTCCACTACGTGGTGACTACGGGGAATACTTTATTGACTTAATTGTTCGAGCGAAGCTCCTCAAATATGCAATCGTAGAAATCCCCTACACCTGCGAAAAACGAATGGCAGGAGAATCAAAAACTGCACCAACTACTGCATTACTCCTCAAACGTATTCGACAGTACTCCGTACAAATTTTAAAAATGGAACTCGTTCGATTGCGGTTTTTCTTTACAAAAAAATAATGGATATCCCTCAGTTTGATGTACATGCGGCACTCGAAGAAAAGCACTGGTGGTTTACGTCCAGACGTTCGCTTCTTGAAAAAATTCTTGAAAAAATCGTACCAAAAAATGGAAACATTGTAGATGTGGGATGCGGTACAGGCGCAAACACTGCAGCATTTGCAGCGCATTACTCATGTATCGGGATAGACCCCATTCCAGAGGCAATACACAGCGCACAAGTCCGCTTTCCGGGCGTAACATACCGTACAGGATTCGCACCGAAGGATTGTCCGGAGATTCATACCGCAGACGCTGTCTTACTCTTGGATGTCTTAGAACATATCGAAGATGATTTTTTCTTTGTATCCGAACTTCTTTCAGCAATGAAACCCGAAGCCTACCTCATCATGATGGCACCTGCCGATATCCATCTGTGGAGTACGCATGACCGCGGTTTTGACCACTTTCGTCGATACTCTGCCGAGCGATTCCGCATGCTCTGGAAAGATCTACCAGTCAAAGAAGTTCTTGTAACACATTGGAACACAAGACTCTATTGGCCTATCCGTATAATACGGCAAATAACACGCATGATAGGCATTTCCATAGGATCGGCAGATACCGACCTACGCCTGCCATCAAAGCCACTCAACGCTCTCCTGCATGCATTGGTATCCAGTGAAGACACAAGGATACTCAAAGCTTTAGAAGGAAAGTCTCTTGGCTTCTCGCATGGTGTCAGTATTATGGGCATTATTCAAAAAACAACAGAATCTGTTGTCCCACAAAAAAGGCCAGATACACTGCCTGCAGACATCACTCCTTGGAAATGAAAATTCTTCTTATTAGTAATGGCTTTGCAGAAAAAAATGGCTGGTCTGTGTATACAAAAACACTCAGCGATGGACTGGAAAAAGATGGGCACACTGTTTTTCATGCATCAGACCTTGGTTCTCCATTATCGTATTACTCCAGTCCCTTTACCGCCATACGCAATGTACATCGTCTAAAAAAACATATTCAAAATATACAACCAGATGTAATTCACATCACTGTAGAACCTTACAGTGCAATGCTGCCTCTACTAGGGAAAAGAATTGCATCAAAAACAATATTAACAATTCACGGAAGTTATGGGATTCGTATGTTTCAAGGTTTCGTAAACAAGCGTCGTTCCCGTTGGATTCTCACACATATACACAAATGCATTGCCGTGAGTAATTACACAAAAATGCGTGTGACGGAAGAACTCACTGCTCTTGTAGACAAAAAATTTGCACTATTGTTTAAAAGAAAAACTGAAGTCATCACAAATGGCGTTACACTACCTGCCTCCATATCCTCGCCAAAAAATACGGTAAAGCAGATCATATGTGTAGGTGGTGTAAAGCCACGAAAAGGACTATTGGAATCGCTCAAAGCGCTTTACCTCTATGTAAAAACCATAGATAAAGGCATTCACTTTACAATTTGCGGAACATATAACCCAGACAATGCGTATGTACAGGATCTTCAAAATTATATTCATGCTCATAGCCTAAAAAGTTACGTTACGTTTACAGGTACGCTTTCAGATGAAGAATTACAGTCACAATATGCACAATCAGATCTATATCTCATGCCAGCAAAAACGACACCAAACACCTTTGAAGGATTTGGCATTGTGTATATAGAAGCTGCAGGATATGGCATTCCATGCATTGGCCCAACGGACAGCGGAGCAGCTGAAGCTATTAAGAATGGAGAAAGTGGCTATAAATGTGACCCCGATGACACTGAGTCTATTATTCGTGCCATGGAAAACATTCTGCTTCACGAAAAGATTAAAAGAGAGTCCTGTAGAAATTGGGCAGAAAAGCACACTACAGATACTATGATTTCAAGTATAGAATCACTCTATCAATCACTAATATGATCTTCACAACTTCCTGGGACGACGGCTACAAGCTGGACATTCGTCTTGCAGACTTACTAAACTGTTACGAATGCAAAGGCACCTTTTACGTCTGTCCACAGCAACAGCATGCAAAAGTAATGATGACTACTAATGAGATCGCCAAGCTCCATGCACAACATGAAATTGGTGCCCATACAATGCATCACAGCAAGCTTACAGAAGTAAGTATTAAAGATGCAAAAACAGAAATTATTGAAAGTAAAGCATGGGTAGAAAAAGTGACTGGAGCTCCTTGCATGATGTTTTGTTACCCTTATGGCTTTTATAACGATGAAGTAAAACAGCTGGTATACAATGCAGGCTTTAAAGGAGCACGTACGACAGAGAGGCAAAAGATGGCTATATCTGACCCATTTGCAATACCGACAACTCTTCAAATCACGCCATTCCCAAAAAGAAAGACATGGTCGAAGTGGTGGCATTTACTAGATAACAATGGCCCAAAACGTGCACGCAAAAAAGAACTAATGACGTTAGGGGTAAAAGAAGTAGATATGAAAGATTGGCTTTCTCTTGCAAAAGCCCTATTTGATATCGCAAAAACAAAGCAACAAGATACACCTGTGCAGTTTCATTTATGGGGGCATAGTCATGAAATTGAACGCTATGATATGTGGGAAGATCTTGAAGCATTTCTTGCGTACGTACAAAAATCACATGTGCGATGTGTTGTAAATAGTGACGTGCTTTAAACCATTTTTGCTATTTGCTCTTTCGTAAGCAACATACTGCTAGATGAGTCCCAGCCTTTTATATCATTATGTGGTTTAAATTCTAAAAAGTCTTCACCAGGAAGGTTATGCAAAGTATGTACAATAAACATGTTTTCCTTTTCTTCTGCATAAGCAGATTCTGCTTCTGTCATAAGCTCTTCAGTCATCTTTTCCCCTGCACGAAGACCGATAATCTTTTTTTCCGTCTTGTCGTTTCCATACTTTTCAATAAGCACATCTACCAAATCACCAAGTTTCATAATAGGCATTTTTAGAATAAACACTTCACCACCCATCATCTGTTGCATAGCATCCATAGTCAGCTGCACTGCTTGTGGGATAGACATAAAGAACCGAAGCATTTCAGGATCTGTAATCGTAACTGGTTCACCATTTTCTATTTGAGAAATAAATGTTGGAATCACAGAACCACGTGATCCAACAACATTGCCAAACCGTACACTAGAAAACAAAATATTTCGTGTTCCCTTAGAATGCATTGCAGACGTCATAAGCTTTTCTGCCAATAGCTTGGTTGCCCCCATAACATTTGACGGACTAGCTGCCTTGTCTGTGCTGATAAGCACAACTCGTTCTACATTATTTTGCAAAGCTGCATCGATGACATTTTGTGTACCGATAACATTCGTCTTCACTGCCTCAAAAGAATTGTACTCACAAAGAGGTACATGCTTGTATGCTGCAGTATGAAAAACATAATCAATATCCTCCATCGCACTACTAAGACGTGATAAATCTCGTACATCTCCAATGAGATATCGTACTTTCTCGCTACCCCTAAGTTCTTGTTCCATCATAAATTGCTTGTGCTCATCACGAGAATATAAGCGCACAACAGAAGGATTCTGTAGTAATACTTGACGAACAATTTCAGACCCAATAGAACCTGTTGCCCCTGTGACGAGTATTTTCTTTCCTGTAAAAAATGAAGACATACCCCAATCATCAACGAGGAATGATTCGAGTGCAACCAGATCTTGATAGATTTTGATAGATTTTATGTTAATTGGTCTTCAATATATCCCACAATGGAGTATGAATATTGTGGTAAAATATAACTTTTAAGCACTGTATCATCAATATAACCAATATTACCCACTGGTGCTGCTGTACCATAAGACACATCTATAGGTCTGCCCAGAACCTTTTCAGATTCAGAAATAAGGTCTGATATGGTATATATATCTGGACCTGGAATATTGACAACGCCACATGCATTACTCTTTATGAGTGAATATATTATTTTGGCTGCGTCCTCTACATGTAAGAAATATCGACACAACGTACCGTCATTATCAGCAATCGAAATCTGTTGACCCTCTTGAATAGAATGCAATAAATACCACAGAAGCCCCTTTGACTGACGTGGTCCATACAAATTACTTAGCCGAGCAATAAGATAGCGATCATCTGGAATAGTATCCTGTATCAGACGATCTGCTGCTGCTTTACATTCCGCATACTCCGTCTCTGGATGCACGGAAGAAGATTCTGTAACATTCTCTGTCGTGCCATAGACAGCAACCGTAGATACCTGCACCAAGAATGTGTCGCTATTGTGAATAGCAGTCAAAACATTTTGTATACCCGTTGTATTAAGCTCTCTACATAGTGACATAGGAGAAGACACTTGTCCTGTAAGGTTTACGATTATGTCATATGTCATACCGTGCAAATGCTTTACATCCAAAAGATCACACTCGTCATGCGAAGGTGCACTCACAATAAAGCTATCATCCTCTTGTAGGTAATGCTGCAGCGCAGTGCCAAGTAGTCCTGAACCACCAATAAGCAAAACCGACTTACTCATAAAATTTCTTTTGAATAATACCATCTACATTAAATGTCTTTAGTATCTCGTATATTTTAGGAGCAGACTTACCATCTCCGTACGGATTAATCATTGTTTGCACGCTCTTGCGATACTCTGTATCAAAAAGAGCTTTCTGTAAGGCAGCGACAATATCTTCTGTATTATTATCAACATCTATCACACTCTCTGGTCGTTCACGACCATGCTGACGCGTGCCGATATTCACTGTTGGAACATGAAATGTTGCCGCCTCATGAATGCCAGAACTTGAATTGCCAACAATAGCCCATACATGACGATATAAATTAGCGAATGTTTCAACATCTAAACTTTTATACCAATGGAAATTTGAATTCTTCAGTGTGTCAACAATACTACTAAAGCCCGAGTCATTATTTGGCATGAGAGCAATAACCTGCACATCCACCTGTTCTAAAGCCCGAAGAGTAGCCTGAATCTGCTCTGCAGACTTCTCACTTTCGGACGTAACAGGATGCTGAATAAAAATAATTGTTGGCTTAGAAAAATCGACATTAAATGTCTGTTCTAGCTCTTGTATTGGAATTTCTGGAGCTGAAAGAAGTACATCCAAAGATGGACACCCAACGGTAAATATATGATTCGGATTTTCACCCATACGAATCAGGCGATTGCGTGCATCTTCTGTTGCTGGAAAATGGATATGTGCAAATTTACTCATTGCATGGCGGATACCTTCATCGATATTACCTGTCACCTCTCCTCCTTGAATATGGGCAACGGGAATATTCATGTGGGCTGCAGCAACAGTGGTGGCAAAGTTAGCCCCTATATCAAAACCGGTAAGAACAATGTCTGGCTTCACACGTTCGAGAATATCAGTCACACCACTCATAACTCTTGCAATGCCGCGTGCCATCTCTGCTCCCGTATCTGGCGAATCTTCAGTGAACATTTCAATAGTGTCATTGATAACAAACCCATCTGCTTTAATCTTTTCAATATCCTTTCCATGACCTGCTAAAAGATTGTTCCCTGTTACCACAAGATGAATAGCAAATTCTGGATCGTTCTTCAGTAATTCCATTATCGGTCGATAACGACTGTAATCTGCACGACGTTCAACGACAATAAGTACCGTTTTCATAAAGAAGAAGAAGAAACATGATCCCAAGTAACTTGGATATCCATACCAATATCTTCGGATGCATATTGATGAAGTAGACTATCGTAATCCTTCGCCTTGATTTCACCAGTCCCTGGACGCTTAACCCAAATATTTTCTTTTGTGAATGCCTCCCCCTTAGAGATAGGCATTATAGTAACCACACATGCGTATGCAAAATCTATAACATCTTGTTCTTCTTCTAAAATATTTTTTGAGCCACCAAGGGATGCGTGTACCGCAGCCGATGCGATAATTAGTTCTTTCAATTCTGCAGGGTCTATAGAAATCGCAATATCTGGGCCTTCCCATGTTTTATCTGATGTGAAATGTTTTTCTAGAATACTTGCCTCAAGTGCCACTGCCCCTAAGCATGTCCAAATCCCAAGAGAATGGTCACTAGAGCCAACCACTATGCCAGGAAAAGTTTTTGCTAAATCCTCCATTGCACCAAGCCGTACCTTGTCATATGGCGTTGGGTACATAGATGTACAGTGCAAAAGAGCATACGGCGTTCCATACTTTTCAAGTATTGCTACCGCAGGAGCAATAGATTCAAGATTATTCATTCCCGTACTCATAATCACTGGTTTTCCATATTGTGCAATATGTTCAATAAGAGGGTAATTATTACATTCACCCGAACCTATTTTTATAGCTGGAACATTCATAGAAATAAGCCTGTCAGCAGCGGCACGGGAAAAGGGGGTACACAAATAAATAAGCCCCTTCTCTGCACAGTACTGCTGTAACTCTCGCTCTTGTTCCTCGGAAAACGCACAACGCTGCATAATATCCCAAATGCTTTCTGTAGTATGCCCTGGCACAATATTCTTTGCGACTGATGTCATCTCATCTTCTATAACGTGTGACTGAAATTTTACACACTCAGCACCAGCTGCAGCTGCATCATCAACCATTTGTTTTGCTTTCTCCATACTCCCCTCATGATTAATTCCAATTTCGACAATAATAAAAGGGAGGAAGTCCAATCCAATATCTCTGCCAGCAATGGTAATCTTTGGATTATTCATATAGCTACAATACCTTATCAGAATTTATATTTTTCATTTTTCATTTTTCTTTTTTTTACGTACTATTTCCTCAAATTTATATTGTTCGCACACTCAGACTCCCATACTCTCTACCCATGTCCTGTCTTATTTGCCAATCTATCAATTGCTCCGTCATACGAGGAACACTCCGTAATGACATAAAAAGAGACGTTCTACAATGTAACGACTGTAGTTTTGTATTCCTTCGTGTACTTCCAGAGGGTACAAAAGCCTATTATGAACAGGAAACATACCGTAAAAAACATGGACCAGATCTGACAAAAGAGTCTACTTGTCAAGATGTATTTGATACGTACTTCCCTTTTCAAGGGACAATCATAAAGTCTATGGGAGACTTACTGAAGCCAGAGACAAAAGTGCTTGATGTCGGTTGTTCTACAGGACACTTTCTCGCAGCACTTGAAGGAAAGGTAGGCACACGCGTAGGGGTAGAACTCAGCCAAGATGAAGTGCAATACTGCCAAAAAACACATAACTTTCCCGTGTACGGAGAATCCATAGAAACCGTAAACATCCCCGAAGGTCCTTTCGACATCGTAACATCATTCCAAGTAGTAGAACATGTCGATAACCCCGTCGAGTTTCTTATGAACCTCGGCAAACACATGAAGGACGATGGAACGCTATATATAGAACTACCAAACCTCGACGATGTATTACTCAGTCTGTATGACATACCAGAATATGCAGACTTCTATTACCGTGAACCGCACCTTTCATACTTCTCCAAAAAAACACTAGAAGACCTAGTAGATAAGGCAGGTTTCGAAGGCGTAGTAGGAAATGTACAACGATACAACATTTTTAACCATTTGCAGTGGCAAATGAATGGCTCTCCACAGAACAACTTTACCATAGGTAACCGAGAAACATTCTTGGAAGAAAACAACAATCCCGCAACTGCAAAATTCAATCAATTCTTCAAGCGCATGGACGAAGAATACAAAGCACTTGTAGAAAAGAACTTCCTCGGTGAAAGCCTCACTTTCACTGGAAAGAAAAAATAAACTTGC
>PFDQ01000037.1:0-4643 GCA_002772815.1 Candidatus Peregrinibacteria bacterium CG10_big_fil_rev_8_21_14_0_10_42_8
ATTTCATTTCCACGAACAATTGTTGATGGGCCAGATTTCACTACATCCAGGGTTTGAGTTGCACAGTTTACTGTTGATGCTGCACTGTCATCATTATTGCTAAGTAGTGGGTCGTGTGTTGTAGATTCCACTTCAGCCTCATTAATGATTGCTGCACTACACTCTGCAATGGAAGGGATATCAAAGACTATTCTTCCAGTGTCGTATGTATTTGCTTGTAGTGTTCCGATAGTACAGATGACACTACCTCCAGATACGTAACATGCACTATCAGACTGAGCACTGTTGAAGATAAGGTCTGTTCGGCTATTTGAGCTCTGGATTTTTACATCAGGAATTGCATCAATGATCTGAACATTTTGAGCTGTATCTGGCCCATTGTTATCCACTCGTAGTGTGTATTCGATTGTTGATCCGCGGAAGACTTGAGCAGGTGCTGTCTTTGAAATAGAGAGGTCTGCTTCTGGGTCTTGGCATTCCACATATGTCTGCACTTGGTTCGTATTTCCTGTGAGGTTACCGTTATCCATGAATACAACCTGTGCAGTGTTGTAGATATTTGCATTACATGTTGCGTAGGTGTTTATATCAAATACAAGTTTGTAGGTGTCATCATCATATGGATCAATCTCATCATCTCCACACTTCACATCGTTTCCAGACTTGAAACAACGGCTATCTGAAAGACCTGAGTTAAACGTTAATCCTGTTGGAATGGTATCAATTACCCATGTTCCACCAAGGGTTACTGTTCCTGTGTTTTCAATCTTAATCTCGTAAGTCAGACGGTCACCAACTTGTGCTGTACTTTTATTTACTGTCTTCGTTGCTGTGAACTCTGGTTGAGGAACTTCTACAGTTGTTGTGTCTGTATCGCTATCGCCTCCAGTAATAGCAACTGTATTGTATAAGACTGTGCCATTGTTCGTTGTATTTTTTACGCTAACAAGGACAGTGACTCTTTCTGTATCATTTCCATCAATATCAAGATTCCAACGTACTGTACGTGAAGCACCGTTATAGGTTCCACCTGCACTTGCACTTATAAAGGAAACTTGAGGTGGTAGAGTGTCGATAATTTCAATATTTGTAGCATCAAAGTTTGAGCTGTTTGTGATATCGATTTCATATTCAAGCATATCGCCACGAAGTGCAGTAGTTCGGTTGTCAGTTTTTGTAATACTGAGTACTGGATTGTTACAGAGAACATCTGTTCGTACAGCGTTACTCCACTGTGGGTCTACTCCTGGATGGTTAGACCAGACATCTGCGATGTTTGTGATAGTGCTACTACAAGCTATTGTATCTTTTACCTTAAATGTCAGAACAAATGTTCGAGATTTGCCGTCATCAAGGTCAAAGTGTCCACATACTACTTCGTTTGTTTGTCCTTCATATCGGCAGATACTGTCGTTTGCACGTAGGTATTGTAGGTTGTTTGGTACTGGGTCGATGAGTCGGTTATCGATAGCATCAAAACCAAGGTTGTTTGTTACAACAATGGTGTAGCTGATTTCATTTCCACGAACAATTGTTGATGGGCCAGATTTCACTACATCCAGGGTTTGAGTTGCACAGTTTACTGTTGAGGCTGCTTCATCATCATTGTTTCCAGAAATAGGGTCTGTCGTATCTGAAGATACAACTGCCTCATTGATAACAACGGCACTACATTCAGAGTTTCCTGGGATGTTAAAGACAATATTTAGGTTCTCAGTTGCATTGTTATTGATTGTACTGATGTTGCAGACAACATCATTTCCAGACGTATAACATCTATTATCAGACTGAGCATTGTTGAAGACAAGGTCTACTCGGCTGTTTGAGCTCTGAACTTTTACATCAGGAATTGCATCGGTGATCTGAACATTGTGAGCTGCATCAGGACCATTATTATGAATCTGAATACTGTAAGAGACTGTTGATCCGCGGAAGATCTGTGATGGTGCAGTTTTAGAGATAGACAAGTCTGCTACCCCTGTACCATTTCTTTCATCATCATCTGTTGGATCTGTACAACCAGAGTCAGCTGGATAGTCGATCTGACCATCACCATCATCATCCTTGCCATTATCACAGTCAGGACCTGATGAGTTTGTCTCAGTATCATCCTTTGCACTACTACATCCAGGATCGTTTGGATAGTCTGTTAAACCATCACCGTCATTATCAATACCATCGCTACAAATCGGTTGTTGTACTTCTGTGAGTTCTACTGGTTTACATCGGTAGAGCGCAATACTGTCTACGAGATCTATTGGGTGATTATCTTGGTTACGATTTGCATTAAAGTGGTCGTAGGTGATACCGGTAAGGAGTTCATCATTTCCACATGCACGAATGACGGTCCCCTGTGCATTCCCAGATTGCAAAGAAGGGATTGGTGGCTCGCTAGTAATAGGCCCTACTCCGTCATTAGAAACACTTCTACAGGTAATAGTTACACCATCTGTGTGGTCTGATATTCCAGAGCTATAGGTGAGTCCTTTGTATTTTACAGCTGATGCAGCAGTGCCTGATGGGCAAGTTACCCGTTCTTCATTACTTGAGTTTCCACTAAAATCACTCCCGATTCGTTGATCTTCTTCATTCGAGGAATCGACTGTACCGTCATCAAGAAGTGGGGAACATCCAATTCCGACTGCATCTACAGATTCTTGGTAGCTTCCGTTATCTGCTTCTTTGAAAAAAATAGAGGTAACTACATTACCATTATCACAGTCGAGGTCTTGCTCTAGAATACTTGGCGTAGCACTTGGGCTGAGGCTATCACCCAGCTGAGCAGGTTCGTTTGTCGAGCCAAGTGTTACAGTATTAATGGCATATGTACTATCGATTGGTGCAATTGGAATAGGGAATACTCCAGTTGAGAACTGTGTGATTACGAGGCCGAGTAAGGTGATATTGGCCCATAGGCGCTTGAATCTACGGTTTTCCATAAAAGTTTTTCCGGAAAAAGGAGGGTATTTATACCTAACAAACTGGTATTTGTCAATACTCTGAGTAAATGGTCAAGATTTGGTAATATAGCTTTAATATGCTAAATTTTCGCTCGTGAGCCCTACTAGAATACTTTTATGGATGTACAGGCCCATTGACGCTGCATCGATGGCGATTTTTCGCTTTTTCTTTGGTGCGATCATGGTGTGGGAAGTGACACGGTACTTTGATCATCATTGGATTGAGTCTTATTACACAAATAAAAACTTCTATTTCACATATCCAGGCTTTTCGTGGGTTCATCCATGGCCGAGTTTGGAGCTTATGCAGCTACACTTCATTATTATGGGGGTATTTGCAGCTATGGTCGCTGTGGGCTTATTGTACAGGGTTTCTGCAGTGTGTTTGGCGGTGATGTTTTCGTATATCTATTTGCTAGAGCAAGCGAGGTACTTAAACCACTTCTACTTCGTTATTCTTGTCGCTATTTCGATGATATTCATCCCAGCGAATAGAGTATGGTCACTCGATGCATGGATACGGCTAAAAAAGGGGGTATCTCAGTCGATTTTCATTCCTCAGTGGGGATTATGGGCGATTCGGGCTCAATTCGGGATTACATACTTCTATGGAGGCATCGCAAAGCTCAATGAAGATTGGTTGCACGGTTATCCACTATCTGACTGGATTTTTGATGAATCAGACCTATTTTTAATAGGTTCGTATGTCCATGAACGTTGGATGGGCCTTACACTGAGCTATGCAGGTCTTTTTTTGGATTTAGCACTTGTTCCACTTCTGTTGTGGCGAAAGACACGGTGGATAGGAATGACATGTGCATTAGCGTTTAACCTCATGAATGACCATATGTTTAGCATAGGCATTTTCCCATGGATGATGATGACGGGAACACTAACATTCTTTGAGTCCGATTGGCCTCGGTCTTTATGGGAGCGATGCACAAAGCAAAAAGAGACACGAATGGTTATCAGAATGCAAAGGGCTTCATTAAAGGCGAAAGCATCAGTGTTGTTAAAATTTACGACAGCTCAGAAGCTTCTTGCCCTATTTATGACGGTGTTTTTCGTGTTTCAATTCCTCTTTCCATTTCGACATTGGCTTTATCCGGGAGCAGTGCACTGGACAGAAGAAGGGCATATGTACAGCTGGCGCATGAAGCTTCGGAGCAAGAGTGGGCGTACCCACTTTCTTATTAGGGATCCAGACTCTGGTAGGGAATTTCAAATAGACCCAGAGGATTATCTAAACAGTCGCCAAGAACGAAAGATGTCCACACGGCCAGATATGATTTTACAATTCGCTCATTGGCTTCGAGACCAATATCAAAAGCAGGGGATGAAGAATGTCGAAGTGTATGCATTAGCATCAGCATCGTTGAATGGTCGTGAGTCGCAAGATCTTATCGACCCAACAGTAGATCTCGCAAAAGTGAAGTGGTCAATTTTTCATTCACCGTGGATTGTGCCTTTGCAGTCGGAAAAGATTCGATAATTCCTTGTATAGTTTTGGTATCTGCTATAAATTTAAATATGTGAAATTCCTTTTTGCTCCTCTTACGCGTCCAAAGGGGGTGATGTAACCTTCATCTTCGAAATAGTCTGCGTATGTATTGCAGTCGCAGTGGCTGCTGGCTCAGGTGGGCCAAACAAATGAGACTGCAATGAGACAGAAAGTTTAGGGTT
>PFDQ01000037.1:4655-7422 GCA_002772815.1 Candidatus Peregrinibacteria bacterium CG10_big_fil_rev_8_21_14_0_10_42_8
AGGTGGGTCACTTGATAAAGTGTAGCCTTTGTAGGAGTTTTAGAATAAGCACAACTATGCTGACCAATTGTGTATCTCGTTTCTCTACCATCGTAGTATCTCGTTCATCATAAATATTGACCAAGTCATGATCTCTTAAGAACTCATCAATTGCTTTTTCAACATGGTTCGACTTATCAGTTCCGATATTAAATTTTTGTGTACTACTTGAATTTAATCTCTCCTCAGCAACAAGTAGCATCCTACTAGCCCTCATGAGCTTCAGTCCTCCACTTCCTCTGGGCAAATTGTTTTGTGTAAGAATGTAAGCAACTTTAATCGCTTTGAATGTATTCCACAAAAATCTTAACAAATAAAGTGAAGAGGTTACAAGAGCAGAACCGATGAAGGTAATAATTGCCCATTCGGTAACGCTCGTTGGATTAATTAGATTGAATGACATGTGGGTCTATTAACACAATTTTATCTGGCAAGCCGTCGCTCCTCCACTACGTTCCGGAGCTATGGCCTGCCAAGTATCTTCGCCCTCTTGCTTCGTGTTGCGCACTCGCACTCGGGTCGAATTCAACTTGGCTGAGTACGTGACATCCGGAACCAAATTGTAGCGGAATTTTTGGGGTCTTTGGGAGTCCTTTCATAAGGAGGCTGAGGGCACGTGGATCAGTGATAATAAAGACGATATTGGCGTACAGAAGAGGGCTCTATATATCTTTCGTACCAGCGATTCCTAGAAAGAAATACCAACATTCTTCTTGTAAAATAAAAGCTAGCCAAGCCAAATTTATCTGTTTTTGAGAAATCAATAGTTCCAATAATTTGATCATTTTGCAAGTAGTTTGAGAGTTGTTCAGTAGTAACCCTAAAAGGCTCCGATGCCCAGTATCCCTCCAAACAATTAGTGGCAACATAATGCTCTTTTTGGTACCTTCTTTGGGGATCTGAATAATCTATAGTCGCAATACAAAGCAGCTCTGCGTAGACTTTTTTAGGAGTTTCATTGAAAATTATTTCTAGATTCCTCATTTGCTCATTAAAGTTGAAGATCGACTCTTTTGCAGATAAGCTTAGGTGATTGCGCTCACAAAATGCACCAATACATTCGAAATTTTCTTCTAGGTAATTTTTAACCTGAATATATTGAGGATTTTGCGTAGTAAACTGTTTATCGGAAATTTTTAAAAAAACCTCAACATTCATATTCAAGTCTGAAACTAAATTATTCAAAGGCTTTGTCGTTAGGTTTGATCCGCTATAGGTAACTACTATTTGGTTTCCATAATCTAGGTTGAATTTTTGAACTTCGAATCTCAAAGTCTTGAAGCCCACAATGAGAGCAAACAAGCCTAATGTGGCAATGACTGTTTGTAGTGGTGCGGAATTTTGCTTGACCCAAAACCAGAATTTTTTCAGACTCCGAAGAATATTGAATTTAATAAATTTAATAAAGTAAGTGATTTTACACTCTATACACAGAAAATCTATAGGCTCATCTCATGTCTAATATTTCCTTCTTTTTAGCATTATATTTATCCAGTGAATCCACACATTCTTGCGCACTCATACATCCAATACCATCAAAAGTTGCATAATAAAGAATAATTTCTTTAGTGAACATGTCATACAATTTCCAAACGTACATATCTGGATCTGGTCCAAATTCTTCTCGCTGTAAAATACACGTATCCAATACTGGGCTGTAATAGTATTCAAATTCAATCCAACCATCATCCATATACATATTCTGATAATTCTCTTCGCCGAATTCTTCGCATTTAATTTTCTGCTCAACAGTTGATCTTTGCTCAACTGCTGGTTGTTGCTCTATGGCTTCTTGTTGAACCTTACTTGACTCTTCTTCATTTGATGAATCTAAAGAAGGTGCCTCTGTTGAAGTTGAACAGCCTACCAATGCAAGCATGCAAGTCAATGGAATCCCAACGGTCAAAAATTTAAACATATGTGAATCTTAGCAGAATTTCATGTCAAACTGATAATCAAGGGCACGTGGATCGCTTTACACGCGCAGTTATTGGCTGTGTAGTCGGGTCTGGTGTCAACCCCTTCGGGCAATTTTGGAGATTGTTGGGAGTTCCTTTACGAGGAGGATGGAGGCACATGGGTCTGATTTGGACTAATCGTATCGGGAGCAATCGACTGATCCTGTTGTTCGTGTCTCTCTTCAAGTCTCTCAAAAATTTTCTTTTGCCTTTCTATATACTCTTCCTCAGTTATACATCTTTCTTCGTATAAACTTTGATACAGAGCAAATGCTGAAGACTGGATACCCCAAATAGCATTTGCAACATCCCTAGGGGTTGAGAACTTATCTGTAAGACCATTAGTAAGCACTATTTTCAATCCTTCACTGATCCCTAGCGCATCTTGCATCCAGATTTTGACTTGAGCTTTTTGGCGTTTTTTTGCATTTTTTCCTTCAAGATACTGCCAGATAGCGACATACATCAATATCAGAGATATTATTGTTGAAATAATTGACCACCAGAATGTAAAAGTTGCCATATCGTTATATTAGCAAAATAAAGAGGCTTGTGGGTCTATTTACACGATTTTATCTGGCAAGCCGTCGCTCCTCCACTACGTTCCGGAGCTATGGCCTGCCAAGTATCTTCGCCCTCTTGCTTCGTGCTGCGCACTCGCACTCGGGTCGAATTCAACTTGGTGAAGTGTACCCCATTTGGTAGACACAGTAGAACCCCCTAACCCTCGACCTGGGACAACAGATAATCTCTGTATGCAACAGGGGTCA
>PFDQ01000055.1 GCA_002772815.1 Candidatus Peregrinibacteria bacterium CG10_big_fil_rev_8_21_14_0_10_42_8
ATAACAATTGTATCCGCATTACGCTCTTCGACAGATTTACAGATTCCCATGTAGAGCTCCCCACTTCCAATAGGACAAATGATTATTTCAGGTTTTTCTTGTACTATTTCATGATAAATATTTTGATACGCTTCACGTCCTTCATTCGTAACATCCCAAATTTTTTTATTTGCTCGTGTACATGCAAGGTTACAAATATCTTGTGACTCAAGAGGTTGAGAAAGATCCGCTTCAACAACACGAGCACCAGCACGTTCAAGTGCAGATCTTATTTTTGGGCGAATGTCATTCGACACAATAGTGACAACGTCAATGTCAGTATCTTTTGCAAGGGTTGCAAGACTGAAACCAGCATTTCCTGCGGTCAGGATGGCCAGTGTGTCTATATCATTCTCGAGTGCTTTTTCAATAATCCATGCACTTTTTCGATCTTTATGTGTTCCAGTTGGATTTACAGATTCGTCCTTAATAAGAACTCTTGCTTTCAGAGGCTTTCCTGCAAGTTCATTTAGTTCAAGTAATGGGGTATTGCCAATCTGATCAGATCTACTCATAATAGTATTTAATACTATTATTGTATAAGTGTCAAATACTGGGGCGAGATAAGGGGTTCGAACCCTTGACCTTCCGGACCACAACCGGACGCTCTAACCAACTGAGCTAATCTCGCCATGAGATCGGAGGTATCCTACAAGGCAAGACAGCACATGAAAAGCTTTAAGATCCTTGTTTTTCCTCTGGATCCATTGGCTCTATATCTTCTGCTTTAATAAAGGCTACAGTCTCATCCATATCCTTTGGCTCTATATCCTCTGATTCTGGGGTATTTGCAGGAGACTCGGATGTATTTTCCTGTACGTTTTCAGCAGCAGGTTGATCTTTTCGATTTTTGAGATTCTCCCTATATCGTTGCCTTTTTAGACGCTTTTTTTCCCGTAGTCGTTCTTCCTTTTCTGTATCGACAACAGTGTTTTGTCCTACAGGATTTGGAACCTGAAGCTCTTCTGGTGGAGGTGTATCCACATCTTGTCCTACTTCTTCAGCTTTTTCGATTCCACTTTGTAGCCAATCTGGAGCTTGCGTTGTATCTGTTTTGAGCTGATCTGTTGATGGCTCCATTGCATCGTGTTTCACATGTGGAGCAGGTTCTTCAGGAGCAGTTTCCACTGGGAGCGCTGTCTCTACTACTGGCTCTGGAGTAGGTGTTTCTGTTTGAGGCTCAGCAACGGGTGTATGTTCTTGTTGTGCAAGCCAGTCTGGCATAACCATAGGTTCTGGCTCTGGCGCAGGTGCTTGTGGAACAACTTCCGCTTCTTCTCGAATTTCCATAGGAGGTGCACTTTCTGCAACTGTTTCCTTTGGAGTTTTAACAATAGCTTCCTCTGCTTTTTGAAGGCTTTTTTCAAGGGAGAATCCTTTCTTCTTTACTTTTCCAACAATAAATAAGACACCTGCTCCAACTGCTCCAGAAATAATTAGGGTTATAATAAGCTTGAAGATTAATCCAAAAATTGACCCACTATCCCCTTTTTTCTCCTTGGGTTGTGATGGTTCAGTAGTTCCAGGTTGGTTTTCGGTTTCTTCCATCATCCTATTAACAACAATAGTATCTTTTATCGTATTGTTAACGATTCCAGTTGCAAGGTCTCGTACTTCAACACTAATGTCATATGTACCAGATTCTGCAAAGATATGGATTGGCTTGTCGAGCATACTCTGTTGCCCATCACCAAAGTTCCACAGTAGTAACGTAGATCTCTTTTCTTCGCTATTCATCTGGAGTCCAAATTGTACTTCTCCATTATCACTTTTAAGCACTTGAATTTTTATGCCATCTGGAGCCTCTCCAATAGTATTTGGGTTATTGTATTTATCTGAGTCAGGTAGTGAAGATGTTCCATTCGTAATAGATATACTTTCAAACTGCGTCGTATTGTCTAAGAAAAGTACACCCATTCTCATGGCTCTGGTGTCACCATTCATAATCCATAAATGGAGAGGAGTGCCTTCAGAACGGAATAATGTATTTTTCGTATCGTCATCATTTTGTGGATTTCCATCATTGTTACTGTCAGCTTGTATATCAGTATCGATAGCAATAACTTTTATATCCTTTCGCTTTGGGGTAATAGTCAAGACTTGTAAGCTTTTTGAAAGCTGAACTATTCCGCTCTGAAGTGTAGGGTGAAACTTTGCTATAGAGGTGCCATCAGATATGTTTTGTTGATCACCTGGCTTTCTATCAAGAGCCGAAATACGAAAATCTCTGCGAATAGTTTCGCCATTTTTTTCCGTTTCTGCAGCTAGCAAAAAGGTGCCAGGTTGTGAAAAGCGAGTTCGAAATACACTATCCCTATTTGCCTCAACAAATTCTCCATTTTGTGTAAGTACCCAGCTTGTTTGTCCTGTTTGTCCTACGGATTGAATTTCAAAGACAGAGCCAATAGTTGTTTGTAGTTGCTCTTCTTCTGAAGATACAAGCTGAGCAACTGCTGCAGAACCTGCAATAGCTACTATTGTAAGTACTGATGCTATAGATGAATGTCGAATGGTCATTATAAAATTGCAGAGTTAATGAATCCTACAATGGCACTTGCTAAGGCAATAACCAAGAGTCCGAGAATAGCGTAGAATATAATACGTTTTGCCTTATCTTTTGAAGATTCTTCACCACCACTTACAACAAGAATAATACCAGCAATAACAATAACAACGACTGCTGCAAGAGCCATGAAGTTTAAAATACCTTGCAAAATAGCAAGAACGGTTGTTCGTAAATCTGTTCCACCGGTATTACCCAGCGATGGTACAGTACCAAAAAGTGAACCAGCACCAATTGCATTAATGATGAATGTTACTATACCTGCGGCAAGCGCAATAATAATAAGACCAGAAACAGCATAGAGAATAATGCGTTTCACTTGGTCGAGTGAACCTTCATTTCCAAGGCTAAAGATAAGTATAATACCAGCAATAACAATAATAACAACGGCAGCAAGTCCCATAAAGAGAAGAATGCCGAGTAGTACTCCTAGAATCACTGCACGAGGATCTGTTCCTGTAGGCCATGCAGGTAGTGGGCCAAAGAGGCCTTCACCATTTGTTGCAGTAATAACAATTCCAACAATTGCAGCGGCAAGTGCAATAACAATGAGTCCGCCAGCAGCATACCCAATAATTTTTTTCGCTTTATCTTTTTGACCTTCGTCACCAAGGCTAAGTACTAAATATATACCTGCAATCACAATAACAACAAAGGCTGCAAGTGCCATAAAGGACAGTGCGGCAAACAAGAGACTAAGGATAGTTCCTCGTAGGTCTCCATTTGAAATTCCTAAAATTGCCTGAGCTTGTGAAATACCACCAATAATTCCAGGCCCACCATATACTTGTGCAGTCACCATTTCAGGCATTGCTCCTACAAAGAATCCAATGAGTAACGCAAGAAGTACTGTAGACGGTGCGAGGAGTGTACGCATAAAAATATTGGTATGTATGTTTCATACTATTGTAGCAAATTTTGCGCTTCAGCGCTACCCTAAGGACTATGAGACCAATGAGACTTCAATCCATAGTAGCAGATGCAAAGGTAGATGCATTTCTTGTATCCAATCTTACGAATATTTTTTATCTAACAGGCGTAAGAGTGAGTACTGGTTTTTTACTAATAAAAGCTAAAAAGTCAGTATTACTAGTAGATGCAAGGTACACAGAAAAGGCGCAAAACTCTGTGTATAAAGGGGTAGTAGTACAGGATATCGATAGTATTACGAAAGAGCTTAAGACAGTAAAAAAATGCGGTTTTGAAGCATTTGACGTCACAGTTGCACGGTTCAACAGATGGAAACGTAGTTTCTTGAACACAAAATTTGTTCAAACATCTGGCATCATTGAGGAGTATAGAAGATCAAAAGATGCAGCAGAGCTACGGCATTTCAAGAAGGCTCAGCGGATTACGAGGGTAATGATGGAAAGGGTTCCCAATGCATTAACAACAGGTATAACGGAGCAAGAACTCGCGTGGCAGCTAGAACTGTGGGCTAGAGAGCTT
This sequence comes from Candidatus Peregrinibacteria bacterium CG10_big_fil_rev_8_21_14_0_10_42_8, assembly GCA_002772815.1. GTDB lineage: Bacteria > Patescibacteriota > Gracilibacteria > Peribacterales > Peribacteraceae > UBA2170. The sequence continues at coordinate 4,052 of PFDQ01000055.1, forward strand.
GGCGCTGAGGGGTTATCATTTGATGCAATCGTAGGATTTGGCACACACTCTGCAATACCTCATCATTCACCAACAAAGAAAAAACTGAAAAAAGGGGATATCGTACAAATTGATGTGGGTGCAAAGGTAGAGGGTTACTGCGCAGACCAGAGTAGAGTCTTCTTTACGGGGAAGAAATCAAAGCTCCAAGAGGAGGTGTTTTCAGCTTTGAGTAGGGCAAAATTAGAATCTGAAAAAGCAGTAAAACCAGGGGTTACAAACCACAAAATCGATCGTATCGCTCGAAATATTCTTGCAGAGTATGACCTTGAAAAATATTTCACGCATAGCCTTGGCCATGGTGTAGGTCTTGACATTCATGAGGGAATAACGCTCTCTACTAAGGCAAAAAGTACGCCTTTACTCAAAAATGAAATTATTACTATAGAGCCAGGTGTTTATATACCTGGAAAGTTTGGAATGAGGCTCGAAGACGAGATAATTGTATAATGTTATGTTTACTTGGCAGTCAAGACTTATGACTTCGTGTATAATAATGAGATTTGAAAATACAAACACACCAACTCTACAGAACAAAAGAACAACGAGTGCCTCAGCATATCATTGTACTCCTGAGTGCGATTGCAATTTTTCTTCCGTATCATACATATAGTAATCCGGTTATTCATACAGAGCCTTACACACAAGAGTTTGTTATTACTGCATACTACTCACCACTGCCAAACCAATGTTGCTACGTTAAAGGAGGGGAAGAGGTAGATAAAATACTTAATGGACAAGGGCTGCATGGAGCGGATGGTACAGCGGTGTATCCTGGAATGATTGCTGCGCCAAGTTCGTATCCATTTGGGACGACAATTACGTTGCCAGGGCTTGGAACAGTACGTGTGAATGATAGAGGTGGCGCAATCAATGAACTTGGAAACGGAAAACATCGTTTAGATATCTGGGCAGGACATGGAGAGGAGGGACTCGCCAGAGCGTTGGCATTTGGCGTACAAAGAGTAAAGGGTACAGTATATCCAAATGGGACTGCACAGCCAGACGTTCAGTTTGACCTTGCAGCATTGCCAGCGCCGATTGATGAACTCAGAACATATTTTATTGAAAAAGATAACTTGCTAGCCTTAAGACCAAAGGTAGGGGACAGGGGACTGTCTGTATACCTTCTACAAGATTACCTTCACGATATAGGCTACCTTAAAAGAGGGCCAACAGGATTTTTTGGAGAACAAACAAAGAATAGTTGGTATGCATTTTTACATGATTACCAGCTAAAAATATCTGATGGTCTCGATGCAACCTCAGCAGCATTCGTTCTTGGGGCAAAGCAGAGAAAAGGTGCAGAACAGCCTTTCGAACAGTTTATTGATCCGTCAGCATCAAAGGATTCCATTGCAGAAGCGCAACGACTGCTTCGTTTCCTTGGGTATTATAAAGGGAGAACAAGTGGAATATACGACGATAATCTCTTCGCATCAATTGTAAAGTTTCAGCAAGAACATGGGTTAGTGGGAACAGCAGAAGATAATGGAGCAGGTCGTATTGGGCCAGTGACAAGTAAGGCAATTCGCGCAGAATGGGATCGTAGTATTGTTGCAATCCATGCAAATAGATACCTAGACTTACATGCTATCGATACAAAACTTGAAGAGAAGGGGAATCGACTACGTCAGTTCCTCGGAGATGACTACAACGGTGGGCAGGTAAGACTTCTTCAGCGGGCACTTGCAGATCTTGGTTTCTTTGATGCAACAAAGATAAATGGAAACTTTGGACCAATGACAAAAGATGCTGTGATGGCATATCAGTTTGACCGAAAGATTATCACATCAAAATCGGATAAAGGTGCAGGCTATGTTGGACCCACAACACTACGGTTTTTGCGCAATGATCAGCGGAATATTCTCTACCACCTTGTAAGGGCTCAAGGGTGGAATGCACTATAAGAACGTAGAATGAAAATATGAGAATTGCTTCTTGGTGAAATATTGTTCAAGGTGCATACATCAAAAAATTATTTCTTATAATGGGGATGCTGTTATTGCCGACTTCTGCGCTGTCAGAAGGCAATAACGTCACACGTAGAGATGGTTTTTTGCTTATGTGGGATAGTATTTCTCGCCCTGCTTATGAGAGACGAGAGAATTATGATGATATCAATGAAGATGAAAGAGGTTACCTCGAAATAAATTACGCTCGAAGTAGAAAGATTTTGGAGCAAGAGTCAGTGTTTTATCCAGATGAGCCACTACTTCTCAAGCACGCAGTATTGTGGTTGTTCCGAACACGAAATATTCGTGAATTGCCAGATATGCAACCAGAGACGCTTGCATCGATGATATCGGATTATCCAATTATTGAAATGAATAGGGATCTCAACGGGAGGGTTTTTAAAGAGGATTTACTTACTATGATCAACACCCTCGATGGGATGCTGACAAAGGAAGTGCACGAAGTAAGCTTCTACGGGGAGGATTTCCATGGCAGGGGAACAGCGTTCGGAGAAACATTTGATATGAACGAGATCACTGCTGCGCATAGGTCGTTTCCACAAGATACACTCGTGAAGGTGACAAACGTTGAAAATGGAAAATCAGTAGTTGTCCGTATAAACGATAGAGGCCCTTATGTTGACGGAAGAGACATGGACCTAAGCAAAGCATCTTTCTTAAAAATTGCTCCACATGGCCAAGGAGTTCTTCAGGCGACCTTTGAAAGACTTGGAAACGTAGAAATGGTAAGTTCTTGTGAACAAAAGCAACGTATTTATCAACAGAGAATTACAAAGGACGTTCGTTTTTATAGGGGTGTGCCGCACTCATTTACCATTTCAGACCCTTTAGTGCTTCAGAGTAATAAGCCATTCGTTGTGCAAAGTATTTTGTACCCAGATGGTCAAAATTTACGAACCCAGAATTTTGTGAATCCAAAAGAAAAATACCAATTCTCACCAGATATCGTCGGTCGTTATTCGTTTTTTATAGGAGATACGCTTGGTCATCTTCGCGAAATGCGCATGGATGTATCGTCGTGTGTTTTGCCAATCTAAACCTATTCAGCAAGTGCAAATTCTGCTATAATTAAGGGATTTACTGTATCATAAAGAAAGTATGGTGTTCTTCCTTCGTTTTGCTACTTGGCCCCTTCTATGGCTCACTGTCATAGTTACTATCACTCTGGCGACAGATGGCTTTTGGGATTCACTCTTGAAAGAATTTCTTCATGCACCGTTACGTAGCATTGCAGTTATGCTCTTAGCATATGGAACGTGGAGGATATCGAGAAAATATTTTCGGTATTGGTACGCAATGCATAGTGCAAAAAAGTTAGTTGCACTAAAAGTATTGCTACCACGACAGGAGTCAAAGATTGACCAAGACAAAAGAACTGAAAAAGATTTCAAAGAGAAGATTGCAATGATGGAACAGTTGTTTCGTGCATTATGGGAAATAAAAGCACTCAATCTAATGCAGATGATCCACTTTTGGTTCTTCAGATATCTCCCTATTAGTTTTGAGATGTATATAGAGAAAGGACAGTTGACAATGTATGTCGTTACGAATGAAGACTTACTTTCCATTGTTGAAAAGCAGATCACAGCATTTTATCCAGATGCAGAGGTAACACTTCATGAAACTCCAAATATTTGGCCAAAGGGTACAAAGCTTATGGCCTATAATATGGTGCAACAAAAAGGATATCAGTACCCAATTCGTTACTACGAGCAGATGCAAGATGATCCACTCAATGGTATTGCAAACGTGCTCAGTAAAATGGAACCAGGTGAAACAGCTTGTATTCAGATAGTCGTGACACCATCATTTAGTGGTAAGTGGAACAAGAAAGCAAAGTTATTTGCATCTGCAGCGTTTAAGGGAAAGAAAAACCATTGGCTTTCAAATATTCCTGGCCTAAAAACAATAAGCATGATCGTATCTGGAATTGCTAGTGGAGATACAAGCACTATGGCGCCTGGTGCAAAGGAAGGAGATAGTTTCGTCCGTATGATTGCTCCTGAGGAAGAGCTCTACAAGCGAATGGGTGAGAAGGCTGGCATGAGTTTTTACCATTCCTCTATTCGTATATTTGCATCAACATCGAGCATGCGGCGCTCCCAAGAAATTACAAATAACATGCAGATTGCATTTAACGCATTTAAAGATTTGTACGGAAATGTGCTGCAAAATAGACGAATGTATGTCGACTTCTTTCCTTTAAAGTGGAATGCAAAAATTCTCTATAAATTATGGAAGAATCGAATAAACGGTTTTGTGCACAAGGATTCTCTTCTTGTTGAAAGGGAGCTTGCAGGGCTCTTTCACTTTCCTGATAGTCGCTATAACAAGATGCCAATTATTCAGTGGGTTGCATCGAAGATGCTTCCACCACCACCAGATGCGCCTACTGAAGGTATTTTACTTGGATTAAATAGATACAGAGCAAAAGATACAGAAATCCGCTTCAAGCCAAAAGATCGAACACGTCACCATTACATCATCGGAAAATCTGGTACGGGTAAGTCTGCATATATTAGCTGGATGTCACGTCAGGATATCGCAAATGGAGAAGGTGTCTGTATGATTGACCCTCATGGAGACCTCATTGAAGATGCACTTGCTCACGTGCCAAAAGAAAGAGCAAAGGATATTATTGTATTCGACCCATCAGATCATGATCGACCAATGGGGCTAAATCTACTTGAGGCAACAACACCAGAGGAAAAAGATAGAGCATCACTCGATGCCATGGAGATCTTTATTAAGCTGTTTGGAAATGAGATTTTTGGACCACGTATTCAACACTATTTCCGTAATGGTTGTCTAACACTAATGGATGATGATGAGGAAGGTGCAACAATTCTTGATGTTCCACGAATGTTCGTTGATGACGATTTCCAGAGGTATAAAGTAAGCAAATGTAGAAATGCTGTTGTCCGTAGCTTCTGGACAAATGAAATCGCAAAGACAGGTGCACGTGAAAAAGAGGAAATGATTCCGTACTTCAGTTCAAAATTTGGTCCGTTTATTACGAATACCACAATGCGTAATATTATTGGGCAGCCAAAAAGCGCCTTTGATATCCGCAAAGTCATGGATGAAGGAAAAGTCCTACTGGTGAATCTCTCAAAAGGTAAGATTGGAGATACTAATGCGCAGCTTCTTGGGTTGATCTTTGTGAATAAGATTAATATGGCAGCAATGGGAAGAGCAGATATTCCAAAGGAAGATAGGCGTCGTTTCTACCTGTATGTGGATGAGTTCCAAAATTTTGTAACAGATGCATTTGCCACAATTCTTTCAGAGGCTCGTAAGTACGAACTAGGACTCATTATGGCTCACCAGTTTATCGGACAGCTTGTAGAGGGTAATGGTGCAGATAGCGGAAAGCTAAGAGATGCAGTGTTTGGTAACGTTGGAAGTATTAGTAGCTTTAAAATCGGCGCAGAAGATGCAGAGTACATGGCAAAAGAAATGGCGCCAGTTCTTTCCGAGCAAGATGTGATTAATATTCCAAACTTCCAGTGTTACACGAAACTCAATATTAATAATGTGACATCGAGGCCATTTAGCTTAAATACTATTTATGATGAATCTCAGCGTAACGAGAAGCTCGGAGAACTGATCAAAGAGTATAGTCGTATGAAGTACGGTCGAAAGAAGATTTTTGTAAACCAAGAGATCGAAGATCGTATTGGGATTGTTGATTAGGCTATTTCCAAGACATCTTTTTTTATTGCAACTTCGTTCATATTTTCTTCGTGAAGCTCTTCTTTGATTTGTTTGATTTCCCAGCTTAGTGTCAAGGTTACTGCTGTTCGTAGTGTGATAATAGCTGCAAGCTTTCCAAGCTCATCCCAGCTTGGCTGCATGATGGATTCAATAATATCTTTTCCAACAAGAAATTCGAGACCAAGTGCTAAGTGCTTCCCAAGTTCAATGCGTATATATGGCAGGTGATTCTTCTTTCTGATTGTGGACAGTATGAAGTGAATTGCACTAGCAATACCACCGTATGCCATAATCATGACACCGATATACCCAATAATACTAGCGACAAAAACGGATAGTGCTTCTAAGCTTGTTGTAATAACAATGAGGTCATGAATGAAAGTTGTGTTTCCCATAAATATTATTGTACCATTTTATTGAGATTTAGGCTACATTTTATTATGTCACTATAGCCTTGCAAGGCTAGCTTGATCATCGTAATCTATGCGAACTATGTCATCACTCTCCCAAGCAAAGGACATGTTCAAGTTGCAAAAACAGGCAAAGAAGATAAAAAAGGAATTGAAAAATATTCACGTAGAAGCAGAAGCAGAAGGTGTGGAAGTCGTTGTGAATGCTGAGCAAGAAATTATAAGTATTACTATTTCCGAAGATGTTTCACGCGAACGTATACCAGCTCTTTTAAAGGATGCGCTCAACAGGGCAATGAAAAAGGCTCAAATAGTAGCTGCTGAAAAAATGCAAGCTGTGATGGGGCAAATGGGGATGGGTGCTCCTGATGCTGGCATGAAAGGCCTTGGGAAGTAATACATTTCTACTATGAAAAAACTCTTTCTCTACATTATCGTTATATCTGTCGCTTTTGCCTTTTGGTATATGCATGCAACAAGCGCTATTAGCAGTGATAGTAATGAAAGAAAGAAAGTGATTATAGAGCCTGGCTGGTCTACAATACAAATTGCAGAACATTTGGCAGACAAAGGTTTTATAAGATCTCCTCTTGGGTTTCGTTTGTATGTGAGGTCACAAAAATTAGATGGATCTCTTCAGGCAGGTGTATTTTTGTTGCAAAAATCTCAAACCGTATCTGAAATTGTAGAGGTGCTTCAAACAGGAAAGGCAGAGGAGGAGATCGTTACCATTCCAGAAGGCTTTACTGTGCTTGATATCGATAACTTGCTCACATCAATGGGTCTTATAAAAAAAGGAGAAGCGGTGAGGTGTTCACAGGAGTGTGATTTTGAGTCGTATGATTTCTTACCAGATAATATCACAGGACTTGCCCAGCGAGGAGGACGTTTGGAGGGGTACCTCTTCCCAGATACATACTACGTACAAGAGGAGAGTTTTGTTGTGAAGTTTTTCTTAGAGCGAATGCTTAATGCATTTAGAAGTACTGTGCTTGAAGGTCAGGCAGATGCCATTGCTGCTTCTGGCAGGGATTTATCAGAGCTCATTACTATGGCCTCTCTTATAGAAGAGGAGACACGAAAAGAAGAAGAAAGAGACGTTGTGTCGGGTATTTTGTGGAAGAGATATGATGACGGAAGAGGTCTTGGGGTAGATGCCACCGTTCGTTATATTCTGAATAAGCAAACGGAAGCAATTACACATAGTGACCTTAATTCTAATTCTGCATATAACACACGAAAGTTTAAAGGTCTGCCACCAGGGCCAATTGCAAACCCTGGTCTTCCAAGTATTATTGCTGCAGCAAAGCCTAAAAGTAGCCCATATTGGTACTATCTGCACGGCAATGATGGCAAGATTTACTATGCAGTAACCAATGAGGAACATAATACAAATCGCTATTTCCAGATAGGAAGTGGCTCTGAGGACTAGTTCAAGCGTGTTTGACATATATTGATAAATATTGTGAAATGTAGTATAATAACAATATGAAAAAGATATGTATTTTCGGCATGCTCTTCATGTTCATCTACGCGGCTTTCCGTCCACCAGAAGGAATGCGGAAGTTTCCGGTAGCGAATCTGCAATTTGAAATGCAGTCAGCAAATATGAGTATGAGTATTTCTCAATAGGCTATACAATACACACATAATTTTATGGTTGATGAACATGATCACAGGCTAAAGATTGGCGTAATGGGTTCTGCTTCTGGCCCTCAGCTTAAAAGCGAGGCTGCGAAGAAGAAGGCATACGATCTCGGTGTCGAGATCGGAAGACGTGATTACATTTTTATTAATGGAGCGTGTCCAGGGCTTCCAAACGACGCTCAGTTAGGTGCAAAGGAAGCAGGCGGTTTTACAGTTGGTATTTCCCCAGCATTCTCATTAAAGGAGCACATCACAGAATATAACTCTCCGCATGAGCATGATTTCATTATTTATACAGGGCAGGGTTTCATGGAACGAGATATCATTAATATCCGTTCAAGTGATGGAATTGTTATTGTAGGTGGAGGAATCGGTACACTCAATGAGCTGACAATTGCATATGAAGAAGGACGACCAATTGGAATTCTGACAAATACAGGAGGTATTTCAAATCATGTGCCAGAGATCATTGAGAAGATGTGTCAGAGGGTAGTTCCACCAAACATGGTATTTGATGATGATCCAGTAAAGCTTCTCGATAAACTCGCAATTGCAATTAATGCATACCCACTACCAACTCATGGTGATGGTCGTGTGGTCGACAAGCGCAGCTGTAAGCTTGGAGAATGGTGGTGTCAGGATCCTGGAAGAGCTGGTTAATCAACCACCTTTTGGAATCCATCGAATTGGTGTTCCGTCAAAATCAAATATTTTGCGAATGCTATTATCGAGGTACCTGATTTGCGAGATGCGAACTTTTCTTGGATCTTTCACAAAGATGACAAAGCTCGGTGGAATATCCTCTGCTTGAATAATTAATTTTGATTTTCCAAGTTGACCCATTGGCTGTCCATATACTGCTCTCTTGTACCATTCTATAAGATCTTTTGTAGGAATGCGTCGTACACGGTTTCGTTGTACTTTTTCAATGATATCAAAGATCTTCAGCAGTCCCTCTTTTGTAACTGCAGATACTGGGATAATTGGAGCATGTTTGCAGAACTGAAAATGTTTTTTTATTTCCACAATCATTTCAGCTTTTTGCTCACTGCTCACACTATCTACTTTATTCAGTAGAATGATAAAGCCTTTACCTTCATCATTTGCCATTCCTGCAATACGTTTATCTTGTCGACTTAGTGGTTCGGAGGCATCCATCACAAGAACGGCAATATCACAATCTTCAAGTTCCTTGACGCTTCGGAAGTAGGAATATGTATCTATGTCTGTTACGGTATCCTTTCGTCGACGAATACCTGCTGTGTCTGTAAAGATGTAATCTTGCTCGTGGTACCTGATCATCGTATCTGTTGCATCTCGCGTTGTACCTGGGATATCAGAAACGAGAAGAGGACTTTTCTCTTTTTGAGTTTCAGACATAAAGGCATTTACTAAAGAGCTCTTTCCTACATTTGGTTTTCCAATAATTGCAATACGAGGAGGGCTATTTTCAGGACGCTCTATTCGTTCGAAGTTGAGTTCGAGAAGAGCCTTTTCTACTGAGGATTGAAGCTGTTCGATACCAATGCGATGTGTTGCACTGACAGGGATAATGTTGTCTGTAATCCCAAGATCATAATACTGAGGGAGTATTTCATCGATAGTACTTGGGTCATCACACTTTGTTGGCAGGAGGAAGATAGGCACATGGGATTTTCCGTGCTTTCGAAGAATATCGACGATTTCAAAATCATTAGCAGTGAGTTCTTGCGTACTATTAATGGTAAGCAAAATAACATCAGCATGTTCAAGAGCGAGGATAGACTGTTGATGAACATCATCTTCGAGATCTTTATCTTCCGTTCCACCCCCCATTCCTCCAGTATCTACAAGGAGGTAATCAAGGTTTGTACCATGGATAAGCCCTGCAACTTGGTCACGGGTCGTACCCGGAGTATCGGATACGATAGCTTTACGCCTTCCAATGATTTTATTGAAAAGGGTAGATTTGCCAGTGTTGGGACGACCAACGATTGCGACTGTAGGGATTTTTGCCATAGCGGGCTGAAGATTACCTGAATTTTGGACATTAGCACATTAAAAACGTAGAATCGGGCCACTTATGTACGAACCAAGCACCGTTGAAAGTAAGTGGCAAAAGAAGTGGGAAGAGGCTAAATCTTACGAGATCGACCTAAAGGAGGCAAAAAAGCCATTTTACAGCATGGTAATGTTCCCCTATCCAAGTGGGGATAAGCTCCATGTTGGGCACTGGTATAACTTCGCTCCAGCTGATAGTTTTGCCAGATTTATGCGCATGAGGGGGCATGATGTCTTTACTCCGATGGGGTTTGATGCCTTTGGATTGCCCGCTGAAAACTATGCGATCAAGACAGGGGTTCATCCAGATGACTCTATTACGACAAATGTGGAAACAATGATCACACAACTCAAGCGCATTGGAACCATGTACGACTGGAGCAAGACTCTAAATACCAGTAAGCCAGAGTATTATCGTTGGACACAGTGGTTGTTTTTACAGATGTTTTACAATGATCTGGCCTATAAAAAAGATGCAAATGTGAACTGGTGTGATAGCTGCCAGACAGTTCTGGCAAATGAACAAGCACAGGATGGGGTATGTGAGAGATGCGGAACAGGGATTTTTCAGAAACCTATGACGCAGTGGTATTTTAAAATTACAGATTATGCCCAAAGGTTATTAGATAATCACAAAAAACTCGATTGGCCTAAGAAGACAATTACTATGCAAGAAAACTGGATTGGTAGAAAAGAAGGAGTATTTATTCAATCAAAACTAAAAGAAGTCGATTATGCGTTTGAAGTTTGGGACTCAATTCCTCAAACATTCATGGCTCAAACATTTACTGTGATTGCGCCAGATCATAAAGACTTACAGCTCCTCATGAAAGGCCGCCCT
>PFDQ01000025.1 GCA_002772815.1 Candidatus Peregrinibacteria bacterium CG10_big_fil_rev_8_21_14_0_10_42_8
GCTACCATTCCAATCATTCCTGGGAATGAAAGAGGAAGACGTAAAATCGCCAGCCCATAGAGTACTCCCATCACAGCAAGTGGCATTGTTGTCAGAACAATAAACACCTGACGGAACGACTTAAACTGATAGACAAGAATAACGAAGATAAGGAGCATCGCAACAATAGATGCACGCGCAAGGCTTGCCATCGATTCCGCTGTGTCTTCGTTTTCTCCTCCGAACTGAACTTGAATAGCATCTGGAACATCAATCTCGTCTAACTTTTTATTGAACTGCTGAAGAATATCCGAAAGCACAAATCCTTCATCAACATTGCCACGAACATTTACAACACGATTAGAATCGTAATGCCTAATTGTTGTAACGGCAGAGACAAGTTCAACATCAATAAATTCTGAAAGAAGAACCTGCTGCCCAGATGGTGTTGGAATCTGCATACTGAGCAATGCTGAAATATCTTCTGGATTGCTGCGACAGATTGTTACTTCATCACGCGTTTCAAGAAGTTGTGTCAGCGGATCTTGCAAACACAGACGATCTCGATAATCGATACGAATAACAATGTCTTCCTCTTCTCCAGAGCGACGAATCTCAGAAGTGTTATCACCAAATACTGAGCTACGCATAATAGAACCAAGGTCTCTGGCCGTCATGCCAAAGAATTGGAGGCGGTCACGTTTTGGCGTGAGATGATACTCTCCTGGGGACAGTTCAAGGTCATCTGTGACGTCTGATATTCCTTCTATCTTTTTGAGTTCAGCCTGAGCGACAGCCGCAAACTCTTGTACGCTACGCACATCATCACCAATAATTCGCATTTCAATATCTGCACCACTTGGTGGCCCACCAGAGAGCTCTTCTACCAGTACTTCTGCCTGTGTCATAGATCGAAGATCTTTTCGAAGATCCTTTGCAATATCGTAACTCTTTATCTTGCGATCTGCAGGGTCTGTCAGCGTCACTGTGATACTTGCCTTATGAGATGCCCCAACGGACCCGCCTCCAAAACCATCATTAAAACCTCCACCACCAACAACGGTAACAAACCGCACAAGCTCTGGCGTTTTTTCAATGATCGTTTCAACATCTTTTGTAATCTCTTTTGTACGGTCAAGAGATGTACCTTCAGGTGCTGCAATATTGACGAAGAAGAGGTTGATATCTTGCGATGCAAAAAGATTAAACTGTACTATTCCCGTCGCAAACAATGCACCAGACAAGAGGAAAGCAACAACCATAGACCAGAGCCACCGACGTCGTTCTTTCTTTGAATGCAAGATACGATTGATGTTTCGTCCATACCATTCGGCCAAACGATCAAATTGACGTGCGAGTAGTGGCTCCTTTTCCTCCGTCTTTGCACGACGTAGTATCCATACAGCAACTGGTGGCATCACCATTAATGCTGTGAAGAGTGATGCAATAAGAGTGATATTTACTGTAATTGGAATGTGCTTCACATACTCTCCCATAATTCCTGTCATGAGCCCGAGCGGAAGAAACGCTGCAATTGTTGTCATGGTTCCAGAGACAAGTGGTGCCTTGAACGAGGATACAGATGCCAGTGCAGATTCTTCTGGGTTCATATTGTGCTTATTCATGTTTTCGTGAATACCTTCAATTATCACAATAGACGTATCAATAACAACTCCCAGTGAAAGGATGAGTGCAAAAAATGTAAGGAAGTTAAATGTCTCTCCAATGAAGGCGAGCCCCATTGCAGTAATAAGATACAAAATTGGAATAGCAGATGCTGCAGCAATAGCCTCGCGAACACCAAGAGCTAGGTAAAGCGTAATGGCAATAATAAGAATTGTTTGCCATGCACTTCGGAGAAGTACCGAGATATCCTGTGCAATACGATCTGATTCGTCATCTGTAACAAGCAGCTGCATTCCTGGTGGTAGCTGTTTTGCAAATTCTTCTACTGCTCTCTTTGCATTGTCCGTCATACGAACGAGGTTTTCGCCAGTCTTCTTAAATACCCCAAGGGATACTGCATTTTGATACTCACCGGTTTCTGCTGTGTATAACGTTGTATGTGTTGCTTGCTCTGCAAATGCATACCGAACTTCTGCAATATCTTTCAGATACACTGGCTGTCCGTTTCGTGAGACAATTGCAAGTGACTCTAACTCTTCAGCAGAACGAAGTTCTGCCTTCAGTGAGGCCTGATAGTAGAAATCATCAGTCAAAATACTTCCTACTGGGAAATCGATATGATTGTTCGATATTGCACGCGTTACATCTGCAATCGACAACCCAAACCCTTGTAACTTTTGAAGGCTAATCAGTACCTGCATTTCCCTTTGCGGAAGACCACTTACTGTCACATTATTAACACCTTTAATGCCTTCAATAATATCTTCTAGCTTATCTGCCTGCGTTTTAAATTCATCGAGAGGCTGCGTACCAATCATGGTAAATGTAATGATTGCCCTATCATCTGCACGTACCTCTGTAACGATAGGGTCCTCTGCTTGTTCGGGCAGTTTTGTTCGTGCAGTATCGACTTCATCTCGCAATTCTCGTATTGATTCTTCGATATCCGCACTTGCTTCAAACTCTACTGTGATTGAAGACATTCCCTCTGTTGAAGAAGAGGTAAGTGTTTTGAGGTTATCAAGATTTTTCAGTACATCTTCCATCTCATCTGTGACCAGTTTTTCAACGTCCCCCGGAGATGCCCCTGGATAGGGAACAGACACAATACCAATGGGGATTTTTACCTCAGGACTAGACTCCACAGGCATAAGGCTTACTGCATACCCTCCTCCAACAACACAGGCAAGCAGTGTAATAATAGATAAATGACCATTACGCACGAAAAACGAGAGCGATGATCGACGCATATTCTCGGCCCGTTGTAACAGTGCTTGTCTTTCCATAGGTTACGGCAAAAGAAGAACATGCTGACCATCAATACCAAGCGCTCTACCGCCTTCAATAATCACACTGTCCCCCTTCTCTACACCTTCAACAATTTCGATATACCGACCAAAGAGCTGACCAATAGTTACTGGTCTTTTTCGTGCTATATAAACAACCTCTTTTGATTCCTCTGAATCATGTGCATCATTTGTCTCTTTTTCTATAACCCATACAAATGTTTCTGCAGCGCTGACATGAACAGATGTCACAGGGAGGAAGATTCGATCATCCTGCTGCTGCTCTATGGAACGCAATGAAAACTCTAACTCTACAAACGATCCTACCTGTAATGCATCTCCACCCATACGAAGTTCCACTTGGAATTTCTTCGATGCAGGGTCTGCACTTGGCGCAACTGATGCCACAAGAGCCTCGTACTTTCCATTTACCATTACGGTATCACCAGTGGCAATTTGTCGAACCTCTTCTGCAGAAACATACGTTGTGATTTTTAACCACTCTGCATTCTCCATTGTAAGGAGCAAATCTCCTGGCTGAACTTCACGACCAACTCGCAATGGAATGTCTGTAACGACTCCATCAAACGGCGCAATGAGACTGAGTTCATTTTGATTAATACGCGCCTGTTCGAGTTCTCCTCGAGCAGTTGTAATATTGCTCATTGCAGAAATTTCACTAGACCTTGCCGATGCAATTGCGCTCTCTAGTGCGTTTTCTGCACGCTCACCATCAAGCTCTGCTTTCTTTTGTGATGCTTCAATCTGAGCCATGGTTGTTGCATATGACGCCTCTGCATCTATGATAACCTGTGATGTTCCTCCTATGCTCTGTTTCGTACTATCAAGAGATGCTTTTGCACTTTTTAATTCAGAAATAACTGACCGAACATTTGAAATCTGGGTATTAATATCTGTGATATCAGTATTGAGATCGGCCACTGTATACACTGTGCTCGTCACACTATTGTGTAATGTTGTTAGAGCCATTGTTAGAGCCTTTTCTGTCTGCTCCAGTAAATCTAGACTGTATTTGTACGTCATTTTTGGAGCCTGATATGCATTGTATGCATCGATCATTGCATCGCTTACTTTTAACTTCTGTGTTGGATCTCGTACACCGATGTGTGTTTCCTTTTCGTATGTTAGACCAACTTGTTCAGGTGAGAATTCTAATATTTCATCAGCACGAGTGAGCGCACTATGTACTGTTGTATGTGTCTTACGAATAGCTGCATCAAGCGTTGCTTCAGATGTTACTTCAGACAGACCAAACTTTAACGTCGTCGACTTGAGTGTCTCTTCTGCCTGAACAGTCTTTGCAGTGTTTTCTTTTTCCAATTTTTCACGGTTGATCTGTGCAGTTTTGAGTGCAATTTGTGCCTCTTCAACATTTTGTTGAGCTTGAATACGAGTCTGCTGTACATTCTGACCAGTTGTCACGTAAAACGCATTTGCAGTATTAAACTTCTGCTCAACCTCAAAAGCCCTTAGCGTTACCAGTGCTTGTCCTTCTTTTACTGTGTCGCCGATGTTTGCATGAATCTCTTTTACCGTTGCTTTAAAATCTGTCACAAAGTTTGCAGATTTTTCTGCCTCCACTTCACCTGTTGCAGACATACTTCTTTCAAGCCCTGATGCAATAGAAAGAACTCTTACCTGTGGGACAACTTCTTTTGCTTCTTCTTGAATAGAATCTGTTCCATGCCCTTTCATAAAAGTGGCAACAATGATAAAAATTACTGCTACTGCAATGTGCCTTTTCCGTTGTATCAAGATGATGGGAATATGCATAAGTAAGGTGTGTTATAATACGATATTTCTTAAATTGAGTCAATATACAATTACAACTGGATTGTGAGCGTTTTTCACAAAAAAAACAAGCCCCAGAAGGGCTTGAATCTGTCTTATTTTATAGAATCCTTAGAAACAGTGCTGGTTTACCGGCTCTGCTCTATATGGCAGTCTCTGGTACGTAAAGTTCATACAATACGTATCTGGGCTGAGTTGATGTGCTCGTACAGGGTCTTGGTATCCACGCCATGCTGCATATCGTCCCTCGTAGTAGTTTGATACCCCGCCCTTACGGAAAAATGGGTGCAATACGCTTCTCTGAGCGTAAATTGGGTGGTAATACGCAGGGTTATCAAAACTGTACCCTGGACTATTTTCAATATCCTTTTTGAGCTGCTTTCGACGATTCTCATCGCGTGTACGTGATTCGTATGGGTGCTCCCCGTAACGATCATCGTTAATAACACCTGCATATGCTGCAGCTGAAGGAGTAACCGCACTAAAAACAATAAAGAGGCCAGTGATTGATGCAAGAATGTTAAACATAGTGGCGTATTATAAGATAAAATTACCTAATGTCAATAGCCTACATTCTAAATTTCTCTCTTGAGAACCTCAATTTCATCTCGCAAATCTGCCGCTTTTTCAAACTCATAGTTTTGTGCAGCAATATCCATTTGCTTTTCCATCTCAACGATCAATCTCTTCTTTTCATCTTTTGGAATTTTTTGATGGTCTCTCTTTGGACGTCTTAGCTCTAGTTTTTTATGTTCTTCTGAAATATCGAGCACTGCCTTACGGATAGTCTCTGGTGTGATGCCGTGCTTCTTATTGTACTCTTCTTGAATGGCACGACGACGGTCTGTTTCTCCTATTGCTTGTTCCATTGCAACGGTCTCCTTATCTGCATACATCGTCACGTGACCATTCACGTTTCTCGCAGCACGACCAACGATCTGAATAAGTGCATCACGAGACCGAAGGAACCCTTGCTTATCTGCATCGAGAATACCGATAAAGCTTACCTCTGGAAGGTCGAGTCCTTCACGAAGAAGATTAATACCAACAATAATATCGATCTCTCCTAGTCGCAGAAGGCGCAAAATCTCGATACGTTCCATGGTATCGATATCACTATGCAAGTACCGAACATTGAACCCTTCATCTCTAAGGTATTCATCCAATTGCTCTGCGGACTTTTTCGTCAACGTTGTAATAAGCGCACGCTCTCCACGCGCAATTGCTTCATGCAGTTCCTTTGTAATATCATCAATTTGGTTTTGTTTTGGCTTTACCATGATGACTGGATCAAGCAACCCTGTTGGCCGAATAATCTGCTCAACAATATTCTCTTTGTCTGTATTGGCATACTCATACTTACTTGGTGTAGCAGAGACATACACCACTTGTCCGAGGCGATCTTCAAACTCTGTAAACTTTAGTGGGCGGTTGTCCTGTGCACTTGGAAGTCGGAAACCATATTCGATGAGTGTATTCTTTCGTGACCTATTTCCTTCATACATTCCACCAACTTGTGGCACAGAAATGTGAGACTCGTCGATGAACATAAGGAAGTCATCTGGAAAGTAGTCCAGAAGCGTACTTGGTGGAAGGTCTGGTGCATCATTGTTGTTTAAGTAGCGCATGTAGTTTTCGATTCCACTACAGTAGCCAGTTTCAAGAAGCATCTCCATGTCGTACTCCGTACGTGTGCGGATACGTTCTGCCTTTGCGAGTTGTCCCATTCCTATGAGTACTTTTTCTTGGATCTCCATGTCGCGTTTTATTCCTGCGATTGCTTGTTCGATCTTTTCTTTCGTTGTGACGTTGTGCGCAGCAGGGAAAATGGTGACATCTTGAAACTCTGTAATAAGCTCTCCTGTAAAACTATCGACTTCTTGAATGGTTTCGATTTCATCAAATGGTAGTTCGATACGAATAACCGTGTCGTCTCCTGGTTGATACACTTCAACAGTATCTCCAAGTACATGAAACTGACCTGGCTTGAAATCCATCCCACTGCGTGTGTACTGAATGTCTGTTAGTTGACGAAGGAGTTTGTCTCGTTGAATTGGCTGTCCACGTTCGAGTTTTATCGCAAGTGCTTCGTAGTCTGTCACATTACCAAGACCATAGATACAGCTCACAGATGCCACAATAAGCACATCTTTCCTCGTTAAGAGGTTGTGTGTTGCTGCGTGACGGTATTTGTTGATCTCGTCGTTGATGGATGCATCCTTTTCTATGTAGGTATCGGATGCTGGCATATATGCCTCTGGCTGATAGTAGTCGTAGTACGATACGAAATATGAGACGGCATTATCTGGGAAGAACGCCTGAAACTCGCTACAGAGCTGTGCTGCAAGTGTTTTATTATGTGCAAGCACAAGTGTTGGACGCTGCAATTCCTGCACCATATTTGCAATCGTAAATGTCTTTCCTGTTCCAGTAGCCCCAAGAAGTGTCTGATGCTTTACACCATCATGAACCCCTTGTACCAATTTTTTGATAGCTGCTGGCTGATCACCTTTTGGTGCAAAGTGTGATACGAGCCGAAATTTATTATCTTCAGACATGTCGAGGTATTGTACCTTTAATTCTTCTTCAATCCACCGAAACTCGTTGAAAAAGGGGTTTTTCTGTGTATATGCGATGCAGTCTGCCAAACGATCGTCCAGCCACTGTAGTATGGACGAAGATCACACCGCTTCACGCGTACTTAGTGACGCAGGTTTACCTAGGAACGCACAACTCTGTGCGCTCAGTATTTCTTCGTTCATATCAGTGGCGAAGATTTTTGGTTACTTTTGATCTTTCAAAAGTCACAATTTCTGTATGATACATCTAATGATCGACCTCAATGACCTCCGTGCCCGGCCAGATGCCTACAAAAAGGCAGCAACAGACAAGAACCTCACTATTGATATAGATGCGTTCTTTGTACTGGATGAAAAGCGAAAAGAGCTTATTCCTCAAGTTGAAGAGGCACGAGCAAAGCAAAATGAGGCAAGTAAGAAGATTCCTCAACTCCAAGGAGATGAAAAAGCAGCACTGCTTGCGGAGATGAAAACACTCAGTGAGAACCTAAAGAAGTCTGAGGCTAGCCTGAAAGATATCGAAGTAGAGTGGAAGAATATGCAATACACATTCCCATCTGTGCCACTGGATACTGTTCCTGTTGGAAAAGACGATAGTGAGAACAAAGAAGTGATGACGTGGGGTGAGAAACCCGTGTTTGGTTTCGAACCAAAGGACCACGTAGAACTCGGTGAAGCGCTTGATATCATCGATATTCCACGTGGAGCAAAGGTTAGTGGGGCAAGAAACTATTACCTCAAGGGCGATGGTGCACGACTCCAGAAGGCAATCATGAATTTCACGATCGACCATCTTCATGCAAAGGGATGGACACTGTTTGCACCACCACTCATGGCCACATACGATTGCTTTATGGGAACTGGGTTTTTCCCAGGTGGCGATGAAAACCAGATCTATATTGTCGGTGGAAAGAACGACGAAACTGGTACAATGGAAAATGATAACCTTCACCTTATTGGGACATCCGAAGTGACTGTCTGTAGTTACCACAAGGATGAAATTGTCGATGCAGATGCATTGCCACTACGGTATGCAGGGCACAGTGCATGCTTCCGTCGTGAAGCTGGTACCTATGGAAAAGATACGAAGGGCCTCTACCGTGTGCATCAATTTGAAAAAGTTGAACAAGTAGTCATTTGTAAGGCAAATGAAGAAGAATCTTTGAAGATCTTTGCTGAGATCCGTAACAATGCTGAAGAAGTGCTCCAAGCACTCAAGCTTCCGTACAGGATTATTGATGTATGTACTGGAGATATGGGGAAGTCAAAAGTGTATATGCAAGATATTGAAACATGGATGCCAAGCCGTGATAGTTACGGCGAAACACACAGTTGTAGCTACCTTGGAGATTTCCAAGCAAGACGTCTAAACATCCGATACGACGATAACGGGGAGAAGAAGTTCTGCCACACACTCAACAATACCTGTGTTGCGAGCCCACGTATTTTGATCCCAGTTATAGAGCACTATCAAAATGCTGATGGAACCATTACCATCCCTGAAGTGCTTCGCCCATACATGGGAGGACAGGAGATTATTGGACAGTAGAGACTGTTTGGCTTACTTAAGCCATAACTTGACTCTTACTGAGAATCTGTTTCTGTGCTATAATATATAGATTTGTTAACTATTCTATATGTTCATCCTTCTTGCAGGTTCCACCGAAATGGCCAGAGCGCTCATCGTTGATGAGTTCCTTGGCAATCACAGCGATTGGCGGCATTTAGCCCTTGAAGATATTCAAGAACCAGAGACGGATGCAATGGAAGAGGATGATGATATTTTTGGTTTTCAAATGTCATTTATGACAATGGTTGCCTGTGAATGTGCCAAGGAAGAAACAGAGGCAGGGCATCACGTTATTATTACATGTCCTGATAGTGACATGCTTCCGGGTATCTACGCAGAGATTGATGAACCTATTGTGAGTGTCTTTCTCGGGGATTCCAGTGATGCAGAAGGCTTTGACCATGTTATTGATAGTGCATCACAATCTATGGTTGAAATTAGTAAAACGCTCGACCAGATTATCCAGGCACAGCCTGCGTAATATTTGAGTGTTTCGAAGATTTGTTATGGCGACTTTTTGGCTATATAAAAACATAATAAAGACATCTTCGATCTTCGTTGTATCATGAGTGTAATGTGCGTACTATTCATCAAATTTCTTACCCCTTTTATCATGAATCGCGCACAGACACTTCTTGCACCCGGAGAAGTAGAAGGACCAGATGAAGATACTCTTACGCTCAGACTTTCTGAAACAGAAATGCCTGAGGATGATGAAGAGCTTCGAGCAGACATTGCAGATACTATTAGTGGCGCATCCAACTCTCAAAGATTGCGTATTCGCCACATTCTTGAGGAGCTACGTACACATCAGGTGCCACACGTGCTCATTCATCAATTACGACAAGATGCAGTAAAAAGTTAATTGCGTTAGTATATCTGCATGATATTTCTCATTGCAGATGACAGCGCAGGCAAAACATTGATGCTTAAAACTCTTATAAAGAAGTCTGGCATTGAAGCACACATTGTAACCGCAACAACAACTGAAACCGCAAAGCAGCTCATCGACTCTCATACCATCGATGCTGCTTTTGTGGATTATGAGATGCCTACCGAAAACGGCCCTGCTGTTATCGCCTACCTTCGCAATAACCAGCCAGAGGCACGCATCGCCCTTGCAAGCTCTAGCGACAATAGTGCACGGCAAGCAGAGGCAATGGAAGCAGGTGCTGAGACATGCATCTGCACCTCTTATGCCCCAGATACGGTTGAAGAGACTGTGCTAAATCTCCTTGAAAGCTGGAAATAGTTTACTGATTTGAATATTGTTTAATTATTATAATTATGTTATAATAATACTTGTACACACAAAAACATGCACAACAATCATTCTACTCCAAAAGCAATACTCCTTTCACTTGGAATTCTCCTTATGCTTCCTGTGGCTTCGAGTTGGCAGAATATGTTTGGATCTGTCGGGAAAGCAATTGGGCATAGCATTACTGTCGACTCTGCAGTCGAAGAAAAAACACGCATGGAAGAGGAGATGGCAAAAATGCAGGAACAAATGGAAAAACTCACAGCACTCATAGAAAAACTCGACCAAGAAGAGGTATCTGAGTAATGTAGAGGATATGACTATCCTCTTTACTCGCTTTCCATTGGAATCTCTTTTCGGTGGTGCTGAAGTGCAAACACTCAGTCTGATGAAAAGTCTTATTGCACGTGGGCACGACGTATCGTTTGTCGGAAGTTGCCCCGTACTGTCTGTTGAAGGTGCAAAGATTGGCGTTGATACGTCGACTGTTCACATTGGAAAACCACCTGTCACCAAATGGGATGCACTCAGTTTTTTATGGAGAAAACGTGCAATGAAAAAAGCACTTGAACAGATGCTTGAGAATTACACAGATACACCAGATGTTCTCTGTATGCTTAGCCTTAGTGAAAAAATTCTCCTCACTCCTTTTGCACTGAAAAAAGGGATAAAAGTCCTGTGGATAGAGCACGATTCTGTAGGACGATGGCTACAAGGAAACCCGTGGCTTTCGACTATTCGTAAGATTAGCAGTTCGGTAACAACTGTGTGTGTTTCCGAACTGAGTGCAGAAATGTACCGCACTATGGGATACGAGAATGTGCACTGCATTCCAAATGGAGTAGAGTCACCGTCTTTTACAGCATCGGTGTCAGATACTACCGATATTACTATTGGCTGTATTGCCAGACTTAGTCCTGAAAAAGGTGTTCATGTTCTCACAGATGCCGTGCAGCATTTATCAAATGTCACACTGATAATTAATGGACGTGGAACGCAAAAGATCGAAGAGTCCCAAAAAGTTCACGTTATAAATCGTGTTCATGATATAGATGATATCTATAAAAAAATTGATGTTCTTGTTCTACCATCAATAGAGAACGATCCATTCGGACTGGTGGTTGCAGAGGCAATGCTCAGAAATATTCCAACCATTTGTACGACTGCATGTGGGATTAGTAAATATATACAATCTGGAGAAAATGGACTCGTCGTTAAAGCAGGTTCTGCTGTATCTCTCCGTGATGCCATTGAAATACTTCAAGACCCAGAAAGTAGGAATCGCATTGCTACAAGCGGAAAAGTACTTGCCGAAACACATTTCACAGTAGAAAGAATGGTAGACCAATACGAACAACTCTTTTCCGTGTAGAATAGTCGAGTGAAATACGCACTCTTTCTCCTTACTGTATTACTCACTGCATCTTCCGTGCAACAAAAGACTGTTGTCTTTGCTGAACCAATTGATGCTATTAGTATCACATTTACCTCGAAAGAGGACACTGCTGAACTCCGTGTACATGGTGAGTGGTTGCCTCTTGCTGTCGAAGATGAACAGGATCCAACTCTCTTTGAGAGTAACCTTATTATTCTTCCAGAGTCTCAGACTCGTATTGTTTTGCGAGGAAATATAGATGATATACAACTCCATCCAATTGCTGTCAGTACACAACCTGTGTCATATGAAGTAGCAGCTACAAACACCGTTGGACGTCCTCGTATTCTCAAACGAGATCAATGGGGCGCAGATGCTAGTTTTCTTTATAGTGCACCAACCACATCTTCTAGCAATACTTCTTCTCAGAGTAGTGGATCAAATGCATCAATCTCATCACAACGAGAAGAAGACTGTGTTGAAGCAAAGACAAATTACCCAAGTGATTTTCAAGTGGCGAAGACCGTCACACACGATGCCAATGGAAAGCAATTACGCTGGGCGAGGCGCTACTCTCCTGACGTTAAAATTATTGCCGTTCACCACACTGCACAAAAGATAACTGGTGATTTACGTTCTCCTGTCGAACGCGTACGAGCTCTCTATGACTTCCATGCAAATAGTAGGGCATGGGGAGACATTGGGTATCATTATCTCATTGATGAAGAGGGAACAATCTACGAAGGAAGAAGTGGTGGCGAGAGTGTTATTGGAGGGCATGTGTACTGTGGTAATGTTGGTACTCTTGGTGTTGCCCTTCTTGGAAATTTTGATGAAGAACAACCAACACAGGATCAAGTTCATGCATTGCAATGGCTCCTGAAAGACCTTGCGACTACCTACGATATTCCACTCAATAGAAATGTATTCTTTCATGGAAAGAATATGAATACTATTGTTCGTCACAAAGACCTTATCGCTACAGAATGCCCTGGCCATTATATGAGTGCGGCAATTGGGCAGGTGCGAAGTAATGTCATTGCGGGGAATCTTAATAAAGACGTACTATTCCCGACTATTGCAAAAGCGTCACGCATTGATAACGCACAGGCACGACTAAGTTTTCGTCTTGAAGAAGCAGGTGAGGCACTGTCTCGACGCTTTTTTCGTGCAAAACGTCTTGTACGAACAGCCGAACGAAAAAACCCAAATGATGGACGACTCCAAATGATGGACGAACAAAAAACTGCAACGACCAACATTCAGAGACAACGATCAGCGGCAGAGGAGAGGCGACGGCGCATCGCAGATGCACGCACTGCTACCGCAAAGCCATCCACTACTACCCGTGTGACGACATCATCAGAGGATATTCGTATTCGGCTTTCTTACACTGGTAACAATGCAGAAATTTCTATTGATGGTACTGCGACAATCAACGGACAATCCATTACATCTGTCCGACTTGGACGCGAAGGAAATAATTGTATTGCTATAAGCGGTAACCAGACTCTTGATGAAGGTATCGTACGCGTTGATGCTGGTGCAAATGTTTTCCGTGTCGATAGCTGGAACACTGCATGGAACCGCTTCCGTGGCGTTCTAGAATGCACCATTATTAATGGAGAACTTGTCCTCATAAACGAGCTCCCACTCGAAGACTACATGGCAGGGCTTTCCGAACAACCCGATACTGAGCACTTCGAGAAGCAGCGTGCATTTGCCGTTGCAGCTCGTAGCTATGCAGCATATTACATGCAAGATGGTCACACGAAATTCGCTGGAATGCCGTATCACGGCAGCGATACTGGTGTGAGCTTTCAAAGCTATAGTGGAGTGACATCAGAGCAGCGGAACCCAAACTGGATTCGTGCGGTAATAGACACTGCCGACCTCGCACTCACAAAAGATAACCAGATAGTGAAGGCTGCATACTTCTCTTCGGATGACGGGCGTACCCGTACGCCTGCAGAAAATGGATGGAATAACTTCCCATTTTCAGAGGTATTTTCAAGTAAGCCAGACCCATGGTGTAAAGGCATGCGTCTTCATGGACATGGAGTGGGAATGAGTGGATGCGGTGCAAAGGCTCAAGCTGCAGAAGGAAAAACAGCAGAACAAATCCTGCGATATTATTATCCAGGGACAGTACTTTATAGCGTACGAGATTTGTAATCTTCGATAGCGACGAGCTTCTCTTTCTGCACTGCAGCGATAAGCTCTTCTTTTCTATTCGTCTGTTCCCATGGGAATTCGTTTCGACCGAAATGTCCGTAAGCAGCTGTGGCTCTATATATAGGCTGACGTAAATTGAGCTCGGTGATAATACCTGCTGGCGTCATATCAAAAACCGACTGTATTGCTACTTCTATTGCCCTGTCTTTCTCTGTACCTGTGCCAAACGTTGTAACGTGTACAGAGACTGGCTCTGGGTATCCAATAGCGTAGGAGAGCTGTACTTCGCAAATGTCAGCTAGCCCTGCTGCAACAACATTTTTTGCGATATACCTCGCCATGTATGCACCGCTTCTATCTTGTTTGTTTGGAACCTTTCCAGAAAAAGCACCACCACCGTGTCGCCCCATTCCTCCGTAAGTATCAACGATAATCTTTCGGCCAGTGAGACCAGTATCCCCATGAGGTCCGCCAATAATAAAGGCGCCTGTTTCGTTTACGAGGACTTTTGTTTTGTCATCAATATACTCTTTACATACAGGATTTATGACATGTTCGAGAAGATCTTTTTTGATCTGCTCTTGCGATACACCTTCATTATGCTGAGCAGCAAGCACAACAGTATCAATGCGCAGAGGCTTGTTACTATCATCATATTCTACTGTCACCTGACTTTTTCCATCTGGACGAAGGTATGACAGAGTTCCGTTTTTTCGTGCGTCCGTTAGCCCTTTTGCAAGGGCATGTGCCAATGTAATTGGGAGCGGCATGAGTTCATCTGTCTCGTTACATGCGTACCCAAACATAATCCCTTGGTCTCCTGCACCTTGTGCCTTATGTGTTCCATGTTCTGTATTTTCCCCCTGTGCAATCTCTGCACTCTGCTCGTGTGCAACATTGAGTACCTTACATTTCTCAGCATCGATGCCGTATGCTGCATCTGTGTATCCAATATCTTTTAACACAGACCGTGCAATTTTTTCTAAATCAATATCTGCTGATGTCGTGATTTCTCCTCCAACGACAACGAGTCCTGTTGTTGTAAAACACTCACAGCAACATGCACCATTTGGATCATCTTTGAGCACTGCATC
>PFDQ01000006.1:0-14769 GCA_002772815.1 Candidatus Peregrinibacteria bacterium CG10_big_fil_rev_8_21_14_0_10_42_8
TTTTGTGAGTATGGATGCCATTAGTTTTTGCGATACCGTACTTCTCTGTTTGTGATCGATCGATATTTTCAAGTGCAAGTATCGCCCCTTGTTCATCTGACGAGAGTGATTCATGCGCGTCAATCAGTTGTGCAATACCAGAGTGCTCACCTGCAAAAATATCATCACCAAAGAGAATGGCAACGTGATCACTCTGTACCCAGTCAGCAGCCTGCAGGATGGCATGACCATCTCCAAGTTGCTCATGTTGGTACACAACATGGAAATCAGCTTCGTTGTACTTCTTCAGGTGTTCTAATTGCTCCAATTTACCCCTTTTTTCGAGTTCTGCTTCGAGTTCAGGGCTTTCATAGAAGTATGCTGGGATCATCTCCTTACCGTGGCTTATAACGAAGCATATGTCTTTTATGCCCGCATTCATGCATTCATCTACGATTTTTGCAATGATTGGCTGATTCCCAATAGGAAGCATCTCTTTTGCGACACTTTTTGTCCATGGAAGAAACCGTGTCCCGAGTCCTGCTACCGGTAATATTGCTTGTGTAATCGCCATTGACGCGATAGTAGCAGGGTTTTTGCATAATCCTGCACAAAATATGTAGGAATTCATAGAAGAGCCCCTGCAGAGAGTTAAAAGAAAAAAATATGTATTTTCTTTGCATTTGCCAATTCTGGTGTAAGGTTTGCCACCTTTACAATTTTAGTTTACATCACGAAATTGACAAGGATTCCAATATTGACTACAATGATCTGATTTTTCCACTTCACATATTATGTCTACCAAGAAACAGTCACCACTATCAAAAGTACAAAACCTCTACCTTATGCAGGTAGAACTATGGAATTTTTTGGATAACAAAGCAGACGATGCAAAGGCAGTGGAAAAAACGTTGAAAGAGTTTAACGCACTTTTGAAAGAAGTAGACTGGAGACTCATGGGTGGAGAAGATGTACTCGAAAGCTTGCAGATGATTCCAAAAGAGGTGAAGTCAAAATTAAAAACTACATCAAAGAAAAAGACTGTTGCTGTAGTGAAGAAAGCGACAAAGAAACCAACAGCAAACAAAGCAAAAAAGGTTGCAAGGAAAACACCAGCAAAGAAGAAGAAATAATTACCCCTCAGAAATCCTCACGATTTTCACCTTCTCCTCTTTTGGAATAAGAACTTTTAAGATGGAGTCTTTACTGAACGTTGCTTTTACTTTTTTAGGATCAATGGAAATCGGGAGCGTAATAGCACGTTCAAACTCTCCCCAAAAACATTCCTGTAGGTAGTACTGGTCACTAACAATTTCATCACTCGGGTTTCGTGTACCAGAGATAGTGATTACCTTGTCATCTACTTCGATATCAATATCGCTAAGTTTTACTCCTGCAATAGGCGCACGGATAATGTAGTAGTTTTCAAGCTCATATATATCCACAGCGATTTGCCCTGGTTGACTGCTTCCAGCATGGCTCACTGGTAACGATACCTCTTCTTCTTGTGCAATATGCAACGGGGTCGCAGCAGGTGCAGAAGCGTCGCTTCCGAAGTTACTAAAGATCCCATGAAAAGGTGAAGGTGTCATTTCGTGCAATGTTACAGATGAAATGTACATTTGTGCAAACAGAGTATGTTGACGGAGGACTACGATGACTGCAAAGATTACATAGAAGCTAAGCCATGAGGTAAATATCCTCGTAACCCTTGCAGCCCTTGCAGTTCTTTCCCTACTATGGCTCTGATGATACAAAAAACACGTCGCACAATTGGCTTAGTACTCAGGGGTTTTTGTATGGGTGCAGCCGATATCGTGCCAGGTGTCTCTGGTGGAACAATGGCGTTTATTCTTGGAATATACGAAGAGCTCATTGATGCAATTCGTCTATTTGGACAAAAAGAAATGTGGCATGAATTACGAACAGGAAACATAATCGCTGCTGCGCGTCTGCCGCGATGGGACTTCCTCTTTTCCGTTGGTGGAGGAATACTCATGGCCGCAGCAATACTGGCTGCACCACTCGAACATGCACTTGAGACATCACCACAAAGAGTGTGGTCATTCTTCTTTGGACTTGTAACCGCATCGCTATTCCTTGTTGCAAAAAGAGTGCAGTCGTGGACACTTACAAATGGAGTAATGCTTCTTCTTGGTAGTGCTGTTGCGTATGCCATCGTCGGACTTGTACCAGTGTCCACGCCAAACGAACCGTGGTTCCTTGTACTCTGTGGTGCAATTGCAATCTGCGCGATGATCCTTCCAGGAATCTCTGGTGCTTTCCTTTTGGTTATCCTCGGAAAGTATGAGTTTATTCTTTCTGCTGTCAATAACAGAGATATTATAAGTATCGCATATATTGGTATCGGTGCTGTTGTAGGACTTATTCTATTTTCACAAATACTCGGTTGGTTATTTGCAAAGTATCACGATAGAACAGTGGCTTTCCTCACGGGGCTTATGATTGGAAGTCTTAGGAAAATCTGGCCATGGAAAGTAGAGGATATGAATGTCATTCCATCACTCGATAGCACTACGTGGGAGCTGATAGGATTGATGTTTGTTGGTTGTATACTCGTAGTAGTGATAGAGCTAATCGCAACAAGAAGGAAAACGTAAATGTAGCATGCATTTTACCCTTAATACGTAATACGTATCCCCTAATACTATTGTAATGACACTTCTTCACGCGTTTACCCTCGGCATCCTTCAGGGGCTTACAGAATTTCTCCCTATTTCAAGTTCTGGACATTTAGTACTTGCAGAGCAGTTACTTGGTATACATATCGATCCACAGAATATGCAGGGACTTAATATTATGCTGCATGCAGGAACATTGCTTGCACTTGTCATTATCTATTTTCAGACATGGACAAGGCTCCTTCTATCTCCATTTACAAAAGATAAACCAAATAAGAACATGCTCCTGCTTCTTATTCTTGCAACAATACCAGCAGGTGTTGCAGGGGTACTTTTTGAGGACGCCGTTGCAGTGTACTTTCAATCCCTTTTAAGTATTGGACTCGCGTTCCTTATGACAGGACTCGTACTTCTTCTTGGTGAGTGTTGTACAGAGAAGAATAAAACGATATTACAGAAAATATTGCATCCACGAACACCAGCAGCAAAGCATCTCACGGTACGAAGCACAATAACAATTGGGTGTGCACAAGCGTTAGCATTAGTACCAGGGCTTTCTCGTAGCGGTTTAACTATTAGCACTGGTCGTATGATAGGGCTCGATAGAAAACAGGCACTCGATTTTTCTTTTTTGATGGTTGTTCCAGTTATTGGAGGGGCAACAGTGTTAACACTTATTGATGTTTTGCACGGGGCAATCACACTACCATCATTGCAGATTACAAGTGCTGCAGTGAGTGCATCATTTGCATCGAGTGTGCTCTCTATTTTGTTCTTACGACGTTACATAGTTCATCGTGGACTTGCTGTATTTGCACCGTATCTTATAGCACTGTCAGTGCTCACAATTTTTCTGTCAGCAACACAATAAGTGTTGCGTCTTTTTCCTTGCACAACATGAGAGAGTCAGTAAAATGCGTGAACCGAAGAGCAAACAATTTTTTACTTTAATTTTACCACTCACACTCATGTCAACAGCCGTTCTGAAAAATAGCATTCGCCGTCTTCGATTCGAAAAATCTATGACACAAGAAGAGCTAGCTTTAAGAACAGGTGTAAGTCGTCAGACTATCATGAGTATTGAACGCGGAGATACGAACCCATCTGTGCTACTTGCGTTTAAAATTTCTGCAGCATTGGAAATGCCAATCGTTGATGTCTTTCAAATGGAAG
This sequence comes from Candidatus Peregrinibacteria bacterium CG10_big_fil_rev_8_21_14_0_10_42_8, assembly GCA_002772815.1. Classification (GTDB taxonomy): domain Bacteria; phylum Patescibacteriota; class Gracilibacteria; order Peribacterales; family Peribacteraceae; genus UBA2170. The sequence continues at coordinate 3,795 of PFDQ01000006.1, forward strand.
GGAGCTTGGTACCGGTGTAGATAAGAATATGCAAGCATTTAGATTTCGAGAATTTACCGTATATAACACTGCAAAATCATTACGTAAAATAGTGAGACGATTATTAATAAAGTTTCCCAGTCACGAGCGTTATTAACTATTCACTATTAACTGTTAACCGCATATCCACAATTTTCAATTGCGCGGTCTTGTTCCCATTCCATTCATTGATATTTACTTTCGCTAAAATGTCATATTTTTCGATTTCTGAGGCCAATTCAGCCATATTAAAACCAATAGCTTGAATACCACTAATGCGGCATTGGAGGTGAGTATTTTCCTTTCCGCATGCACGAAGATTTTGCAGTCTAATGTCTCGTATTAGGAACGAAGGTTCGGTGTTTCCTTGTCCGTATGGTTCGAGCATTGTTAGTTTTTCACAAAATTCAACAGTGATGTCACATGCAGAAATTTCTGCATCAGCAGTAAGTGTTGGATGAAGAAGTTCTGGTGATGTATGTGTTAAAACATCTTGGAGTAGCGCTTGCGATAATGCATCTGCATTACTGAATAAAAAAGTGCAACCTGCAGCTTGAGCATGTCCACCAAAACGGAGCAGGTGTTCACTGCAACGACTGAGTCCTTCAGCAATGTTGTAACATGGAGGACTCCGTAGTGAGGCTACACATGTCTCTCCATCGGAGTGAGCCACAAGACTTGGCCTTCCAAAGTGTTCGGTTAGCCTTCCCGCAATAAGTCCGACAATTCCATGTGGATATTCTTCACTAATACTCATGAGCATTGCAGGTGTTTCTGTATCAGTAAAAGTATCGACAACCGAGTCCAGTAAATCTTTTGTAATGACTTTGCGTTCTTCATTGAGTGTATTGATGGTATCGAGGTCATCTCCTCCATCAAGAACGGCACGGAGGGCTATGTCTGCAGCTCCCATTCGTCCTGCGGCATTAATGCGTGGGGCAATGCGGAATGCAATATCTTGGCTATGGAAAGGTAAATCTTTTTGACGACAACGGTCGCGAAGTGTTGCAAGTGGACCACTGGAAATACGTTCAAGAGCTACAAGGCCAAGTTCAGTAAGCGCTCTATTGGCACCTTTGAGTTCGACAAGGTCTGCTACTGTTCCCATCATTGCAAGTGCAAGATCGCTATACATATCATCCCATTCGCCGTCTTCTAATGCGTATACCAAAGAGAATGCAACACCACTCCCTGATGGATGAGGAAGAGGGTGGTTGCTTCGCGCAGGATGGATAATTGCATATGCATGTGGAAAACCATCAAGTACATTGTGATGGTCTGTCACAATGACATCGATACCATGTGCAGACAGTACATCTATCTCTTTTACAGATGTCACACCTGTATCTGCCGTTATCAGAAGAGAAATGTTCTTCTTAATGTATTCTTGTACAATGCCGCTGTGGAGCCCGTAGCCATCCTTCACCCTATGGGGAAGGCGTACAAATGGTGTAACGCCTTTACGACGGAAGTAACGGACGAGCTGAGCAACAGCGGTGACGCCATCACAATCATAATCACCAAAAATACCAATCTTTTCGTGTTGCTCTATAGCTTTTTGAATGCGGGTTGTTGCTTTCTCTATATCATCAAAAACAGAGGGAGAAATAATTTCTGGATGTTCATTGGGGTTAATTCCTCGTTCCGCAAGTAATCGAGCAAGTATATGTGAAGAATGAATCGGTACTTTTGTTTCAGGTACTATCCAACGTTTTTGTGTCAGAGATAACATGAAGTAAGTATAAGGGAATTCCCTTAATACGTAATATTTATCCCTTAATACTTTTTCGCTTCTACAACAGCTGTGATATGACGTGACCTACGAATAATGTAGACAGCGGTTCCCATAAGAGCCATAAGAGAGAGCACTGTGCCAGCACCTGATGGTGCAAGGTCATTTGCAGATGAATGAAGCATCTGTCCCTGGAGTTGGCTTACTACTTGATTCTGATTCACACGGCCAAGAAGGCGCATTGTTCGTTGTAGTTCAAGGTTTGCTGCGTCAAGTGTTTGGCTTTGTGCTGGTGCAGCACCGAATAGTGGCTGACCATAATATGCACCGTTGATTGGAACTGCCATATAACCTGCTGGCACTGCTGGCACTTCAGGTGCAGCAGCTTGTAGTGGTTCACTGTATTCTTCTTCGACAACTGGATGTTGTAGTTCAAATGAACGTTGTTGTTCGCGTTCACGTCTTGCACTTGCCTCTTCTGCCTGAAGTGCGTTGCGACCTTGTGCTTCTCGTGCACTTGGTGGCATGAAGAGTTCACGGTTAAGCAGTACATCTTCAGGGCTTAAGTATGCCATTGCACTCTGTGGGAGAGCAATAATCATCAGTGCCGTTAGGAATGTAGTTTTCCGAATCATCATAGTATTATACAGGAATGTATATTTTTTATCAACAGTCATCTCCTCCATTAATCACACAAAGGTATACTTCATGCTCGTCTAGAATACCATCGCCGTCGCTATCGACAGAACGTGGATCGTATTCATCAAGGTCAGGTTCATAGATTCCATTAAGGTTTTTATCTTCTCCACGAAGGTCTTGTCCTTTATTCACTTTACAGAGCCCATCGCAGAGTCCATCACGGTCTGTATCCCATTCACGAGGGTTTGTTTCACCTGGCTCAAATCGTCCGTTGCGGTTTGCATCCTCAATACCATCAATAATACCGTCACCATCACTATCCCGTTTTGTAGGGAGTGTATTTGCGCGCAACACTTCTAGTCCATCTATGACACCATCTGCATCGCTATCTGGATTATTTGGATCGGATCCATACGCACGTTCAAGTGCAGAATTTAGTGAGTCTCCATCAGTGTCTGATCCAATAGGTAATGATTTTTCCGTCATAACGTAACATGTTATTCCACCTTCAAATACCTCTTTTTGATGTCGAACACGAGATTTTACATCAGGTTGAGATTCGTTTAAATCCTCAGCAGTAAGGTTTTTAAAGACAGAAAACGTGCGCTGACGTTGCTGTACAAGAATTTGTCTTCGTGCTTCTCGTTCTGCTTCAGAGAGGAAGAGGTCTCCTGGAAATCCATTACGATTTTGCACCGTTGTGTCTTCGTTCTCATGTGGAAAGCAGTATCCCCAGTACCTCACAGTATCTCCTGATCGCCCAAAGAGTACACGACGTGTAATGCGTGTTATCTCTTCAGGAATATGGATAATAATATTCGTATCTTGAGGGATTGTAGTACCAGACATAATCTGGTCTGCATTAATTGTCACCCATTTAATTTGTTTTTGTATTTGTGCTGGAATAAGTCGCCCTTCAAGTGCAGTCCCATTGTGATGGGAAAAACCATAGACAACAAGCATGAGTGACAACACGCCAAGGGTAACTGTTGCATGCTGTAATGCTTTTCGCGCAGTGTGCGTTGTAAATTGAATCATCGAATTATTATAGCAGAAAATTGATAAAAATACTATATTCTAGCCTCAATCCCTAGCCCTAATCGTGTTTTTAACGGTATCCTGTCTCTCACATGTCAAAAGACTATTATGCAACCCTCGGGATATCGAAAAATGCCTCTGAAAGTGACATTAAGAAGGCATATCGTGATATGAGCAAAAAGTGGCACCCAGATAAGCACAAAGGGGAAAAGCAGGCCGAAGACAAATTTAAGGAAATTAATGAAGCATACGAAGTTCTTGGCAATGCAAAGAGAAAGCAGCAGTACGATCAGTTTGGTTCAACAGGAAATACAGCAGGAGGTGGTTTTGGTGGAGGTAATACTGGCGGTTTTGATTTCTCAGGTTTTCAACAAGGTGATATGGGAGATCTCGGTGATATGTTTAGTAGTTTCTTTGGAGGACAAGGTGGAGGCGGTCGGCAAAGGCGAAGTAACCGGGGAAGGGATATTCAGGTACGTATCACGATCGATTTTATCGATGTCGTTAAAGGTGCAAAGAAAGTTATTGCGATAGAGAAATATGTTATGTGCAAAGGATGCGCAGGCTCTGGAGCAGAAGATAATGGTAAGCTGGTAACCTGTAAAAACTGTCAGGGGACAGGTCAAGTAACACATACTGCACAGTCATTCTTTGGGACCATTCAACAGGCAGTAATGTGCAACAATTGCCAAGGCTCTGGGCAAGTGCCAGAAAAACCATGTTCCGACTGTAAGGGGGAAGGAAGAAAAAGGGAGAAGGTAGAAATCACCATAGACGTACCAGCTGGTATTCACGACGGTCAAACATTACGCTTGCAAGGACAAGGTGATGCAGGGTCGCACGGTGATGAATCAGGAGAACTTTACGTACAAATTCAGGTGAAGAAGGACTCAAAGTTTGTTCGTGACAACGATGATATTCGTACAACAATTGAAGTGTCTGTTCTCGATGCAATTCTTGGTACAGATACCAAAGTACAAACAGTACATGGTGATGTGACACTCAAAATCCCTGCAGGAACACAACCGAACCAAATACTCAGGCTCAAAGGAAAGGGTCTGCCAGTACTCAGTTCGTCACGTACAGGAGACCACTATGTTACCGTCAAAATAGAGATACCGCGTAAACTTTCAAAGGCAGAAAAGAAGCTCTACGAAGAGCTAAAAGGAGAACAATAGTCATGGGGAAAAGACTCGACAATTTTGAATGTGAACACTTGCAAAATGCTATTTCAGAGGTACAGGTTTTGAGAGTTGCAGATGCGACAGTAGCCGGTCCCACTTCACTGCGGATGACTACCCATCTTCGAAGCCCAGTCAAGGCCAAAGTTCTTTGGGTCTTTGTCAGACCCAATGCGACGGCCAATTCCGGCCATACACTCTCTCAAGAGGAGCGTCGAAATGTTGCATTATTGTTCAATCAGAAATCACGAAATGCTGAAGAAAATGAAAGTGAGGGCCCAGCTATTGCGACATGCATTGTCTAGGGCACGTCCGTCCGACATTTTAAGCTCCTAAAACCTCCACGTCGACCCTCCGGGGTCTGACCTAACCATTGCCGGGGTAACGTATTCGTACGTTATCCTGGTGTTTTTAAATATCCAAAAATCTCTGCATCTTCTGCACCCTCATCACTTCTGCATCCTCTCTTATATATCCAAATTATCAAGGCCATCATCAGATGAACTTTCAATAACAGGTGATAATTCTTGGTCATCCGTTGCTGTCTGGCCTGGTTTTTGCCTAAGGATTACCTGACGGTAGTCTCCTTCTCCTGCACTCTCTGTTGTAAGGTCACTGAGCTCTGGTGTATTGGCAATATGTAAATGCACAATACGGCGGAAGTATGGACTCATTGGTGCAAGTGCAACACGGTGGCCAGTCTTTCGGACGAAGTCTGCTTTTTGCTCTGCTATCGTTCGTACTTTATCTTCTTGGGATTTTCTGTATCCATCAATATCAACAACAAGAAATGGGCTCCGAGCAAGCTTCTCCTGCTGACGAATAATAGATTTTGCAAGATGCTGAATACTATTAAGCGTCTCTCCGTGCCAACCAATAATGCGACTTGCAGTCTTGCTTACAATCTCTGCACGCATCATATCTTCTTCTTTTGTGACGATAACATCATCGAAATCAAGTTCGAGCGTTGTGAGGAGGCCGCCAACGGTTTCTTTTATCAGAGCATCATTCATGTTATTCAAAGAATAGCGCAGCCGCGGAAGGAAGAAAATCAAAAAAGCCCCCGCTTTCGCGAAGGCTTTTACAGCTCATTGAACAGTCCGACTAACGAACAGCGTCCTTAAGAGTCTTACCAGCTTTGAAAGATGGAACTTTCATCGCAGGGATAGAAATGCGCTGGCTAGGATTGCGTGGGTTTACACCAGTACGCGCAGCACGGTTGCTGACTTTGAATGTTCCGAAACCAGTGATGGTTACAGAGTTTCCTTTCTTAAGCTCCTTTGTAACAAGAGTACAAAGTGCATCAAGAGAGGCAGCTGCAGAACGCTTGGTAATACCAGCAGCGTCTGCGATGGTGTTGATGATATCCTGCTTAGACATAGGATAAAGGGGTAAAGAAGTAACTTTTAAGTTCAGTCTACGGAGGCATTGCCCTTGTGCAAGCCAAAAATATGTTGTCATCATAAATCTTCTGAGTAAAATAGCAAATAAATGGCATAAGAAAGCCAAAATCAGCTGAGTACGAAAGATGATCAACATGGAAAGTAGACTTTACTCTTTTGCAATGTTTTTGCTTCGAAAGCAAGTGTGGAAGCGGTTTTTAGGCCAACAGTAGGAATCACAAGATTTAAAAGAATCACCAAGAAATGCGATGCAGATTTTCTCCTTTGAATCCTGTGAATCTTTTGTATCTTTTCATAGTTCTCCTTTGACAACTCCCTACAATCATCACTACGCTCCACATCATGTCACACCTCGTTATTGTCGAGTCCCCTACAAAGGCGAAAACAATTAAGAAGTTTTTAGGAAAAGATTACGTCGTGCAGGCGAGCATGGGACACGTTCGTGATCTTCCAAGTTCAGGACTGAGTGTTGATGTCGATGGTAACTTCGATCCTGTGTACGAAGTACAAGAAGAGAAAAAATCTGTCATTAGTAGTCTTCAAAAAGAGTTAAAAAATGCAGAAGCAATCTGGATCGCAACTGATGAAGATCGCGAAGGGGAAGCTATAGGTTGGCACCTTTTAGAGGCATTGAAGATAAAAAAAGATCAAAAAGTGCACCGCATTGTCTTCCATGAAATTACAAAAACAGCGATAGATGCTGCAGTTGCATCACCACGAGATCTCGACATGAAGCTTGTCGAAGCGCAGCAAGCACGACGAATTTTGGATCGTCTTGTAGGGTATACACTCTCTCCTTTCTTATGGAAGACAGTCTACAGAGGCCTTTCTGCAGGACGTGTGCAGTCTGTTGTTGTTCGCATTATTGTTGATAGAGAACGAGAAATCCAAGCGTTCGATGCCGTAGAGTACTGGACGATCGATGCAGAGCTCAGCAAAGATACAGAAGAAATGTTCACTGCAGGACTCCGTCAGAAGGACGGAAAGAAATTTGTGCCTGTGTCACAAGAAGAGTCTGACCAAGTCTTAAAAGATATCGAGGGCAAAGAGTGGTCGGTTTCAGACATTGAAGAAAAGGAATTGAAGAAAAATCCACCTGCACCATTTACAACGTCAACACTCCAGCAAGAAGCAGGTCGTAAGCTTGGCTTCTCTGTGAAGCAGACAATGGTTGTTGCGCAGCAGCTCTACGAAGGTATGAGCCTTGGGAAAGGAGAAGAAACAACAGGACTCATTACGTACATGCGTACAGATAGCGTCAATCTTAGTGAAAAGGCACTAGCAGATGCTAAGATGACTATTGAGCAACTCTTTGGAAGAGAGTATGTATTGTCGTCACCACGTGTCTACAAGACAAAGAGTAAAGGAGCACAAGAAGCACATGAAGCTATTCGTCCAACAGAGATGAGCCGCACACCTGCATCACTACAGACAGTACTCGACCATCAGCAGCTAAAGCTCTACACACTTATTTGGAACAGAACGATGGCAACACAGATGGCAGCAGCAGAGCTCAAGCGTGTAGGGGCAGATATCACTATTGCACAGTACACATTCAGGGCTACAGGACAGACTGTCGTGTTTGATGGTTACTACCGTGCATACACCGAAAGTACAGATGCATCGCAGGATTCCCATCGTAAAGATGACGAAGAAGGAAGTGAACAAAGTGGTGACAAGTTCCTCCCACAGCTATCTGTAGGAGAGAAGCTAAAACAAGAAGAGATACTCCCAGAACAGCACTTCACAAAGCCACCGCCACGATACACAGAAGCCAGTCTCGTGAAGAAATTGGAAGATGAAGGTATTGGCCGTCCGAGTACGTACGCCCCAACTATCTCTACTGTTCAGCAGCGTGGATACATCCGTAAAGAAGGAAAACAGTTGGCACCAGAGGATGTCGCCTTCACCGTGACAGATCTGTTAGTCGAACACTTCACCGATATCGTAGACCTCAAGTTCACCGCAACAATGGAAGACAAGCTTGATGATATCGCCGAGGGAAAAGAAGAGCGTGTTTCTTTTTTGAAAGGATTTTACGGACCATTCAAGGCGCTCATTGATGCCAAAGGAAAAGAAGTAAAGAAAGAAGATGTTCTGAAGGAAAAAGTTCTTGGAACAGATGAAAAAACAGGGCTCAGTATTGTGGTTCTTACTGGCCGATTTGGCCCATACATACAAGTGGGAACACCTGCAGATGTGAAAGAGGGTAGGATAGAGGGCAAGCCACAAAGTGCATCTCTTGGAACAGGAATGACAAAAGAGACAGTGACACTGGAAGATGCTCTTGCACTTCTTAGTTTTCCACGAAATCTTGGGAAGAAGGGTGATGACGATATCACGGTAAATCGTGGGCGGTATGGTCCGTACATAAAGTGGGGAAAGATTACTGCGACTATTCCAGAAGACATAGACCCTATTACTGTGGATATGGCACAAGCAGAAGAGTTGATCGCAACAGCAAAAGACAGAAAGAAGAAAGAAGCAGAGCCACTCAAAGAACTTGGAAAAGACCCAAACACGAAGGGTGAAGTACTGATTAAGGCTGGTCGCTACGGGCCATACATTACTGACGGTATTACAAATGTATCTGTACCAAAGAGGTTTGAAATTGCAGATATAGACCTCGTTACTGCCTGTGAATTACTTGAAAAGAAGCGTACAGCTCCTCCGAGGAAAGGAGGTGCATGGGGTGCTAAGGCGAAAGCGAAGCCGAAGCCGAAGCCGAAGGCAAAGAAGTAGTAGCTTGATAAAAAGGCACGAAAAATCAAGTCAGTTGCTAACTCACTCCCCGGCGCGCCGGGGGCATTCGGGCACTATAAAAGAGTACACATGGTTATTCTTTTCGTTCAAACAAACGCAACTGACAGACGCTCGTCTAGCCACTGTAGTATGGACGAAGATCACACCGCCTCACTTGTGTTTAGTGACGCAGGTTTACCCAGGAGCGCACATCTCTGTTCTCTCATTATTTCTTCGTTCATATCAGTGGCGAAGATTTTTGGTTACTTTTGATCTTTCAAAAGTTACAAAGAGATTGATCAAAAAAAAGACAAGAGAAGCGAAACTTGTTTTACCTCAAAGTAGCCAGTACAGTACGTTGAAAGTAATAGTTGACTTTTATAGATGAATAATATACACTATTAACATATTTTCACCTATAAAATGCACGGAACAACACTAAACAACATCGAGGAGCTCCAAAAACGCTTTGAATGCCTAAAACAAGGAAAAGAGTCGTTGCTTACCCTACTTGAAGAAGCAGAAATGCCAGAGCTTGTGTTTAACAGTAATGCAATTGAAAATTCCACCCTTACTCTCGACGAGACAGAACAGATCCTAGAGCACCAACTCTTGCCACCAAATAGTAGTCAGAGGGAAGTCTTCGAGGCGATAAACCTTGGAAAGGTCACTGCGTACCTCGATGTAAAACTTCAGAAGAAAGAAGTGCTTTCAAAAGACATGATACTTCTTGTGCATGGAACACTACTCAGTCATATCAATGATGAGTTTGCAGGGAATTTTAGAAAGACATCAGAGTACGTGAAGGTTGGAAAGCACATTGCACCAGCACCAGAAAAACTGCCAAGTCTTATTGATAATCTTCTGTCAGATTTTATGGATGAATCTGAGCATATTCTTGATAGAATCATGCTCTTTCATTTAGCATTCGAGCACATTCATCCATTCCTCGATGGTAATGGTCGTGTTGGTCGTGCCCTCATAAACTTTCAATTAAAGAGTGCAGGGTATCCGCCAATTATTATCCGAAACAAAGAGAAGAAGGACTACTACGAAGCATTACAAGCGTATGATGCAAAGGGCAACACAAAGCCATTCGAGCTTATCTTTGCTCTGCTCCTTAAGGAAAGTTTCCACAAGCGTATCACTTATATGGAAGGAGACGACATAGTACTGCTTAGCGATCTCGCAAAAGACCACTCCGTACACTCACCACAGTCGATCTCAAATGCTGCAAAGAAACAATCACTCTCTGCATTCCGTGAACGAGGACGATGGAAAATAGGAAAAAATGGCTTTACTCTGTGGGAGAAAAGCCATGATCATTCATCGTAAATTAATGAGCATTGTGACGTCCATTTTCACAGTTACATGGCTTTAGTGGCTCGCCAAACTTATTACAGCTTTCTGCTTGGCATGTGCCAACAGTTTCATCATCTGTTTCACCTTTGCATTCTCCAGTGCAGATATAGTGAGTCATAAATGTAAGGGGAAAGTAGTGGAAAAATACTAGCAGAAAAAGAAGTGTGTACTATACTGAATACGTGACAATTAATAATTCAAGCAAGATACACTGCACGACTCGCAAGCTCGAGGAGGTGCGGGACTTTGCCAATGTGTATTTAGACGGTATGACACGGCGCAGTGGAGAGACATATGCAGAGCATAGTGCTGAAGTTGCAACGGTGTTATCAGAAGCCACACAAGATGAATCGCTCCTGTCAGTTGCGATGCTGCATGATGTTTTGGTTCATCCTGATGGTAAAGAACTATTACAGGAGTCACCACTATCACCTGCAGAATGCGCTTTAGTAGAGAAGGCACACATGCTTCGACGATTACATATTGATAGTAATACAAAGGATCTAGACACTGTGATAGATGCCTTTTTGGAAGATGAGTTATTGCTCCCCCTTCGAATGGCACATCGATTGAATGATGTTCGCCATTTGGAGCGTTTCTCTTCAACACTTCAACGAAATATTGCACACGAGACACTTCATATGTACACAGCAATTGCTGGGCGTCTTGGAATGAATGCATGGCGTCATGAAATGGAAGATATTTGTTTTACACATCTAAATCCTCAAGCAGCAAAAAAGCTTCAAATATATTTTTTGCAGTATGCAGAAATGGACAATGCGTCATTGACGCAGACGCGGTCGTTTTTAGAGGAAAAACTGAGCAATGCACAGATAAGCTTTTCAATGGGACAACGTATT
>PFDQ01000006.1:14839-15531 GCA_002772815.1 Candidatus Peregrinibacteria bacterium CG10_big_fil_rev_8_21_14_0_10_42_8
TGTGGTTCATGCGCATATGCACCCAATTCCAGGTAAGTTAAAAGATTATATTGGTTCTCCAAAAGAGAATGGATATCAGTCCATTCATACAGTGGTTTATCCTCTTCCAGGTGTGACAGAGCAACCAATAGAAATTCAAATTCGTACCACACAAATGCACGAAGAGTGTGAGTTTGGTTCTATCGCACATGATAAATATAAAGGGTATATGTACAGTCTTCATAGTCGTCCTGCACGAGTAAATCTCTTTCGAAATTTTCAAATTTTACGCGAGGAATCACGAACTGCAGATCAGTTTTCAGATGCCTTGCGCCAGTATTTTCGTGAGGATCATCTTGCGATATTCGATGCAAAAAATAATTTGTATCACATGAAAAAACCAGTTTCAGCACTCGATTTTATTTGTCATGCATGGCCTCAGCGGGTGTCGGTTCTAAAAGACATTATGATCAATGGTCGCAGTAGACCGATGGATACTGCACTGCATGATGGAGATATTGTTGATCCTCAATTTGGTCGTACAAAGGCAGTACAAAGAGAATGGATGAATGCATGTCAGCAGAAGAAATCTAAACAGGTAGTACGAGCATTGTGTGTGTAGATGGCAGGCGCGGTTCTACTCCGCAAGCTACGTAGAATCATGCGCCTTACTATTACTCTGTCCAAAAATGTTTTTTACTAAAAGCGTATCC
>PFDQ01000033.1:0-3040 GCA_002772815.1 Candidatus Peregrinibacteria bacterium CG10_big_fil_rev_8_21_14_0_10_42_8
ATGTCATAGGAACAGTGTAGGAAATGAAGTCCTAAACTGTCGGATTTATTGGGGCTTAGTATATCATTCTAGATAAGTTTACTTTACTCAATATAACAAAATCGCCTTGGAGTTAAAACCAGGACGATGTTTGTTTTTGGACGGAAGGGTTTGAACCGAAGTTCTTATCAACCGACGAGATAAATAATAGCATAATTTAGCATTTTTTACAAGTGCCTTTTGTGCTCAAGACTTAATTTATAGCCTAGCAGTCAATTCTGAAGGATCTAGCCAATTATCAAGATCCTGCTGATTTTCTGTATATCCACGGAGTTCAACGTCTGTCCCTTTATGAACAGAAAGATGGAGGTGAGCTCTTTCATTATCAGTTTCTGTCGAGTACGCAATACCGAGCGTCCCAACAAATTCTCCTTTCTCTATATCGTTTCCTCGAACATAGGGGATAGAGTCCTCCGCTAAATGACCATACAGCACTGTAATATCTTCGCCATCAAGGACACACGACTGCACAAGAACACCTCCGTATCCCTTTACCCAGTTTGTATAATGAACATCTCCACTACATAAAGCAGTGACCGACACATTATGAGGCTTTTCTAAAGGAAGAATTTCAAAATCTACACCAGCGTGATACCCCGTAAATTTCTCTGGAGATACAGGAGAACTTTTAGGGGAAACATATAGCCCAAACGGCTTTTTAGAAATTCGCTGCTTATCGTAAATCGAAATAGTGGATGATGACTGTGCAATCTTTTGCGTAAAATCTAACGACTTCTTCATAAAATCTGGAAATTTTGCAATAAACTCGTGTTTCTCACCATCATAGAGAATATATTCCATTTCCTTATCGTTCTCACGAAGCTCTTCTGCAAGGAACTCTGCCCAGGCTGGAGGGACGTCGGTATCCTCCGTGCCTTGGAAAAGAAGAACTGGTGCTTTGAGGCGAGAGATCATCGATAAGGAAGAGATATCGTCCCAGAACTGTTTATCGCTATCGCGACTGCCAATTACCTTCTCAGTGTTATGTACTTCGAGCCGCATATCGCGCCAACGATAAAAATTCTCATACGCATCAATGTGAACTGGCGCATAGAGAATCAGCCCATCAATGAGGTCTGGGTACGCAACAGCAATATTCATAGACACACCACCACCAAGACTATGGCCTAGCATAAAGACCTTTGATGCATCTACCTGTGGAAGAGCTGCGCTGCGAAGTGCTGAAATCCCATTCACAACATCCATACTGTACTCGATACCTGCGTCGTAGATGGCTGTATCATCTGGAAGAGGGGATGGGTCTGACAATGCATGACCTCGATAATCAGAATGCAGCACTACGTATCCGTTACGTGCAAAGAAATCCTGTTCTCGCTTAAGCCCACGACCATTAGTATAGACAGCTCTATCGATGTATCCATGATTCATCACGATAAGTGGAAATGGACCATCTCCTTTTGGAATATTTAAAATACCGCTAATAAGAAGCCCATTACTGCGGTACGTTACCGTGTATCGAGTGTAGTCTGCATTTGAAGAGAGAACATCACCAAGTGTGAAATCTGTTCCTTCTAGGTTCATCGTAGAAAAATACTCAAGACTAAGCTCTGATGGAAACTGTTCGATTGCTTGTGTCTGCTTTTTTACAAATGTCACGGGTACAACCAGTTGATCATCACGCTCTGGAAGGCCTGACGCATTCGAATGCTTTAACACAATCTGCCCTTTTCCTGCATTTACTAAGGGTGGAGTAAGTGTTGCAGTAAAATCGACAAAATCTTCCGTCATCCAATCGCCATCTGCTTCGGCATATGTTTCATAAAACACATTTCCCTTTGCATCCTTAAGGGCAACAGGAAAGCTTGCTTCAAAGAACCAGTACCCACGTGCACGGCCAGAAATAGTCAGCGGAAACTCGATGGTCTCACCTGGAAGAGGGGACGTAAGCACTATTAAATCTGTTTTATCTTGTACAGTGCCAACTTCTACCTCGTCTGTAGGCGCTTGGACAGAACACGCTGTAAGGAAAAACAGAAAGAGGAACGGGAGAAGTTTTTTCATAAGACTATGATACCACGCCTTCTTCAGTGACAACGGCATCACGAATAGACTTTTTTGTCTGTATATCCTCCAAAAGGTTCTTTCGTTTCCAGTCTCCTTTGTAAAACCATACAAGTCCTACGAGTGCAGCCAATACATTCGTAATAGGGAACGACCACCAAATACCGTGAATGCCAAGCGATGAATGCATCGAGAGAATATACGCAAGTGGGAACTGTAATATCCATTGCGAGATAATAGCCATCATCATAGCAGCGGTCGTCAGACCTGCTCCTCTGAAAGTACCGTTAACAACCATTTGAATACTAATAAATCCAAAACTCGGCGAAATAATACGAAGGAATTGAACCGCCATATCAATAGATTCTCCACCCTCTGGAATAAAGAAAATAGTAAGAGGCCTCGCAAACGCAAAGAGGAGTAACCCAAGGAATGTCAGCACAACAAACCCAAACACAGCACCTATGAATGTCGCCTTTTCGGCACGATCTATTTTTCCTGCGCCAATGTTTTGCCCAACAAAAGTAGACGTAGCAATAGAAAGCCCAAGAGCAGGAATAATAATCAAGATTAAAATCCTAATACCAATACCATATGCAGCAACAACTAATGTCCCAAAACTCGCTGTAAGAAGTGTCATCACAGTCATCCCAAGAGCGCGCGTCGATTGCTCAACAGATGAGGGGAGACCAAGCATAAATGCCTTTCTCATAAATATCATATCTGGTCGCAGATGCTTTCGGTGGATTTCTATTCCATAATGCCCCTTAAAGAGCATTAAAATCCCGATAGTGGCAGCAAGTGCTTGCGTGCAAAATGTTGCCATAGCGGCACCCGCAACTCCCATTGCAGGAATAGCCCCATATCCAAAAATAAAGAGTGGATCAAGAATAAGGTTTAATAGCACCGTTGTCATCACAATACGCAGTGGAAGCTTTACTTCACCAAGTCCACGCATGAGGGATTCAAAAACAAAGAA
>PFDQ01000033.1:3054-6004 GCA_002772815.1 Candidatus Peregrinibacteria bacterium CG10_big_fil_rev_8_21_14_0_10_42_8
ATAGTGTCGCATCAGGAAGCACTGCAGGCTCTGCTCCCATAAACCGCATAATCGGCTCTGCAACAGTGTACCCAATAACAGAAAGAACGACTGCAATAAAAAAGACAAAGAGAAAGGTCTGGGCTGCAGTATGGTCCACTGCCTCTTTGTCACCTTTTCCCTTGTACTGCGCAATGAGTATTGCCCCTGCCATCGGTAGTCCTCCGCCAATCGACATCAGTAAGAAACTTACAGGAAAACTGAGAGAGACCGCAGCAACAGCCTCGGCACTCAGACGACCAACCCAAAAGGTGTCTGTTATCTGGTATGCAGACTGAAGTAAATTACTCAGTACAATCGGTATAGAGAGAGCGAAGAGAGACCTGAGAATTGGGCCGTCAGTAAGACTCATTTTTTGTATAAAGATGCTATAGTGTACCACATGATACGAGGAATTTCTCTCATGATCGGCGTACTCCTTGGAGTACCCTTAGTACTAGCAGAAGAACAATCTTCCAATACAAAGAGCTCTACCGTCTTTATTGCAAATTACGATAAGAAAGGAGATTTTGTAGGATGGGGATCTGGGTTCTTCGTTGACGAAGGCATTATTATTACCAATAAACATGTCATTGAAGCAGGAACATACTACCGAATATTTTCTACCGCAAAAGATGATAGTGTCGACCTTACATGCTACAGAGATATTGGCAGAAGTGACGTAAAGATTAATCTTGATGATGACGTCGCCTACATGCGAGCGTACGTCAATTGTGAACATGGCATTGTACAATTTGCAGATAGCGACCCTTTACGAGGCGAAAGCATTGGTATCATTGGATACCCAAGTAAAGGGTCGCTTGCCGATAGCATGCACCTATCAATATCAACAGGATCTGTTACCGGTGAGATAAAAGACAGCTGGCTACGAACAGATGCATATATTCACTTTGGAAATTCTGGTGGGCCAGTTGTCAAAGATGGATACGTTGTGGGTGTCGCAGTGGCCAAAAGCGTCAACGAAGCAGGGGAGTATGTCGCTGGGTACTTTGTCCCAACATCTATCATCATTAAAGGCCTTCTTGCCGCAAATAACTCAACATTCGGATACACCGCACAAGACCTTCAGCGTAACAACGGGTATCAAAAGGAGCCCGAAACATTCGGCACAGAAGGCGACCCATTCGACCCAATCCGTAAAACAGAGAAGGCATACAACGGGGATTGTCAGCGAAGCCTTGGCGAGGGAGGGGAGTCTACTGGATATGGTGGCTGTGAATGTAAACCAAGCTTTCACGTCAGTGCCAACGGGCAAACCTGCGAACCAGGAGCAGAGGGATACATCGACCCCTACGTAAAAAGACTACGAAAGGCACTGAGCTCTTCATCTTCTTCGTCGATATCATCATCTGTGTCGTCGTCTACTATACCAAAGACCACAATGCCAGATTTCACCGATTATAACGACTCCGACATTGGTTTTACTACTGTCATGTCACTTCGTACTCTCGGTGTTATTAACGGCTACCCAGACGGAACGTTTCGACCGCAAGGAAATATCAACCGTGCAGAGCTCATGAAAATTCTCCTCGAAGGATTTCACAGTGACGAGATTAAAGAAGAAGCACACTGCTTCCCAGATGTACAAAACGAATGGTTTGCAAAATACATATGTGCAGGAAAAAGACTTGGCTGGATAGACGGTTACCCAGACGGAACATTTAAACCTGCAAACTCTGTCAACAGAGCAGAGGGGATCAAAATTATCATGTCGTCACTCGTCACAAATAGAAAGACACAAGAAGTATTGCCACGAGATGTTCCAGAAGGAAGCTGGTTTGAAAGCTTTATCAGCAAAGCAATCGCTAGAGGAATACTTCTTAATGAAAGGCTCTTCAAGCCATCGCAAAACCTTACGAGGGAAGATGCAGCTATGTGGATTTATCGAGGATTATAACTGCTTACGTATCAGTACATTCACGATCATTTCGGTGATCATTCACACTAGTGACACAGCTGTCACCAATGAAGTCCTGACATTTGATCATGTCTTTTGACGCAACCATTAGCTTACAAGAACGTTTCTGCCCCCAAACACCATTCGTACAATCACTTCGACAAACCATCACCTCGACAGGAAGGCATCTCTTTGAAAGACCACTAGATGTTTGCACTGGTTGACATTCAAGTCCCATTGCACCGCAACAGTCATCACTAGTGCCACACTCTGCATTTTTCTCACCGCATGTTGCAACAGGCTTTGCTGGAACATTTACAGTGTTCTCATCATTCATGTCGTCATTCATATCATCCATCATTTCATCCTCATCTAGAGTGGTATCAGTATCGTTAGAAGCGCATCCTGCAAAAAGTATAGAGCATGTAAGTACAGATAATAGTAGAGCCGATGTTTTATGGAGTGAGAATGTAGTTGTCATAGTGATGTCACTATAGCAGGATTTATTTCTTCGGCACACCCCACTGCCATCGTGGCTTTTCGCCTGTTCGGTAGCAAATTCTGATCAATGCTCCTGTCAGCAACAGTAGTGGAAGCAAAAACGTGAACATCACTTCCTCAGGAGGAGACTGCTCATCAATTGTTAATGCAAACGCTAAAACAAGCGCTATGTAGACAGCAAGCACTAGCCATCCTTCACGTTTTACTGGGACCCAGCCCCAACCGTAGAGCTTCGCTTTAAACCAGTATCTTTTTGGATTGTCTTTCATATAGGCGATGTATTCTTTGAGCATGGGTGTAGTGTAGCATAGATGTGTTGTAATTTTTTAAACCGATATTTAGGAAAATTTCACCAAAAAACACTTGTTTGCCCTACGAAATAAGTGTACTCTCGTAACAGTACATTACTACAGTATTTTATGCCAGATTTTGCCTCTCAGTCGGCTTTTACATTAATATCTGACTTAATATCAGATGAAATATCTGACGATCAAAGATCGTTAACATTTGATG
>PFDQ01000043.1:0-15923 GCA_002772815.1 Candidatus Peregrinibacteria bacterium CG10_big_fil_rev_8_21_14_0_10_42_8
TGGCTCGAAGTAGAAACAGACCGTCGTGGTGTCATCCACTGTAAGATCGACCGAAAGAGAAAGATCCCCGTAACACAGCTTCTTCGTGTATTTGGTTACGATACAGATACAAAGATTATGAAGCTTTTCGAAGATGTGACTGGAGAAAAAGACTACATCTTAAATACTCTAGAAAAAGACACAGAACGAACAGTAGAAGCTGCATACCAAAGCATCTACCGAAAGATCCGCCCAGGAGATCTCGCAACACCAGAAAATGCAAAGCAGATGGTCGACAGCATGTTCTTCGACTTCAAGCGTTACGATATGGGTGTAATCGCTCGGTACAAAATGGACCGTCGGTTCGACCTAAAATCAGACAAGTCTGAAGAAAACAGAACATTCCAAGTACAAGATTTCGTTGCGATTGTTCGTGAAATTATCAAGCTGAATAATGGCGAAGGAACACCAGATGACATCGACCACTTGTCGAATCGTCGTATTCGTTCTGTTGGAGAGCTTGTACAGAACAAGTACCGAGTAGGACTCGTTCGTACAGAGCGTATTATGAAAGATCGTATGACTGTTATGGACATGGAAACAGTCACACCAATGCAGCTTATTAACTGTCGTCCGATTACTGCAGCAATGCGTGAATTCTACGCGTCATCACAGTTGTCACAGTTCATGGATCAGACAAACCCACTTGCAGAACTTGCGCACAAGCGTCGTCTTTCTGCGATGGGTCCTGGAGGACTATCTCGTGAGCGTGCGAGCTTCGATGTACGTGACGTACACGCGTCTCACTACGGACGTATTTGTCCTATTGCGACACCAGAAGGACCGAACATTGGACTTGTTATGCACCTTGCGGGATTTGCAAAGGTAAACGAATACGGCTTCCTTATGACACCGTACGAAGAAGTGAAGCACACAGTGCCACTTGATGCAGACAAACTTCTTGGTCGTATCATTGATGAAAACATTAAAGATGGTCGTTCATTTATTGCAAAAGAAGGAGATGTTATCGACACAAAAGGACTTGCAACAAAGGTGATTTCACAACTCAAGAAAGACAAGAAGACAGAGGTCCCAGTTCGTGCATACCTTACAGGTAAGACAGAGTACGTTGATGCAGAACGAGAGCGTCACCTAACCATTGCACAAGCGCAGACCGAGTTCACAGAAATGAAGGAATTTACAAAGACACGATCTGCAGTACGAAAGGCATCAGAGCCTACGTTCTCTCATGTACGAGAAGTAACGCACGTAGACGTTTCTCCAAAGCAGATTCTCTCTGTATCAACAGCGTTGATTCCGTTCCTAGAGCACGACGATAACACTCGTGCATCGATGGGTACGAACATGCAGAGGCAAGCTGTTCCTATCGTTTCACCAAAAGCGCCACTCGTCGGTACGGGTATGGAAGGGCTCGCTGCTCGTGCATCTGGACATGCACTTCTTGCAGAAGAAGATGGAGAGGTAACATACGCAGACTCACAAGAGATCTCTGTTGTGTACAAGAGCGGACGAAAAGAGACATACAAGCTGACATCATTCGTACGCAGTAACCAAGGAACATGTTTCCACATGCGTCCAAGTGTACGAAAAGGTGACAAGGTTCGTCGTGGAGATAGTTTGGCAGATGGAGCATCTGTTGACGATGGAGAGCTCGCTCTTGGTCGTAACCTCCTTGTTGCATACATGTCATGGGAAGGATACAACTACGAGGATGCGGTGATTATTTCAGACAAAGTTGCACGCGAAGGAATGTTCGACTCTATCCACATTGAGTCGTACGTGACAGACGTTCGTGATACAAAACTTGGACCGGAAACAATGACACGAGATATTCCAAACGTGGGAGAGGCAAAACTAAAAGACCTCGATGCAGAAGGAATCGTGAGTGTTGGAGCAACGGTTCACGAAGGAGATATTCTCGTTGGAAAAATTACACCAAAGGGTGAAACAGAACTTACTCCAGAAGAGCGACTACTTCAGGCAATCTTCGGAGATACAGCGAAGGATGTTAAAGACAGCTCACTCCGTCTCCCAGGTGGAGCAGGAGGAAAAGTTGTTGATGTTCATATCTTCGATAGAACAGAAGGAGACGAGCTCCCAACTGGTGTTATGCGCCAGATCAAAGTATTCGTTGCACAGACACGTAAAGTGCAAGTAGGAGATAAGTTCGCTGGACGTCACGGAAACAAGGGTGTTATTTCACGCATTGTTCCAAGTGAAGATATGCCATTCCTCGCGGATGGTACGCCAGTAGACGTTATCTTGAACCCACTTGGTGTAACATCTCGTATGAACATCGGACAGATCCTCGAAACGCACCTTGGTTGGGCGTGTGAAAAGCTTGGAGTAAAGATGGCGACACCAGCACTTGATGGTATTACAACAGATGAGATTGAAGAATACCTCAAGGAAGCAGGTCTTCCAGAGTCTGGAAAGGTTCAGCTCTTCGATGGTATGTCTGGAGAAAAATTCGCACACGAAACAACAGTTGGAATTGTGTACATGATTAAACTACTTCACCTTGTTGAAGATAAGATTCATGCACGAAGCGTTGGTCCGTACTCTCTTGTGACACAGCAACCGCTGGGTGGTAAGGCACAGCACGGAGGACAGCGATTCGGAGAAATGGAGGTCTGGGCTCTTGAAGCCTACGGTGCTGCTCACACGTTGCAGGAAATGCTTACTATTAAGTCTGATGATGTTATCGGTCGAAGTAAGGCATACGAAGCAATCGTGAAGGGCGAGCCAATCCGTCGTCCATCTATCCCAGAGTCATTCAACGTTCTTGTGAAAGAATTGCAAGCGCTTGGACTCAAGGTTGATCTCCTAAAATTCAAAGATGATGTAGAACCAGAGGAGCGAGTCAGCATTGAAGATGGTGAAATCGAGCCAGTAGAACTTGCATCACGCATTGAAGCTGAAGATGAAGCAGATGGCATTGTGACAGGTGAGGTTGAGCACATCGCTGAACTCGATGACACAACAGATGCAGAAAGCGTTGAAGAAGTGAAGAAGGGAATCGAAGAAGGCGCAGAAGTAGATGCTTCTGGAGCAACTCAAAAAGAAGAAATGGAAGAGTCTGTCTCCGAAGAAGCGCAAGAAGCTGCGTAAGCAATCAGCAAAAAAGAAATTCAAAAACCCGAAAGGGGTTTTTGAATAATGTATCAATTTCCATTTTTGCGTCTCTGGTCATATACTTGTGATATATGGATCAATCAACTTGGATTTCTCGCACACTCATGATTATTGCTTTTGCAGTATTCATGTCGCTTGTATTCTGGCTGAATCAATCCAAACAGACATTAACAGGGGCGGTAGGTAAAATAATCTGCACTTCTGAAAACCAGAATACATGCTGTCAAAATGATTGGTATCAAGAATGTGATTTAAATGGAGAATCTGGTGTTTGTGAAAATGATTCTTGTGATACTCGAATACAGTTATGTATTCGATATGACGAACCTCAAGCAGGTCCAACAACATACTCCTGTTTAAAGAGTCAATCGTGCCATGTATTTGAAGCACCTTATTTAACTAATAATTATTATTCGTCACTAGCTGAATGTGAGCAAAATTTGCAAGGTTTACAATATAACCCGCGCTGTGAAGAGGACTATGGGAATTGGGTATTGGTACAGGATTTACTGTTTAATGAGTGCCAGACTGGTGTCGTACCTCCTTGTTCAGATGCAGATATGGATGGTACATGTGATGAAGTTGACGGTTGCCCAAATGATCCGAATAAAATTAAGCCAGGACCCTGTGGTTGTATAGAGGGGCAGATAGACAACGGTGAAGAATGTGATGGAGGAGATGATTGTACAACACAGTGTGTCTGTAAAAGTGGATACAAGTGGGATGATAGCTTGCAGAAATGCACACCAAAGAAATGCAACGACTGTGAGCAAGATTGTTATGATAGCAATGGTGGTGAAAATATTTACGACGATAATGGAAAAGTAAAAACAAAGCTGTCCGCTTGTCGAATAGCATGTTTTGATACATATAATGGAGTAGATGGAGATGCATGTTCTGCGCTCTGTAACTTTGGAAATACGGTAGATCCATCAGGTAATAACCTCTGTCCTGATGGAGTAACGTGTTGCTCTGAAGTGTGTATTGATACTGATAAAGATGGCAAGTACACATGTTCAGGTGCTGCCTCGGATACTACTTCTGGTGGAGACTTTGGCGGAGTTTCCAAGATTATAACGAGTAGTGGTCCTGTCGGAGATCCTATTGGCTCCGATAGCGGTGGCAATGGCGATACAGGTGATATAGGAGGCAATGGTGGCTCTTCGCCAGCTTCAGGCTCTTCTACATCATCCAATTCATCTCGTGGTATTTGTGACGAAGATCAGTCAATCTGCGAGAATAAATGTTTATGTGATTATAAAACACAGCAAGATGCAAACGACCTGCAAATTGCACAAATGTGTGCAGTTACAGACCATTGGTGGTGTCATCCTTCTAGTCAAAATAATTCAACAAATGAAAGTTACTGCACTGCATTCTGTGATGATGAGGCTCCACCCCTGGATAACAATTCTTCTCAGTCAAATGGATATTCTCAGTCCAGTATATCTTCTAAATCAAGTACACCTTCGTCATTCAAGAGTTCTCCTGCTAGTTCAGAAAATAGTGCATCATCACAAGTATCTGTTGGGTTCCATTATGCATGTATCGATTTGAGTTGCACTCTCTTCCTTGAAGAGGGGGAGGATTCTTGCGCAACAGATGAGGATTGTATTTATGAAGGAGGGTCATCAACTCCTTTTTCATCAATAGCATTTAATTCATCGTTGTCTTCCCTTCAAGGTCCACAAGGCTCATCGGTCTATACATCTGAATATATATCTAGCGTGTCTTCTCTTGCTGGGTCTACAACGTCATCTGCTTATTCATCAGTGAACACTTCTCATATCTCTGAGAGATCATTGGCTTCTTTATTACAGTCACAGTCTAGCCAATTTATACAATCTGAATCATCACAGGTTTCGTATATCATTGCTCAATCGGAATCCAGTTATCAAAGCATAATACTTGTGTATGAGAATGGTAGCAGTGCAGAAAATTCATATAACCCATATGCCTCATATAGTTCAGGGTACAGTGCAGGTACTACGATAAGTGGTGATAGTATAAATTATATATATCAAGATGATAATGGCGATGGTGATAACGATGATGGCATTGCAAACAATCATCAATGGACTACTCCACCGTCAACATATGTACAGTCACAACGTGATGGTACAACATATGTTGCTGCAGCATCCGTCTGTGGAGATGGGGTACTTGCAGGAAGCGAAGAGTGTGATGATCGCAATCGCAGAGATAACGATGGGTGTAGTTCTACATGTTTACTCGAAATAGGTATTTGTGGAGATGGAAAAGTACAAACACTTCTTGGAGAGCAGTGTGAATCTTCTTTGCACGATGCATCACTCCCGTATACCTGTAGCAACTGCAGATTCATCTCACTATTTTGTGGTGATGGAAAACTCGATCCAGGAGAGGAGTGCGATGAGGGTAATCAAAATTCCACACTACCAGATGCACTCTGTCGGCCAGACTGTTCACAGTCTCGATGTGGTGATGCGATTCTCGACACAGCAGAAACATGCGACGATGGAAACAGAAAGAACAACGATGGGTGTGACCGTTACTGCAGAGTAGAAACACAAGATGGAAAAAAAGCAGTACAAGTTGCTGCAGAAAATACAACATCAGGACAGCAGCAAAATATCCTTGGTCAGCAATTCCAGTTCCCACAATTCCCAACAGGGCAACCGGTACCATATCAGCTTCCTTATGCACAGTTACAGCCACTCATTCAGACACAAGGCCCAGTAGGAGATACTGGCCCTGCGGCAGTTGCTGTTATTGGTGCAGGTGCCGCAGCGGGCGTAAGTTGGATGCGAAAAAAGAGGCGGAAGTAGGAAATTGTACAGTAACCCTTCTTGGCAATATCACTCGTGACCCAGAGCTTAAAAGTACATGGAAAACGCGTAAGGCATGATCAAAATAAGCTCTCTAATACTACCCAAGAGGGCTTTATTGATAGTTGACATATACAAAAATAAGTATAAGATATCGTAATCTGACTTTTTAAATCTTCGTAATCCAATGTAGTGAAAAGCATATATGATTGTGTGCTTCTCGGTGTGGTGGTGGTTTACAACGCGTTTCTCATTTCGTTTCCCAAGTGTGAAAGATGGTACAGAAGTGAAACAGAGTATTTACGACGATGAAAATCTGGAGATTGAAGTGATCAACGGCTCAATGGGCCGGGGTCAACTCAATCGTGTCGCACTCGTGCGCAAGTGGAAGGCAACGAGGGATCAGATGATCGAGTTCACCACGCGGTGGACAGAGTTTCGAAAGGAGTTTCTGTTTGACCGAGTTCTTCTTGTCATCGATGCCGACAAAGATGGTGAGGAGACGGACAAAGTAATCATGGGAATGCCAGACATTCCCGACTGGCTCTGCCCTGTGTGGGTGTCTGGTTGCGGTGAAGGTCGCAGCCAGCTTCTGAACGCTGGCCTTCTTGCAACGACGCACATGAATCCACATTCAGATTGCGAGGTTCTTTGTGCAAGTTTTGATGCCGTTGCTCGTCCTGGTTTCGGCCAGGCATACGCGGACTGCGACCACAGCCTGCCGGTTCCGATGATTGGGATCCGATGCACTCTTCCGCAGACGCATACACAGGAAATGGCAGACTTTGTTAACGCATTTACTACACATGGAAATGAGGTTTTTACATTGGAGCAGTTGAGTTATACTCTCGAAGAGTATTTCACTGGAGCAGGACGCTTTCCTCAAAAGGTCTTACCCGTTCTTAAGCAGTTTTGTAGAAATACAATGCAACTATGGCGACTCGATGCTTTGCTTAAAATTGGAGGGTTTGATCTTCTCTGTAATGACAGGGGAGGTCAGGAAGATCTTCTCGCATTTCTCACACTCATGTTACGAAACCGTTTCGACGAATTTCCCCTCTTCTATTTTTGCTACGACGACTCGACGGTAGCTTCCAAAAAGCAGACGTACCTATTGGAGTCGCAAGATGAAAAAGGTGAGAGAGAAGATCGGGCAGTGCAATTAATCTTGAGTCTTCTACGAAACACATATTGGACAGTAGGTGACCCTCAAGAGATTGGAGTGCAAGATCCAATGTTTGGACTCGGTCATTAATACAAAGTAAACCACCGCCAACCACATTTCCCAGCCCCCTGTGTGTTCACAAGGGGGCTCTTTTTATTGTAAAAAGTAAAATATTCTGTACAATTTAAACAATGAAATCTGTAAATACAGTAACCCTTCTTGGCAATATCACTCGTGATCCAGAGCTCAAAAGTACAACGACAGGACAGTCTGTGTGCACCATGTGCCTTGCGACAAATCGTCAATGGAAAGGGGAAGATGGAAACAAGCAAAGCCTTCCTGAATATCACAATCTCGTTGCATGGGGAACGCAGGCAGAGTTTGCTGCGAGTCATGTCAAAAAAGGAGCGCCACTCTATATAGAGGGATACTTAAAAACACGTAGCTGGGATAGTCCAGAGGGGACGAAGATCTTTCGAACAGAAATCGTCGTCGAAAATATCGTTTTTCTCGGAGGAAAAGATGAAAATTCTGTAATGCATGCTATGCATACAGAAGAACCTGTTGCGTAGTATTTTGGCTTCGTACAGACAAAAAAAGTAAGTTTTTTTTGATGATTTTCAGAGAAAATACACATGTAAAAAAATAACTCAGTATTTTTAGGAGTTTTTCTTGCATTTCTTATCTGAAACCGTAAAATCCTTTAGCTTTATGCATACCACGCATACCCGCAGGAATCGTTACCCCGTAATTGGCCTCTGGTCATTACAGGGAAAGCCGCCTCTATAGGCGACTGAATAGGTCTAGAGACCACGAATTCTGCGGGTGTGTGTAAACCACCCGCTGTTTTTTTATCCGGCCCCAGGGTCCAGATAAAATGCGGTTGGAGCGCCATCGGAGCAAGCAAGCACTTCCTGCCCACTTGTCTCTAGCAGTTCATTGAAAACATCGGACGTCAGTAGATAATCTAGATAATGAATGATAATGAAAAGACATCTACATGAACTGCAATCGAACCAAATTAACCAATTGAACCAAATTAAACAACGATGAAGTTTATGTGCCTTTAGTGAGCAATTCTTGCTTGCGAAGTGGCACGTGAACAGTACATTAAGAAAAATGTTACTCATCGCATCAGACGGATGCCTCGACTCCGAAATCCGATGAAGGACGTGGTCAGCTGCGATATGCCTCGGTGAGCCGCTAGACAGGCGCTACCAGCCGGGGATTTCCGAATGGGGAAACCCATATGAGGTTATGCTCATATATCCCAAATTTATTTGGGAAGGTCACTCTGTGAACTGAAACATCTAAGTAGCAGAGGAAAATAAATCAATAGAGATTCCCTTAGTAGTGGCGAGCGAAAAGGGAACAGTCCAAACCTCATTATTTTATGATGGGGGGTTGTAGGACTCCTACATGTAATTAGTTCTTCTTAGGCAAACGACCTTGGAACGGGCGGCCATAGAGGGTGAGAGCCCCGTCGCCGAAAAGATGAACTATACTGGGAGATTCCTGAGTAAGGTCAGACACGTGAAATCTGGCCCGAATCTGGGTGGACCACCATCCAAGACTAAACAGTTTCGGAGATCAATAGCGGATAGTACCGTGAGGGAAAGGTGAAAAGCACCCCGGAAGGGGGATGAAATAGTTTCTGAAATCTGATGCGTTCAAAGAATGGGAGCACCTTTATGGTGTGACCGTGTGCCTTTTGCATAATGAGCCAACGAGTTGCTCGTCTGTGGTCGGCTAAGGGATTCAACTCCCGGAGCCAGAGCGAAAGCGAGTCCGAATAGGGCGTATATGATCGCAGGTGGCAGACCCGAAACCGGGTGAGCTACCCATGGGCAGGGTGAAGGTTAGCGGAAGCTAAC
The DNA here is from genome assembly GCA_002772815.1 of Candidatus Peregrinibacteria bacterium CG10_big_fil_rev_8_21_14_0_10_42_8. Taxonomy (GTDB): domain Bacteria; phylum Patescibacteriota; class Gracilibacteria; order Peribacterales; family Peribacteraceae; genus UBA2170. Next base: position 8,982 of record PFDQ01000043.1, read on the forward strand.
TGGAGGCCCGCACCCACGCATGTCACAAGATGCGGGGATGACCTGTGGGTAGGGGTGAAAAGCCTACCGAACCCGGAGATAGCTGGTTCTCCTCGAAATGCCTTTAGGGGCAGCCTCTTCGTGCACGATTGGGGGTAGAGCTACTGTTTGGATGAGGGGGTCTTCCCGACCTACCGATTCCTGATAAACTCCGAATACCAATTCTTAGACGAAGGGAGTGAGACGGTGACGGCGAATCGCCATCGTCAAAAGGGAAACAACCCAGACCATTTGCTAAGGTCCCTAAATAATACTCAGTGGAAAAGGTAGTGCGATTGCTCCGACAACCAGGAGGTTGGCTTAGAAGCAGCCATCCTTTAAAGAAAGCGTAACAGCTCACTGGTCGAGGAGTCGTGCGCCGAAAATTCAACGGGGCAAAGTATTATACCGAAGCAATGGATACGTATTTATACGTATGGTAGAGGAGCGTTCCGTTCAGCAGTGAAGCTGTGCTGTGAGGCATGGTGGAGCGGACGGAAGTGAGAATGTTGGCATGAGTAACTACTAGGCAGGTGAAAACCCTGCCCACCGAATTCCCAAGGTTTCCCACGCAACGGCAATCGGCGTGGGGTTAGTCGGTCCTAAGGCCAGGCCGAAAGGCGTAACCGATGGACAACAGGTCAATATTCCTGTACTTCGTAAAGATCGCCCAAGGGTGTTTGAAGATAGTTTTGTTAGCCTCTGTGACTTTATTGTCATATGTTGATGAGAAAGGATTCTTTCATTCTAGGAGCGGTGGGACGGAGTGGGAAGACCAGAGCGTGTGTATTGACTGCACGTGTAACACGTTAGTTGTTGAGACTCGTAGGAAAATCCGCGAGTTGAGGCGAGCGTGGATACCAATTGCTTCGCTTCGGCGGAGTTAGTCTGACTCTTTGCGCTTCCAAGAAAAGCATCGCTTCCGAGAGCTTTACGAATCCGTACCGCAAACCAACACCGGTGGGATGGTCGAGTAGACCAAGGTGAACGAGAGATCTCGCGTTAAGGAACTCGGCAAAATAGCGTCCGTAACTTCGGGATAAGGACTGACGGCTCGCAATCGCGAGTCGCCCGCAGCAAAAGAGATCAGGCGACTGTTTACCAAAAACACAGGTCCATGCTGAAGTCGCAAGACGACGTATATGGGCTGATGCCTGCCCAGTGTCAGAAGGTTACGTGAGGAGGTGCAAGCTTCCGATCTAAGCCCTGATGAACGGCGGCCGTAACTATAACGGTCCTAAGGTAGCGAAATTCCTTGTCGGGTAAGTTCCGACCCGCACGAATGGTATAACGGTCTGATCACTGTCTCAACGCGAGACTCGGTGAAATTGCAGTCCCGGTGCAAATGCCGGGTAGATGATGGAAGGACGAAAAGACCCTATGAAGCTTTACTATAAGCTGGCATTGTATTTTTGACTTATATGTGCAGGATAGGTGGGAGACTTTGAAGCAGTGGCGTTAGCCACTGTGGAGTCACTGTTGAGATACCACCCTTGTATTTTGAAAATACTCACCCTATGTGTGACACGCACTGGGGGACAGTGCTTGCCGGGTAGTTTAACTGGGGCGGTTGCCTCCTAAAATGTAACGGAGGCGTGCAATGGTCCACTAGCACCGGATGGAAATCGGTGTTGTCGTATAATCGCATAAGTGGGCCTGACTGTGAGACTAACAAGTCGAGCAGGGACGAAAGTCGGTGATAGTGATCCGGTGCCCGAGCACTTTAAACTGCTCAAACCACGTGGGTGGGGCATCGCTCACCGGATAAAAGTTACTCTAGGGATAACAGGCTGATCGCTCCCAAGCGCCCATAGCGACGGAGCGGTTTGGCACCTCGATGTCGGCTCATCGCATCCTGGGACTGAAGAAGGCCCCAAGGGTTTGGCTGTTCGCCAATGAAAGCGGTACGCGAGCTGGGTTCAGAACGTCGTGAGACAGTTTGGCCTCTATCCTCCATCATCATTTAGAAACGTGAAGGAATCTGTTCCTAGTACGAGAGGACCGGAATGGACGAACCTCTGGTGTACCTATTGTCGTGTCAACGGCAGAGTAGGATAGCTATGTTCGGCAGGGATAACCGCTGAAAGCATCTAAGTGGGAAGCCCCTCCTAAGATAACGTTTCTCCATAAGTCCGCCGGAAGATGACCGGCTAGATCGGCTACAAGTGTACGCACGGCAACGTGTTCAGCTGAGTAGTACGAATGGACGATTGAACATTTTTCTTTCTGTTTTATAACAGAGTACTGTTCATGTGACATATCGCAGGCAAGACCTGCTCATTAAACTTCACTATCTATTACTGACGATCTCTTAGTCTTGGTGTTTCTAGCAATGGGGGTACACCTGTTCCCATCCCGAACACAGCAGTTAAGCCCATCAGCGCCGATGGTAGTGCGGCATGCGCCGTGCGAGAGTAGGCTGACGCCAAGACTAAGAGATCTCAGCATTTACTGATGTTTGATGTTTTACTGCTCAAATTTCTCTTGAACTCTCTTGTAGATCTCAGGATTTTCTTCAAGTAGTTTTACGAGTGGTCCCTGTACGAATTTGAGTATTTCAAGAACATCATTGATATGGCTACATTGGTCACTATCCTCAAGACAGAGGGTCTTTACATTTGCAAAGAGGTTCGCAGCTTCTGAGTATTTTTCAAGGGCGCTACGGTCGAGCTGTACCTTACCTTGGGCAAGTGCTATAAACGACTCCCTAAACTTGAGGAGTAAGCCCTCAGTTTTAGCAATAATAGGGTTAATATCTGGTGTTACAGAAGGGAGATTATTCTGTTGTCTTATAAGGGCAGTTGCTTGCTCTATGAGCTGTCTTACAGGGCCTGCCATTTGTTGAATTTCTTCTATGCTTCGTTCTTCTGTTGAGAAGTAGGTAATACCACGGTCTAGCCAAGCAATAGACTGTTCAAAGTATTTTTGAACATCTTCATTGTATTTTCCAGAATGAGAGATTTTTTGAAGCCGTGCACGTGCACTCGTGAGTGACTCAATGAGCCTTGCGCTTTTTTCCTGTGTGTTGTTGTCACCAAGAAGCTTCTTTCGGATGTCTTCTTGGGCAACAACATCCGATACCTCTTTCTTTCGTAACATGATGTTTTCTTGTTTATGGTCACACTCAGATCGTTTACCAACAATGTTTCCTGCAGAGTCAAAACACCGAAGTCCATCGTCTGTTTCTTCAGGGTCCTTTTCCGTTGCTTCGGTTTCAGTATTATCCGTATCTGACGTATTTTCTTTCTCCTTATCATCTACGACGGTTTGTATCTGCAACCCTGCTGCTTCACGGGCTTTACGCATGGCATCTATGAGAAGCTTATTTTGACCGTGGTTTTTTTGTGGTTCATGTTCTTCTTGTGTTGTCGTTGTTGGTTCCACTGGTGCTGCTGGCCTCACAACGGGCACTACAGGTGTGACAGTTGTGGTAGTGGGGGTTGTATCTGTATCATCATCGTCTTCCTCTGGAGAGACAGAGGAATACGTAGAAGATGTTGACGATGTAAATACAGGGATAGGGTATGTACACTCTTGTGTGCAACGTGTAGCCCCAGGAATATCTTTTCCATTGTTCACTCCTTCATCACACTGTTCATTGCCTTGTACTATATTGTCACCACAGCGAGCATTCTTACATAAGTTTGTACATGCGTCTGTATTAGTTTCGTTTCCATCATCACACTCTTCGCCATCATCTTTGTGACCATCTCCACATTGTGCTGATGGTTTGTCTTCACGGGTTTTGCATTCAGATGAACAGACACTGTCTGCGCTTCCATTCTTATTGCCATCGTCACATTCTTCACCGCGTGATTCCTGCTTAATACCATCTCCACAGATAGGGTTTTTACATTCGGTAGTACAACCATCAGCATCATCTCCATTTCCATCGTCACATTCTTCATTATGTGATGCTTGAGTTATACCGTCTCTGCATCGTGGATTCTTACATGCATTCGTACAGCTATCATTATTCGTATCGTTTCCATCGTCACACTCTTCTCCGTTGTCACGTACGCCATCACCACAGCTTGCAGGTTCACATGACGTGCGACATGCATTTGGTGTTGTATTGGAGTTGAGTGTTCCATTATCACAGCTTTCACCATCATCTTTTGTACCATCTCCGCAGTAGGGGTCAGTAGTTGTGGTAGTTATTTTACCAAATCTCCACTCACAGTCTAAGCTACACCATGCACCATCAGCATCTACTCCATTTTCAGATCCCTTATCACATTGCTCTCCTGCATCAGGTGATCTATTTCCACAAAGAGATGGATTGGTAAGCTCAGCGTGCATATGAGTATGAACATATAGCGTACTAGCACTAGCGATCGTTGCTGTGACAATGACAATATGCACGAGACGAGATGGATTTTTCATAAGTGTTTGTGTGTATATATTTCTCATTATTATACAGGATTTTGCCTCAAAGCTCAATCTGACTTTAAGACAATATTCGTAAGTGAAATATACTAAAATGTATTAAACGGCTATTTAGAGCTTAAACAAGCAGTTTTACTTATTAAAGTAGTGTTATAAAATATCACTTGAATAAAACAAGCAAAGGTATATAATAAAAGATGTCTCAGGCTAACCATTGGGATATTCGGTTTTTCACAGCATTGGTGACTAACGAAAATAACCCAAGTGCACACACTTGGTTTCCTATAAAGGTCTTCAGAATTCTATGATGAACACATCGTTCATTATTCTCACTACAACTAAGGAGTGTAGAAATGAAAGTCAGCAAACGAAGAGGTTTTACGTTGATTGAGCTATTGGTGGTGATTGGAATCATTGCCATACTCGTTGCTTTGTTGCTGCCCGCTGTTCAGCAGGCACGAGAAGCGGCGAGGCGAATGCAGTGTAAAAACAATCTCAAGCAGATTGGGATTGCGCTGCACAACTATCATGATACGAATAATGTCTTTCCACCTGCATCCTTCGGGACAAACGAGTACGGGTGGAGGGTACGGATTTTACCCATGATGGAACAGGCGCCACTTTACAAAGAAATTGCTCCTGAAGGACAGTACTTTGGGAACTTTGACCCAAGTAATGGGAACTTTGATACTAGTGGTATCGCTGGTGCATCGGAGTCTACGGTAATCGCAAGCTATAGGTGTCCATCATCTACGCAGATAGACGTCTACAAAAATTACGGCACTACCAATTATGTTGGTAGTGCTGGTGGGGGGCTTCGCGATCCAGGCTCGAATGTGAATTTTGGATCTTTTACCACAGGAGTCATTTATACAAAGAGTACTGTTCGGATGAGGGATATCCAAGATGGTACAACGAACACCTTTATGGTGGGCGAAGCCAATGTAACCAATGGCACTGACAGTACACCCATTTGGGCAGGAGAAATGGCGTTTGGCGTGCAGGAAGCACGTTCTGCCTACGATATGAACAAGATCAATTCGGGATCAAATTCATTCAGCAGTCCTCACGTTGGGGGCGCACATTTCTTGTTCGTTGACGGTTCCGTCCATTTCATTAGCGAGAATATCGACGCTAATGATTCCTACGGGAATCCAAATGGATACGGAACATACCAAAAACTGGCCATGCGGAATGATGGCCAACCTTTAGGAGAATTTTAGTCACCATGCAGGATGCAAAAACCTAATGGTTCGCAGTAATTACTGCGAGCCTTCTTTTTCATGGTAAAAAAACGGCAAATATGGTATAATTTCTGGATTTCTATACACAAATGAGCGACGAGCACACATCCTCAGAGGCACAGACAGAGAACACGCTTCAGTCTGAAGTGCGCACACACAGACTCAAATGGAGCTTGCCATTTTTGGCAGCGTTTCTGCCGATTGTTCTGCTTAGTTTTTACAGTTTTCAATTGTCGTCCAATTCGGTGCGTTCACTTGTTGAAGAAGAAAACATTTCGGCTGCAGAAAGCTTGGCACAGTTGCTTGTGCAAGACCTACGACAAAATACAAAGCTCGCCTATGCGGTAGCTTCTATACCAGGGACCATTGCTGCAACAGAGCAAAAAGATGAGTTCTCTATGCGGACGAGGCTCAAGGCAATCATTGTGAGTAACCCAAAGTTACACAGAGCCTTTGTGGTCGATACAGATGGGAAGCTCTGGAGCGAATTCCCAACAGCAGAAGGCGCATACGATTCTTCATATAGAGATTGGGCATGGTTCCAAGAGGTAAAAAAATATGATCGCCCATATATTTCTGGGCTCTACATCCGGCCTCAGTTCCCAGAAAAGCCCGTAATTGCAATCGCAACACCAATTTTTGTTGATGGTGAAATGCGTAGCGTTTTAGTATTTGAATCCGAGGTGCAGCACATTTCGAAGTGGCTTGAAAACATTGCACTTGGTGCGAATGGTAGCATCGTGCTGCTCGACCAAGATGGTGCTCTTGTTGCCCATCCAGATGTTGAAGTGGGATATGTCATTGATAGGTCATACACAGGAAACGAATCACTCGACAGTGCACATAAAGGATTACTCCAGACAACAGAGTATACAGACCCAGCAATAGATGTAGAGATGGTTGCAACATTCCTTCCTATCGCGATGGGAAACCATTTATGGGTAGCCATCGCCCAGCAACCAAAAGCAGAAGCGTTTGCATTGCTCAATGAAGTAAAAAGAAACCTTGGAGTAGTTGGTGGGCTTATGACGTTTCTTACATTTATTATGATTGGTGCACTGGCACGTATTAGTGCAAAGAATGTGCTCCTTAATAGGAGTCTCGAGCAGAAGAATCAAACAATGAAAGACTTCACCTCTATTGTGAGTCATCAGCTAAAAGCGCCGATTACTGCTATGAAGTGGAACATCGAAGCAGTGCTTGATGGCGACTATGGAGAAATCTCCCCAGAACTGAAAGAGTTGATGGAGACACTCTACGGAGTGAATAAGAGTAACTACACGCTCGTTAT
>PFDQ01000043.1:15954-65970 GCA_002772815.1 Candidatus Peregrinibacteria bacterium CG10_big_fil_rev_8_21_14_0_10_42_8
AGAGCGCGCTATTCGTGATTATACCGCGGCTGCCAAGAAGGCAGGGCTTTACCTAAAGATTACAGAAGAAGAGAAGGATATTATGGTTCTTGCAGACCTTGAAAAGGTCGCAGAATCAATTACGAATAGTATTAGTAATGCTATTAAATATACGAAGTCAGGAGGTATCACGGTAAATCTTTCTCGTAACAACGGGATGGGAATAGTAATCGTAACAGATACAGGGGATGGCATGTCACCAGAAATGATACAAAACCTCTTCTCTCGTAGTGGAGTGAAAAAGGGCAACACTAGTGCAGAAAGCAGTTCTGGCCTCGGGCTCTTTATTGCAAGGCAGTTTATGAAGCTACAGAAAGGAGACATCACAGTCTCTTCAGAAGTGGGGAAGGGTACAACCTTTACGTATACGCTAGAAGAAGCCATACAAAAGGATATTGAGAAAGCCAAAATTGATTCTAAAGCTGATTTGTAGTATACTAATCAGTGAAATACACACAAAACCTTATGAAGCTTAAAAGAAATATAATCACTACAGTAACACTCGGACTTCTTATTGTTGTCGGTGCAGTCGGTGCATTCTTCGATGAGATTGTTGCTCTTCAAGAAGAGCTACAGGTATGGGAAGAATCAAATGCTGCAGACTTTTCGGATGTTATCGAACAACTTGAAGATATTACAGGCCCAGTGTTTAGGGATGTTGCAGATGCAGATTGGTTTAATCCATACGTTGCGTCACTCGCTGAGTGGGGCATTGTTTCTGGTTTTAAAGATGAGCATGGTCGACCAACAGGTGAGTACCGCCCAGGGAATGAGGTGACAATTGCGGAAGTCTTAAAGATGGCTATGGAGGCTGCCCTTGTAGATGAGGCACAGTGTCTAAACACACCACTTCATCCACAAGCTCTCAACCATTGGTCTGTACATTATGTAGCGTGTGCAGAAGATATGGGATTGCGAATGCTTGACCCTCGTCTACCTGCTGATCTTAATCGTCCTGCAAAAAGAGCAGAAGTACTTACCATTATTCATGACACATTTGCCGACAATGTACTTCCTCTTTATAGCAGCTTTAGCGATACACAAGGACACAGATTTGAGGCAGACATCGCGTATGCAAACTTGTACGGAATAGTGAGTGGAGACACAAATTCTGATGGAACAGAGAAAGGAACATTCCGTCCTGATGATGCTATCAACCGAGCTGAAACTGCCAAAATTATCTACGAGCGTCTAAAGCTCGAGGTTGTTGATACTCGTGAGCTGTAAGTTCTTCTTAGGTACAAATTCAAGATTAATCCATTAGATAGCTATATAAATTGTATAAATTATTTATACAATTCTTAGAGTTCTATACAAGTATTCAGGAATGTCAGACACTGGCAAGCCTCTTTTGTTATGCCAAAAGTTCGCTTTCAGTCTCGGCCACTCTACCCAGAATGCTTCTCTGCACAGCTGCAATTGTATACACTGCCTACATGCAAGAACGACTCCAGAAAATCCTCTCGGCACAAGGAATCTGCTCTAGACGGAAAGCAGAAGAGTACATCGAGGCAGGCCTCGTCACAGTAAACGGAGAAGTGGCGGCACTTGGACAAAAAGCAGATGAGGCAGTCGACACAATAGAAGTGGATGGCAAAGTTCTCGCAGATCGCAAAGAGATGCTCTACTACCTCATGAACAAGCCAGTTGGCTATATTACGAGTAATGTTGATAACGATGAGCATCCAGATAGAACTGTTCGCGATTTACTCCCAAAGGAGTTACAGGGGAAGATCTACCCCATTGGTCGCCTCGACAAAGAAACATCTGGACTCCTTCTTTTTACGAATGATGGCGTGCTTGCATACCGACTGACACATCCGTCGTTTGATCATGAAAAAGAATATGAAGTGGAATCAAACGAAGAGGTAAAAGAAGGTCAGCTCGAAAAAATGCGCACAGGAATGATGATAAAAGATGAGAAGACAAAGCCAGCAACTGTGGAAAAAATCAGTAACACAAAATTTACTATAGCCCTAACAGAAGGGAAAAACAGACAGATCCGTCGCATGTGTAAGAAGGTAGGAATTCCACTTATTGCACTGAAGCGCACACGCATTATGACACTAAAACCTCAGCTCGAAAAAAATGGTTTCAGAGCACTCTCTGAAAAAGAGAGAACAGCACTGTTAGAGTCAGTGCATATTGAAATTGCTTGAGGTTAGTATAATTGGTATTATTCGTTTAATGAAAAAAAAGTTTGTTGTAATTGGTATGGCGTTTAGCGCCCTTTTGCTAATTATTTTTACATTGCAGTCACAATGGGGAAACTTGAAGGGGCAATCGGGATGGACTGAGTCATGTAGTATAGCGGCTAACCCTGATGGATCATGCCCCTATGGATATGGTGACCAAGGGGGAGTGTGTTATTCCTCTGATGGGACATTATGTACATGTACTAACGGAGCTAGTGGTTTTTGCGGAGCGGGGAGTTGTAGTTGTTCAGAGGTTGAGCCAGCAAGAGGAACGTGTTGTGACACAGCAACATCACCAGGTTCACCAAGTTATTTAACAGAACAAGGCTGTACAGATATGCAAGGAATATGGCATCAAGGGCCGTATAATATGGCACTTTGCTTTTCTATCACATCGTCATCAGCATCCTCAGTAGTGTTAAGCTCGTCTGTCCAAAGCTCTTCCGTTGCGCCACGATGTGGCGATGGAACAGTAGACCAAGGAGAACAGTGTGATGATAGTAATACTACAGATAATGATGGATGTTCTCGTTCGTGTAAAAACGAGAGGTGTGGGGATGGTATTAAACAATTAAATGAAGAATGTGATGATGAAAACACAGTGACTGCAGATGCGTGTACGAATGCTTGCACGGTAGCAAAGTGTGGAGATGGTGTTCTCCGTTCAGGGTTCGACCCCCAAACGAACGTGATCTATGAGCAGTGTGATGATGGTAATACAAACAATGATGATGGATGTGATAGTAGCTGTAAGATAGAACGATGTGGAAATTACGTTATTGAATCAAACGAAATGTGTGAACAGATCAATAATGGGTGGGTGCAAGATACGACATGTGGAAATGGTCAGTTTTGCTGTGCAGAATGTACTACTTGTCGGATAGCGTGCCCCTTTCTTGATTCAAATGGCAGCGGTGAGATTCCTGATGGATATGGTATTCGCGGAAGGGGTGGGGAATGTGGTTCGCCGTTGTGTTATACAAGTTGTAGTTCTGCAGTATTCGAACGATGTGCAGAATGCAGTGGTTGTGGCGAGTCAGACTCTGTAGAAAGCTGCGAAGAAATGTGTGGAGATAAACCTGCGTCAGACCCATGTTGGGACGATTGTCATGAGAATAAGATATGTAATGCAGCCTGTGAAGACCCAGATGGTGATGGTATAGGGTATTACATGGAAAACTTGTCATGCGTGAGTGGTGTTGGCGATTCCCCTGCAACGTGTCAGTTTATTACGAGTAGTAACACAGGAGGAGGTTCAGGAGGCCAAAATGGAGGGGGAAACGGAGGGCAGAATGGTGGAAATAATGGCGGAGCAAGTGGCGGAGGTGAGGGTGGTGACACCGGTGGAACGGATACAGGCGGAACAGACGGCGGTGCGTCCGGCGGTGATACGGGTGGAGCATCTTCTGCATCGGCATCTTCGATAAGTTCAACTCCACACTGCTACGAAACAGGCGAGTGTTCTACTTGTCCCAGTTGTTTCAGTTCGTGTTTCTGCACTATGCATATCAATGCGCAAAACCAAGGGTTACCCCCGCCAAGTACCAGCCGGATTGAAAGCACTTGTACGGCTCAATGTGTCGATAGCCCACCACCTAATTCTTCCTCAAATGGAAATACATCAAGCGCTTCTAGTAGGTCTAATACCTCTAGCACTTCACGGTCAAATGGATCGGTGCCTTCTAATGGAAATAGCAGTTCTGTTATTGTTGCTTTCGATTATCATTATGAATGTATGCAGCAAAGCTGTGTACTTGTTCTGACTGCGGGGCAAGATACATGTGCTACTGACAAAGATTGTTTGGGAGCTAAGTCGTCAACGTCTGCAAATCAGTCATCGTTAAGCTCAGGGTCGTCAGGTTCAGATCAATCTTCATCATTCTCTGATAGCTCGAATAATTCATTTAACTTCTCTTCATCATTCTCTGATGGCTCGAATAATTCATCTAACTTCTCTTCATCGCTATCTTATAGTTCAGATACTTCTAATTTCTCTTCATCATTCTTAAGCAGTTCTATTAATTCTTCAGATATATCGAATGTTTCATCATCATCAGAATTCTCAGATTCTTCCGCTTCCTCAGGTGTATCTACTTCTTATACCTTTAGTCAGCCTTCTTTTGCATCGTATTCTTCTGAGAATTCACAGAATTCAAATTCTAGTATTGTGCAAGAATCATCTACATCTAACGTATCAAGCACGTCGTTTAGCATTCGCTTCTCTTCTGATTCTGAATCAAGCACATCATCACGAGGTAGTGCAAGAAGTTCGTTTGCAAACAGTACAATCATCGTCATTGCAGAAGATGATGATGGAGACGGAGACGGCGATGATGGCTTCCGAGATAATAACAATCAGTGGGTTTTGAGGCCATCTAGCTTCATTGCACAAAACGTAAACGGTACATTAGTAGCTGCAGCATCTATGTGTGGTAATGGTATTCTTGATGTTGGCGAAGAGTGTGACGACAGCAATAGACGTGACAACGATGGTTGTTCGATATCGTGCCTTCTTGAGATTGGTATTTGTGGGGATGGAAAAGTACAAAGCCTTCTAGGAGAGCAATGTGAGGGTGGTATTGATTGTCAGAAGTGTCGATTTGTGAGTCAGACATGTGGAGATGGCATAGTAGACCCAAGAGAAGAATGTGATAGTGGCGCGTTAAACTCTTTGTCACCAAATGCTGACTGTCGCCCAGACTGTAGTTTATCTCGATGTGGTGATTCAGTGCTCGATACAACGGAGCTCTGTGATGATGGAAATCGACTCAATAGTGATGGGTGTGACAGGTATTGCAGACTAGAAACAACAGTTCTTGCACAGCAAAATAGCAATAATTATGAGCAATTACAGGCTCAGATGTTAGCGAATCAACAGTTTGGCTTCCCTCAATACGCAAACTATCAACAGTTGCCCTATCAGTTGCCACTTGCACAGCTTCAACCACTTATACAGAACCAAGGTCCAATAGGTGATACAGGTCCTGCTGCAGTAGCAGTAGCAGCATCAGGAATGGCTGCAGGAGTCGGCTGGATACGAAGGAAGAAGCGAAAATCGTAGCTAGCGCCCTACTGTAATTTCTATCTTTCCAAAGTTAAGAACCCAAATGTCATCAACGATGCCGACGCCAATGTCATCGTAATCTTTCGAGAGGATTGCATCTCGGTGACTTGGTGATTCCATCCATTCACGGATAACTTGCTCAATAGTGGTTTGTCCCTTTGCAAGGTTTTCTCCTAGATAGACTTTATAGCTACAACGACATTCTTGAGCATTAATAATTCCGTATCCTGTAGCTTTTATTCGGTCGTTACTACGAAGGCCATTTGGGTTTTCATGGGAGAAGTAATCCCTATTTTTCATGTCTTGCGCATGCCTTTGTGCAGATGTTTCAAGGTCAATCTGTGCGCGCAGTGGTGGTAGTGCCATCTTTGCTCGTTCCATATTTACACTATCTATCAGTTGAAATTTTATTGGAGAAGGAAGCTCTCCTAGTCGCTCGGCTCGACGAGCATTTGATCGTTCAAGTAAAGAAGACCCGTTTGCAAGGAGGCTTACAGACGAAGAGGAGGTACTCGAAACACTTCGACGTACTATTGCGCGTGATGAGCTGCTTCGTCTTGTATAAAGTGGAGTACGAGACCTATTTTGACGAAGGTCTTTAAGGTGAGAAATGCTATTACTTACAGATAGTCCTAGCCGAGAAAGGCGACGAGTTTCTATGCGATCCTCCATGCTTTCCATAGCACTAGCATGAAGAGATATCTGCAGTGAAGATTCTGCACGTACAACCATTGTTGTACTGCTAATACCTGTGATAACCGCCAGTATTGGTATAAAAGTACGTTTCATAGAGTAGGATAATAATACAGTATTTGAAGTTATGCAGTTGGAATTTCTCATGAAATGTAGTCCTGATTATAATTTCCTATGCACAGGAGAATTTTTCTCTGCTATGCTCGAAACATGAAAATTATCCCCCACGGTGCGGCTCTGGAGGTTACTGGAAGCTGCCATGAAATTCAGGTTGATATAGACGGCGTTACAAAGAAGATTCTACTTGATTGTGGGCTCTTCCAGGGACACAGACAGGAATCAGCAGTAAAAAATGCAGAGTTTGCCTTCGAGCCATCAGAAATTGATGCGATGATCCTTAGTCATGCGCACGCAGACCACGTTGGACGTGTTCCAGTTCTGTCGAAGAAGGGGTTTGAGGCAAAAATTTTCTGTACATACGCAACAAAAGATCTTGCAGAAGTTATGCTCCAAGATAGTGGATTTATTAACGAGAAAGATGAAGAATTTTTCTGTAAGTATCTTGCAAAGTCGATGATGGAGTGTGAAGGTCCACTTTATACACAAGAAGATGCAACAGAATGTATGAGGCATTTTGTCGGTCAAAATTATAAAGAATGGTTCGATGTCATTCCTGGTATCCGTGCAATGTTCCTTGATGCAGGTCATATTATTGGAGCAGCAATGGTAGTGCTTGAAATTATGGAAAATGGAACAAAGAGAATGATTGGTTTTACCGGTGACCTTGGACGAAATATGTTGCCAATTATCAGAGACCCCGCTGACATGCCAGAAGTCGAAGTGCTTATTTGCGAAAGTACATATGGAAATAGGGAGCACGAAGATATCGCAACTGCAAAACACGCACTAAAAGATGTCATTATCCGAACAGCAAAGCGTGGAGGTAAAGTGCTTATTCCTGCATTCTCTTTAGAGCGTACACAGGAAATTGTATACGACCTTCATGTGTTATGGGACGCAAAGGATATTCCAGCAATTCCGATTGTCATTGATTCTCCACTCGCAACACGAGTGACAGAGGTGTTCATGAAACACCCAGAATGTTATGACAAAGATATGTATGAAAATTTCTTAGCAAAAGCACATAACCCATTTCAGTTTTCACTCGTCAGGTATACACAAAGTACAGAGGAGAGTAAAGAGCTAAACGGTACACCAGGCCCAATGATTATTATGGCAGGAAGTGGAATGTGTGAAGCAGGTCGTATTCGTCATCATCTCAAAAATGAGATTGAAGATGATAGAAATACCATTCTTGCTGTTGGGTATATGGCAGAAAATACACTTGGTCGTAGTATTATTGATTCAGATGTTACAGAGGTAAAAATCTTTGATAAGATTTATCAGAAGAAAGCAGAAACCGTATACATCAATGCGTACTCTGGTCATGCAGACATGTCAGACCTCGATAATCTTGTGTGCAGTACAAAAGGAGTGAAGAAGGTAATCCTTGTACATGGTGAAGAAACTCAAATGCTACCATTCGCTGAACGTATCCGTCACGTGTGTAAAGACATCGAAGTGATCATGCCAGAACGTGATCAGGAAATAGAGGTGTAAAGATAAGTAGAGCGCACTTTCTTTGTAGTACAAGTTGAAAGGCTAGGCATTCCTTTTTTGTCGGGAAACAGGCCCTGCAGCAGTTGTAGTTGCAGCATCTGGAATGGCTGCAGGAATTGGTTGGATGAGACGAAAGAGAAAGTAGCACCAGAGAACTGATAAAGGTAAGATCAATTCATAATGAAGATAAACGCAGATACCACTCTTCTTTGGGAGATTACAAAATCAAATTTTAAACTGCAAAATGAAAGTAGTGCATTGGGTATTATTTGGTATCTCCTCGGGCCATTGTTGCTTTTTGGAATCATGCTCTTTGTCTTTTCGCACAGACTTGGGTCTGATGTCGATAAATATCCACTCTACTTGTTGATGGGTATTATCACATGGAATTTCTTCTCTACAGGTGCAGGGAGATGCATGACAACAATTACTGGTAATGCAAGCCTTATTAAATCTATCCCTATTCGCATAGAAATTTTAATAATAGCTGCAATTTTTCACGCACTCATTACGCATTCTATTGAAATATTCCTATTTCTTGCACTCCTTCTCTTATCAGGGATTATTCCTATTCTTATCCCTCTTTATCTTATTGTACTCGTTATCAGTTTTATTTTTACGATTGGAGTCGGCTTTGCACTATCTGCAACATTCGTCATATTTCGTGATGTGCAGCAAATTTGGTCTGTTATAACGCGTGCATGGTGGTTTGCTACCCCAATTTTTTATGTGCCAACAACAACAGGTCTCGGAAGTAAGCTCAGCTTGTTTAATCCACTCTATTATAGTATTCATCTTTCGCGCGAATTGCTGATATACAACCGTATTCCGCCGCTCTATCTCTTCGTAATTTTTTTCGGGATGTCGCTGATATCATTACTACTAGGGTATTATATTTTTCGTAAGCTACAGCCTAATTTTGTCGCACTTATATGAGTACTACGCCTGCAATTTTCGTTGAAAATGTATACAAAGATTTCTGGGTACATGCTCGCACAGATGCAACTATACTTTCACGTATAGCAGATGCGTTTCCCTCTGGAGGAAAACGGCTTCATTCTCGTAAAATAGAAGCAGTTCGTAATGTCAGTTTTGCACTCGATCGTGGAAAAGTACTTGGGATTATAGGAAAGAATGCAGCAGGAAAAAGTACACTTCTAAGGCTTATAGCAAATATTTACGAGCCAGACGCAGGAACAGTGATTGTCGATGGAACAATTACCTCTCTCATCAGTCTAAGTGTAGGGCTAAGGCCAACACTCAGTATTATCGATAACATTTATCTCGCTTGTTCATTATTTGGTATGCCACGATCACACATAAAAAAGGTTTACCCACAAATATTAGAATTTGCAGGTATTACAGATGCATGTATGTATCCGTATCAGCTTTCTACAGGGATGAACCAACGCTTGTCATTTTCCATTGCGGTTCATACAAAGCCAGAAATTCTTTTACTCGATGAAATATTCTCAGCAGGTGATATTGCGTTTCAATCGAAGGCACAACAGCGAATGGAGGAGCTTATAAAGGGTGATACTACTGTCGTTATGGTAAGCCATAGTATAGAGCGAATACGAGAATTAAGTGACGTTGTACTATGGTTAGAAGCAGGAAGTGTAAAAATGATTGGAGAGCCAAAAGAGGTAATACATGCATATATTGTAAGTATGCAGAGAGAGTTGATTGCCAAATAACATACTTCAGGGTATTTATACACACGATGGATAATCAATCAAACATTCAGCATCTCATCACTGGCACAGGAAGGTCTGGAACGACATTTTTAGCGCATGTATTGTACAATGCAGGGCTGGATTTCGGAGATAGTTCTCCAGTAAGTATCGGAGCAGTAGGAGATCCTATAGGGGGCGGAATGGAGTTGGCGACATTTGCACATCTCAATACAAAATTGATGTATGACATGAACCATTTTCCCTTAAAAGAAGTTATTGAAAGCAATAGTGAATCTATGCAAGAGCAATGGCCACAATACATGAAAGATCCACGTTATCTTATAACATGGCCAATATGGGAGAAAATTGGCATACGACCAAGGCACATATTTTTTTGTACAAGAATTCCTGAAAGCACAAATCAGTCCATTAATCAGACAACAAATTGGAATATAGAAAATCCTTCTGTGCTGTATATGCATTTCTATAAGTGTTTGTTATATGTCCTAGAAAAAGATATTAGCCATACATTCGTGCATTATCCGCGTATTGCAAAAGATAAGGAATATGCAGAGAAAACATTAGGTGCATTTATAAAAGATCCTTGGCCTATTATTCAACAGACTTGGGACGATTCATTGCATCATTTTAAGTCAGAGTAGTAAGTAGGTTGTTATAATTCTCTAACATTCGTTCTTGTGAAAATAGTGACGACACTCGTTTTTGAGCATTACGCCCAAGCAGATCGCGAAGTTCTTTATTCGTCAGAAGTGTATACAGGTTGCCTGCGAGCTGTGAAGAATTGCCAGATAAATGAAGTAATCCACTTTCGTTATGAATTATTTGTTCGGCAATGCCGTAGCAGTTACTTGCAGCTATTGGTAGTCCGCATGCCATTGCTTCAAGGATGACAAGTGGAAAAGATTCGATAAAAGAGTTACACACATAGATGTCACTGCATGCATAGTATTCAAATGGATCTTTTTGCTCTGGAAGCACATGGAATCGATCAATCATCCCAGAGTCCTTTGCTGGCTTTAGTGCTTCTTCAAAGTATTGCGCATATTCTGGGTGTAGTTTACCAGCAATAAGAAAATGAGCATTACAGTCTCGTGGCAGTTTTTCAAGAGTCTCAAGAGCGGCGAGTATGAATTCTTTTTGGCCCTTACGTGGGCAGATAGATCCAATCAAAGTACTGACGAGTGCAGTGTCGGATATGCCAAACTGTTGTCGTAGTGATGCAGTATTATACTGCTGCATTTTTTGCTGAATACCATCGATATCAATGCCGTTATGTATCATATGCATGTTTCCTGTATTCCATTGTGTATATACTTTTTTTGTATAGTCAGAGACAAAGACAATTGCCGAGACCAGTGCAAAGGTATCCGGTGTGATATACGGGTTATTTCTCATAATCTCATGGCATTCAGACTCCTGAATTATCCATATAATATTTTCCGCGTCTGGACGCTCTGTATGTAATAGCTGAATGATACGAGCACCAAGAAGTGTACTGACAACAATGAAATCAGGATTGTGAGACGTAACACCTGGTTCAAGCACAGAGGAGTCAGCATCGTTGCTATATAGCAATGGATCGACATGAGTTGGAATGTCCGCTTCAGCAGCGAGTTTTCGTAATGGACCATTGCTTGGCATAAATAATTCGACAGTGTGACCTTCTCTCTGAAAGAGCATGGCAATATGCAATATGTGCAAAGGAGCCCCTTCGAGTTCGGCGTTATGGGAGCAGAAAGCAATGTGCATACAAAGAGTGGAATTGGCTACTGATTATACAGCATATGTAGAGTATTCTGATACTCCAATGCCAAAAAAAACTCTTACATACGTCAGTCACGAGGCATCCCGCACAGGAGCGCCCCTATTTTTGTATAATGCATTATCTCGAATGAATCCCATAGATTGGGATCAGCAGGTCCTGCTATTGCGCGATGGTTCTCTTAAAAAGAGTTTTGCAGATTTGCATCCTACAAGGGTCTATAAAGAGTTTTGGTGGAAAGCCTTATGTCATACAAAGAAAACACCAGATCTGTATTACCTAAACTCTCATTCATATAGTTTTTTACATCAAGCACAGCAGGAAGGTGTTCCTGCTCTATGTCATGTCCATGAGGTACCACTATCATTTGCACACGAGTCTCCAGAAACACTAGAACTCCTTCGTACGTATCCATTGTCTTATCTTGCAGTATCGCGGTATGTAGAAAATATGCTTGTGTCGATGGGTATTGAACGAAAGAAAATTCGATATTGCCCCTCAGGAATAGATGTTGTGCATTGGAAGAGGCGTTCATCTGGTGAAAAATTGCGACACAAGATCGGTATACCATCTGATGCGATAGTTATCGGTATGTCAGGACAGGTAGTTTCACTGAAGGGAGTCGATATATGGATAGAAATGGCAAAGATGCTTACAAAAAATCATCCTGAGAAGAAGTGGCATTTTGTATGGGTAGGCGGTGTATCAAAATATGAACCAGATTATCTACAGATGATGCAGCAAGAAGTACAAGATGCAGGGTTATCACAATGTATTCACTTTGTTGGAGAGCAGCGTGATCCGAGATCATATTACGAAGTCTTTGATATCTTTACGCTTACATCGCGCATGGAGTCGCTTAGCTTGGTCTGCCTAGAAAATGCAATGATGGGCACACCTGTCATTGCGTTCAGTGCTGCAGGGGGACCACAGGAGTTTGGGAATCACGGATTTGTAGAACTCGTACAAGATATGAATGCACAGTTCATGGTAAATGCTGTGTTATCCATGCATGAAGATTTAAAAAGGCAGCGAGAGCTACAGGAAAAGGCAGCAATAATTATCCCACAGATGTATTCCATTGATACATCAGTGTCGACGATGAAAGATGAGATACAACGTGTATTTAGCGACGTACAGTTGTTGAAAATGCATTGTGATGAATACTAAGGGAGAAGTGCGGATTATAATATGGATCATGTCCAAACATGTGTCCCCACTTATTTTCAAAAGCGATAATTTCTTCTCTTTTCACGTTGGCACCGAGACCACCATTATTACCTCTGGTAGCAGATTCATGATGAATAACCGATGATAGTGGATTACACACAACACGATAGCCTTCTTGTTGTACGCGTAGGCAGTAGTCTACATCTCCAAAATCAACACCAAATTTATGTTCATCAAGCCCTCCAATATCAGAAAAGAGTTTTCTTCGTGTAAGAAGACATGCACCGCCAATAGCAGAGCAATTTCGCAACACGTAGTTGTAGTTTTCGTATCCAAGTGCATCTTTTGTATCAACTTGTACAAGACTTGCCCAGTTTCTACCAATAATCATGCCAATACTCTGTACACGATATATATCATGTTGAGGGGGGTAGAGTAGTCTTGATCCAACAACGCCAATCCTCGTATCAAGTAACATGGTTCCAACCAACGTGGTCAACCAATGAGGATCGGCAGGCTCTGTATCGTTATTAAGAAGAAGAATAAATTCTCCTGTTGTACGAGCCACTACTTCGTTGTTGATGTGTGCAAAGTTAAATGCAGGAGTGTCTATCCGTATGACTTGTTCAGGGATAGAGTCGAGGTATGCTTGTGTTTTTGGCTCGGTGCTATTGTTATCAATAATAACAATCTCATAGTTTGGGTAATCTGTTTTTGTACGAATGGTATTGATACAGTGGTGCAGAAGATCAATCCTATCTTTTGTTGGAATAATAATAGTTACTTTAGAACATTGTGCTTTAGTCGGAGTATAGAAAATTTGGAAGAAGAGTGTATGGCTCTTTATAGATTCTTCAGGACGAATAACTGTGCAAGAAATACGGCGTCGTTTTAGGCATTGTTCGATAACATTCTTTGTTTCATTTTCGAAAGATGGTTCCTGTAGAGGGTCTCCATAATAGTGATACAGAATCTCTGGAATATGGATAACATGATGAGTTCCATCAGCAAGATGAAGGAGAATATCATGCGTGTAGGCATCGCTCTGGAGGTGATCATTAAGAAGAAATGGTAAAAGAGTTTCTCTCTGAACAATAAAGAAAGGGCGGATATAATTAAATGAGAGTAAGAGCTCTGGGCTCCAGTCTGGCTTATAAATAGGCGAGTATTGAGGTGCACCTCGATGTAGACACTCGTCATGGTCACTGTATATCGCATCTGGAAGTTCTGCCTCTTCACATGCGGCAGACATCATCGTTGCAAGAGTATGTGGCAACAAGCAGTCTTCTATGCGTAAAAAACCAATGTACATTTCCGTTGATCGACGGACGATGGATGCGCGTGTTTCTGATGTATAGAAGAATGTATGCGGGAAATCTGCAGAGTACTCCTGTATGACGTTTTGCAGTATTTCACCAGATTTTGATGCATCCAGAACAGTAACTTTCCACTCAATATACGTTTGTTGCGTAAGAGCGTTTAAGCATTGTCGTAATTGTATTTCATCAAAATGACGCACAGGAAGTAAAAGATGAAGTGACGGCTGAAATAGCATTTGGCGTATTGCAAGGCGGCTAGCCTCTTGTTCTGCATGGGAAAAAAAATGGGTTGGCAAATAAGACTTCTGTAATGGTTCTCGAGTGTTAGGTGAGTGAACAGGCCATATTTTTCCAAGAATCCTGTGGCGGATAAACACTGCAGCGCCTGGGAATGGCTCTCCAAAGTCTGTCCATAAGTCTTTTAAGCAACTAAAAACATAGTACGCAGCTTTTTTCCGAGCTGGCGCACTGACGCGAGGAACAATTGGCTCTGGTGCAGTAAGGATTGGTGTCGTGACACCTTCTTGCAGGGCATGAACTGCAGTTGTAGATTTGCAAAATGCCTTTTTACTCCATGTTTTTTGTAGTGGTCTCTGAAGAATCTGTTCTAATTCTAGAATACCTGGAAGATATATGTCATAGAGCTTTTGAAGTTCATCTTCAGTGGTAATAGGAAGAATGGTTTTTCCTGTAGCACTGTTATTATTCATATGTGCATAGACAATGCCATTGATATGAGTACGTGTGGTACCTCGAAAGACTGTCGAGAGATCTTCTGGAATAATATCGGGGTGTGTGGTTCCAAGAAATGTGTGAACATTATGTAGTGTTTCAGCTGGATGTTGGAAAATATCTTCTTCAAGAATAACGACATGAATGTTTTCTTTTGGGAACCATCGAAGCCATTCCTGTAAATGCGATGCATAGAATCCCATATGAATAATGCCATGTCGTTTTGCGGTTTCAGCAAAATTCCCAGTATGTACTAACGATCCATGGTGAAGATGATGACAATACGCAGAAAGAGCACGCATGACAGGATGACGTAGAGATAGGACAATTTTTGTTTCTTTCCCAAGTACATCATATACATACTTAGGTGTCATAGGGTTTGGTTTCTGTAGCCCTACGTACCATTCTTGATGTGTAGTACTCGTCCAAAAATAGCTTGCCGTCTTTTCTCCAATAACTGGTTCTTCTTTTTGTTGTGAGAAATACGTTTTGCTGTAGTTATCAATATCGCGTGATGAGGGTGCCCTATTCTTCGAGAAGAATTCACATTCTGGCTGTGTTGGAAGATAGATATCAGGATGATGCGATAAGTTTTTCCATAACCATGTACTCCCACATTTTTGTCCGCCAATAATAAGGAAATTAGGAAGTTTTTGAACTGGGGCAATAGGCTCTGGTTTTGGAAATTTTTCGTAAAGATTCTGATACCAATCAGAGACAGTCTGTATATCTGGCAATTGCATCGCATCAATTTCTCTGCAAAGACTGTCGTGCATTGATGCGGTGATAGTATGCACTATTGTATGAACAATTTCTTGAGGGTCTTTATTCTGCAGAATAATTCCACCACCATGTTTCTGTATTCGCTCCGCTAATGCACCGCTATTTGTTACACAGACAGGAATACGCATTCGAAAGCATTCAGAGAGTGTATAACTGTATGTCTCTGGCCAATTAGGAAAAAGGCAGACTAGCCGTGGTGCGATGCAATGTAAGATTGCAGGAAGTTCTTCTTGTGTGTATTTGCTAAAAAAATGGACATGAGGATTATGTGCCAATTCTGGCCATTCAGACTCTAATGTTCCAAGAAAATAGATATCAACACCTTCTTTTATGAGAAGTGGTAGAACAGATGCAATAAGAGCTTTACCCTTATGATCTGCGTGAACATAGCCAAGAAAACAAATACGATTGTTATGGTATTGCTGAACTTGTGCATACGGCGGTATTTTTTCTGTTCCATGTTCTTGGATAAGACATCGATCCTGTACAAAGGGGAATATCTTGGCAAATGTATCTCGTGCAGTCTGCGAGGGTGCAACAAAGGTACCTACGTGCTCAAGCAGTGGATAGACATCTTGTTGCCATTGTTCATATGTTTTTGTGGGGTCGCTCGGACACGTCGTATTTCCTGATGGTATACCAAGGAATTCTCCATTTTGGAGGAGTTGCGGTGAGCCAATCGCGTAATAGTCATGAATAGAATAGACGACTGAAATGCCACATGATTTTGCAGCTTCTATGAGAGAAAAATTACTTCCAATAAGCTGATGAATATGAAGAACGGAAATGCGCTTGCTCATAAGAAATTCTTTGAATTCTCGTAAGCTTTCCTGTGGCGCCTTCGTTATGTATGTACCTATAGAGATAGATTCAACATCTTTGAGTTCCGAGTTCTGAAATTCAGATACAGCGAGATGGTCGCTCCCTGACGGATACAGTAAGTAATGTGTAGTGTCACTCATCGATAGGATAAGGTCTTCCACATGTTTTTCTGTGCCACCCACTTTTATACTTCGTGGAGAATTATGCAAAATATGTGCCACGGTACATGGAGATTGTTCTTCTAGTAGGTTTTTAGCAATTGCATCAACTCTATGACGAATAGTATCGAGCCGTGTGTCATTACGAATAAATGACTCTACAATATTCCGATACTCTGAATGCATTGCTTGGAGCAATTCTTCATGCGAAGGAATAGAGCGAGCTTCTCGTGAAGGAATATCTCCACTGAGCGACATAGATACACCTCCTTCATGGAAAACAAATGTGCTTTCATCAAGGTAGTGTGTGAATCCTGCACTTCTTGCTCTCATACACCAGTCGTTTTCTTCACCGTATCCGCGTCCAAAAATTTCGTTAAATACGCCAACGATAGCGCGTGCTTTCCATGGAATATACATACAAAAGCCTACAGCAGTTGGAATAGTCAGTAGCGTCGTGCTTTTTGATAGCGCAATGTTCTGTGCAAGATTTTCAAGTAATCTCTTTTCTTTTAATGCAATTGCATCATTTTGGGCAACAGAGTAAATAGATGCCTCATTTGAAAGAGGGGTAATACTCCCTGCATCGGGGTGAGCTGTAGCAAGTGTAGATAAACGCTCTATCCATCCATCGTAAACGATTGTATCACTATTAAGGAGTACAACATCTTGTCCTCTTGTCTGGGAAAAGCCATAGTTTACCGCTTGCACAAAGCCTACATTCTGTTCGAGTGTGATGAGGTGTACACGATGTGGATACTCTCGCTGTACTGCAGAAAGATACATGCCAATTTCAGGATCGGTACTTGCATCATCAATGAGAACAATTGTGCAATGATCATTCTTGGTGGTATGTAAGAGGCTCTCAATACATGCATGCACATACGTAAATGCATTATGTATAGGAATAATGATGCTTATCATTTTGCCTGTAGATTCCGAATATTTCTGCATGCATTATTTTGTACGAAGCTTTTTGAGTAGTGATCCGAATAGTCGAAGCGGGTGAGTGAGTCTCCAGCTTGCAGTCTGTATCAAATGATTAATAATACTCTGTAAACCTGCATTCTTAGTATGTAGGTCATTTATGACGTTTTCGAGAGTTGTATTCTCACTATGCATCTCACTCATTACTGTTTGTAATTTTGTATTTTCAGCACTGAGTTCGTTTATTGCCCTGTGTAATTCTTGATACCCTAATTGTAATTCGTGGAGTAATTGTTGCGTGGTGTGTATCTCTTTTTGGCATTCGTCATATTTGCTACAAGAAATAATATAGTCATTTGATTGTTGAGCATATTGATTCCGAAGATGCAAAAAGGATTCCTGAATAAATGCATGTGTCTTTTGTAAATTATGTAGCTCACATTTTGTGTGCCATTCTCCTCTTCTATCTTCTACAAGAGGTAAAAGTGGTTTTGTTTCAAGAGATGACAAAATAGTATTGGTATGATGGTTAGTCATAAGTAGGCCAATTCCTTTGCATCCTGCGATATCTCTATAGGAAAGTTCTAGGATAGAGTTACATATAAAGTATGCAATATGAGAATGGGCATTATGTATAACCACTAGTGGAAAATGCTCTATAAGTTCAGATTGCTCTTGGAGAAGATGGAGTTGATGAGAAATAGCTTTCCATTGATCTTCACCATCAATAAATATCATATCAATTGATGGTATAGCACTGAGTGAATCTAGTTGAGGGTTTACAATGTGGAGTTTTATAGTATGAGTACCGCAATAGGAGAGCAGTTTTTGTGTAATGTTCTGTGAATCTTTTCCAATGACGACAATGTTTTTTGGTAACATCGTAGTGCATAGTGGTTCAATGATATTGTTCCAGTGTCTATCCATAAATAAGATGGTGTATCATCCGAAAAAGGAGGTGAATGATATCAGATTCCAAAGATCTCTTATAGGTATTTATAGTGATTCTAAAACATAGCGTATTGTAATTTCTTAATGAGGAGTAGGGAGGGGTTGTTGCTAAGCTATCAAGATCAAATCGACGAACGATGCCAAGTATTGCTGGTTTTGTAATCTGCTTACATTCAAATATATGAGTGTAATTTTTACTTGTTCATTTTTATACTGTTTATGCTGACGTAATAGCCCTCTACAATAGCAGTATATTGCTGAGGAGACTTACTGATTCGTATAGATTAAAATGATATTATCGATAATCACTAATGAATGTAGGGAATTCATATGATGACATTGAAGACATCCGTTTAATCATTGGGTGAGTGGAGCCAAACTGTTCCACTAGTCTTTTTTTATGCAGAGGCCAAATCTTTGAAAATTCCCATAAGTTATGACGAGTGAGTTCATCAAACTCTTCTTCTGTCCACTGGCGATCATTGCCAATGTGGCAAGTAATGTGTTCGAAAGGTAAAAAAAGAAATTGTCTGGCATTTTTCATAATGTTTGCAGCGAGTCCTGTATCGACAGATGCAATGCCTATACAACACGTATCTTTATAAAATGCAGCGTATTGCTTTCGTGAAAAAACAAAACAGTCGTAGCCTGCACCTGGGACACCAATGCTCGACCAAATTTTTGCTAGTGTATCAAGTGGGTTAACCTCGGTAGGGTTTACTTCTCGACGGTTGATAATGATTCCATCATAGCCACTGTGAATATAGTCATGCACAACACTGTAAAAGTGTGGCATAAGTATAATGTCCATATTGGTATAGATAAGATAATCCGCAGTAGTTACTTGAAAAAGATTATCGATAATATCGTAAATGAGAGGTAGTTTTTTAGGTTTTTGCAGAGGTCGAACATTAATAATAGAACGAGTAAGGCCTGGTGCTCGCAGAAATCCTTTTGGAATAGCATTTTCATCTTCTTTATATACAGTGGCATATAGCTCTACAGTAACATCATTTTTTGCAAAATCCTGTGCGCGTAACATCGATTCACATACCAATGGCTGCACATCTTCCAAATCCTGACGTTTTGGATTGTAAAATGGATTAACAATATGTGCAATTGATGTCATATATACATAAATGTACGAGGAGAAACACTCTACTGCGAAACATTCTATCCATCAAATACTAATAAGGTTCTTTAGGCAAAAATATGCTATTAGATGACGATGATGTCACAGTATGTATATTACGAAGAAAAAATACAATTCGCCAGTATGTAGCATGGCAATTAGACAAACAAAGGGAATCAATATTGCATGTGGACCTCGCAGAAGTAAGAGAATTTTCCGAACGTAACAATGAGTGCAATATGTGCACCAGAGTGATATTGTATTATCAATGCCAAAACAGAAGCCATTACGTCAAATTGTTAAAAATACTTCTTATGCATATTTTCTTGATCAATAGCATGTGTGTAGTACCATCAAGTCGATGAGTAAGCGTATTCTTATTACAGGTGGCCACGGATTTCTTGGCACATATCTTATCGAACATTTACAAGAAAAATATTCATCTGATTATACTCTTATAATACCTTCCCATGAGGATTGTGACATAAGAGTACAAGTAGATGTGGAGAAATTATTTCAAAACAGCAAACCAGATATGGTTGTACATTTAGCTGCAAAAGTAGGAGGAATTGGAGAGAATCGTAGTTTTCCTGGTCAGTTATTTTATGACAACGCAATGATGGGGATGATATTGATGGAAAGCGCAAGAAAGTATGGTGTAGAGAAGTATATTACTATTGGAACAGTATGTTCGTATCCTTCGCATACGCCAATTCCTTTCAAGGAGGATGCTCTATGGGATGGCTATCCAGAGCCAACAAATGCGCCATATGGGATTGCCAAGAAAATGCTTCTGACACAGGCACGTGCTTACGAGCAAGAGTATGGCTTTCACTCAAATTACTTAATCCTGACCAATTTATACGGACCAAAAGATTCTATCGATTTGCAGTCATCACATGTAGTACCAGCATTGATTCGAAAATTCTGTGATGCAGTAGAAGAAGGAAAAAGAGAAGTAGTATTATGGGGTGATGGCACACCAACAAGAGATCTTCTGTATGTCACAGATGCCGTAGAAGGAATTGTATCAACAATGCAAAATTCCATACCTCTCATGCCAATCAATATTGGATCAGGTCAAGATGTATCAATTGCACATCTTGCTACAATGATCGCAGCGATATCGGGATATAATGGAGACATAACATGGGATACAACATATTCTAATGGCCAAATGAACAGGAGAGTGGATACATCTCTAGCAAAAGAATATTTAGACTTTCAAGCAAAGATGCCCTTACAGGAAGGTCTAGAAAGTACAGTTGCGTGGTATAAAAAAGAGAAGTTACCGACGTCGGTAATTGTGTAGCTTTACAGTATAAAGTGTATTTTCTGGGAATTCTGGAATATGAAGTATAGGCCCCCATGTTTTGATGGATCTCATATTTGGTAGTAGTTCTGTCTGTATAACAGTGCCATACAGATTTGATGTATGTTTTGCAATTCCAGACGTATCGTTGCCAAAATATTCTGTATGCGCAATGGTCCCAGAGATATATGTATTATTTTTAAATGCAGTCATGCTTCGCTGGAAAAAGAAGTCATCTAAGAAATCATCTTCATAAAGCATGGAAACGTATTGAGGCTCCATAGCATTAATGCATTCATGAATATGCTTTCCAAAATTATCTTCAGTGTCATACTGTATTTTCACAGATATATCCGAATGATAACGGATAAGTGGCAACGCCCTTTTTTTTTCGCTCAGGACAAGTATGTATGTCGGCTTAATGGTTTGAAGGAAAACACTATCAATGCATTGCGCAATATACCGATGAGAGTTGGCGATAATGACCACCAACATATTCACCAAAAAGTCTTTTTCTATTGATCTTTGTTTAAGACAGTGAGAGCGACAAAGAATAGGAACGGATTCTTCAATATCTTCATCTATTGAAGATGAAGAGGGTACAGGAGTTGGTACGAATTCGTTTGGTATGGTGATGTGCTGAATATCTGACACTTGTTCGAGCAATTCAGTTGCTTGCCGTAGGCTATCCGTTGGTAATCTATGGCCATTTGGAAGAATGCAGACGTACGCACTGCTATGTGTTGGATATGTTGTTTGAAACACTACAGTTGGAAACTCTGACATGCAGGTTGCTATGTATTCATCTTTCGCTCTATACAAAACAAAGATTTTTTTAAACGGTAGAGATTGCGTACTAACGCTATTGAGTGTGTCTGATAAGTATCTATGATTATTCCCATGAATAATAGCAATAGCATTAGAAGTTTTGGCAGTCACATATAAATCATGCTCTGTATGTACTGTCTGTGAAAAGACGGAATCATTCTTCATAGAGGTGCTAAAGCTTACAATACAGGTAACATGTTTCCTAGGAGCATTGCACTATACTTTTTGCAACCACAAGCTGCCACCATGAGGATCATTCATGGATGGCAATGATTGTTGAAATTCTTCTGTATAGTGATGCGACATATACGATGAAAAACATTGAAGCGTATACTGAGGATTTTCTTTTAAGAAAGATTCGAGTATTTGTACTTCATTCCAATCGGTATTATTCCACTCAGTTGGGTATTGAAAATTATAAAATATATCATGAAAATGAATATGTACTCCACTGCGTACAACAGGAAGGATACGATGTATCATATCAAATACGTCACTTCCAGGAGAGTACAGATGCGATGAATCAATAAAAAGAATATCTCCTTCTCGTAGTGAGACAAAAGAAGTAAGGTCTATATTTTGAATAGGGCTTTCTACAATAATATTTTTACAAAGGTCTGTAGGACGGCAAAACTTTTTGAGTGCAGAGGTATCAATGTCGATAAATGTACAGTTGATGTTATTGTCAAAATACTGCTCGTTTGTATCGAGGATCATACAGCTACTCATTCCACATCCAATTTCAATAATATGTGCAGGCTTCATTGTTCGGATCATACAGTGTAGTACGAGTGCATCAGAGTAGTTGAATCGACCATTATGTTTTTTATATCGTGATTGATTGTTTTCTATACGAGAAACAATCTCTGAACAATCAATACAAGAAAAGGATTTCAAAAGTGCTAACTGCTCTGCACATCGCAGGTCTATATCGGCAAAAAGAGGTGAACACGTGGTGAGCATTACAGGGACAAATCATCCGCCACTGCCTTCATTGCATCAAGTGTTATCTGAATAAATTCATCAAGCTCGATATCAAGTAATTCTTTGCAAGAACCAATTTGTGCACGGTCAACTTGCGCTGCAAAGCCTTTGTCTTTTAGTTTCTTCTTTACACTCTGTACTTCAACATCAGCAATCTTTTTACTTGGTCGTACGTATGTCACAGCGATAATAAAACCGGTGAGTTCATCCACACAGTAGAGGCATTTTCGTAGCATCGTATCGAGAGGATACTCTTCCCCGTATTTGGCTTGATAGTGGGCTCGGATGTCTCCGAGGAGTTCTGCAGGAGCATCAATAGTTTTCAATAAGTTTTCAAGTGTGTCACCACAGTGAGCTTCATAGTCTTTATCAAGCTGGTCCCAGTCGAGATCGTGAAGCATACCAGCTACTTTCCATGTTTGTTCGTCGCCACCAAATTTCTTGGCAAGTGCCTGCATAGCAGCACCTGTTGCAACGAGGTGTGCCTTTGTTGCGTCTGCATGTTCTTCTAAAAGGCCATGGGCCGCTGGGAGTAAGTGTCCGTAGTCTGCGTGTTCAAGGAGGAGGTTTGTCATAAGAATTAAGAGGAAGAAGCTATGAGCATATCCGCAACTTTCTGTTGGTCAAGAGTGCTTAAAAACCATCCAACTTGTGGCCCACTTGTTCTATTGATAAAGATTCGATACAGCGGCTGGAAGATTTCTTTTGGTGTGAGTTCAAACTCTTCTTTTGTTCTATGAATTTTGTCATGCACTGTTTCACCACTCCATTCTTTGAGGTCACCAAGTCTTTTTCCTAATTCGTGGAGTGCTTTCTTTTGCTTGTCATTAAGATCGAGACCATCTGGAGTAGTATCTTGAATGACAAATTTATACTCTGCAGGTGCAAGTGTATCGATCCACTTCTTCACATAACTAGCACGTTCATGTAGTGCAATTTTTTCTGCTTCTGTTAGGGCTTTGCCCTTCAGCTTCTCTGCCTCAGTTTCAATGTCTAGATGTGGCATTTGCACAACAAAGCTTAGGGATTGGAACCGCATTTCCCAGAGGTCTTCTGGTTCTTTTAAAGGATCTATTTGAGCAAGAGCAAAAGGCCTCGCATACCCAACAAATGGTTCTGCGTGTCTGTTGAAATAGTGGTCTGCGCATCGGTCGTATTCATCGAAGAGATTAGGAATAGTCTTTCCTTCAGGGTCAAAGTCAATTGGCTGACGTGGTTCTTTGCGAATCATCAAGAACTTTAGAATCTTTGGTGGAAGTAAGTCGGCAACTTCTTTTGCAGATGCACCAAGGCCTTTACTTGCACTCATCTTCTTTCCTTGGAAGTTAAAGAACTCATACGCAACATCAAAAGGGGCAGGGTAGTGAAATATTTCTTCAGAGATCTTCGCCGCCACTTCACGTGAACCTCCTGCGGCATAGTGGTCTTTCCCCCCTCCTTCGATGTCCACACCAAGTACTTTCCACTTTGCAGCCCACTCAGGCTTCCAAGGTAATGTTGCATTGCCATCAAATGGACTCATTGTTCCCTTATGCCCACACCCTTCAGCCCACTTAACGTAGTGCTTCTTACATTCGTAGGTCACTTCATTTCCGTCCCACGCAGTTACTTTTGTCGTACCAATTTTACCGCATCTAGGGCAGATAACATTAAGAGGGAACCAATCGTCTGGCTTTCCACCACCACTTACTTCTTGGTAAATTTCCCGAATACGCGCTGCACCGTCCAGTGCTTCGCGAATCACTTCATTAAATTTTCCCGCAAGATAGAGGGGACGAAGGTGATACCATTCAATAGGGAGCCCCATTGGGTTAACAGCGAGTTTGAGCTCTTCACCAAAACCTGTTGTGAAGTTGTCTTCTCCTTCATGTACAGGAGGGACAGCAAAGAGAGGTTTGCCCATATGCGGAGCAAATTTCTCTTGGTCGATGTTGATAGGGAGGCCATCCATAGGATCGTTATCATTGAGCTCATACATAAATATACTTTTCACATGTTGCTCTGCAAGTACCTGGGCAATAATCCCATGCAGTACAATTCCCCGAAGAGAACCGACATGCACGCGTCCGGATAATGTTTTTTCATCACGAATAATAAGAGGGGAGTCATCTGCAATTTTTTTATGAAATCGCTCTTTTATCTGCTCTGTAAATTCCTCTGTCCAAAACATAACTGCAGTATAGCAAGGAGAACGGTATGATGACAGTAACATTTGCGAAAAAGATAGTGAGGAGATACAGTGTTTTTCTATGAAAACAGGACTCTTTGTCGGGCGATTTCAACCATTTCACGATGGGCACAGAAAATGTATCGAGAAGATTCTTGAAACATGCGATAAGTGCATCGTACAAATGCGCGAAACAGAGAAGACAGAAAAAAATCCATTCGACTTCGAAAAGCGCAAAGCGATGATTCGCGCAGCATTCCCAGATGAAAACCAAGTAGAGATCACTGCATTTTTGGACTCAGGTGCAGAACTTGCAGTCTTCATTGGTCGTGATGTTGGGTACGAGTTAATACAGCTCGACGAAAAAACAGAAAATATTTCTGCAACAGACATCCGCAAAAAACTCTACGATAACGCAGGAAAAACATACGATAAAGATGCTCACCTTAAAGTAAAATAATGGCTGCACGTTTTCCAATTGTATGGCTCACAGGAAACAGTGGTGCTGGAAAAAGCACACTCGCATTCGCACTCCGTGAGAGGTGTAATGAATATGAAAATGCATCACACCCAATGGCAAGGCGCGTGGTGGTGCTTGATGGTGATGAAATGCGTGAAACAATTTCTCGTGATGAAGGGTTTAGTCCAGAGGACAGACGAAAACACAACATGCGTGTTGCAAGACTAGCCACACTGCTTCGCGATAGTGGGCATCTC
Organism: Candidatus Peregrinibacteria bacterium CG10_big_fil_rev_8_21_14_0_10_42_8; assembly: GCA_002772815.1. Lineage (GTDB taxonomy): Bacteria > Patescibacteriota > Gracilibacteria > Peribacterales > Peribacteraceae > UBA2170. Next base: position 41,027 of record PFDQ01000043.1, read on the forward strand.
GTTATTGTTGCTGTTATTGCACCGTTTGAATCTGTACGTGCAGAGCTTCAGGTTATGTGTAATCCTCTGTGGGTGTATATCAAGAGAAGTGGGCTTGGTGCTGCAGACCGTCCATACGAAGCACCTAAAAACCCAGATCTTCTTATTGATAACGACATACTCTCTATTGAGGAAGCACAAGAGATATTTGGATCCTTCCTCGAAGAGAAGATTTTGTCTGGAGCAAAGGTGTAGTATACTTCGTTGTATGGATATATTTTTCTTACTTCTGTTCGGACACAGTCTCGCAGATTTTGCGTTGCAATCATCAGAATTTCAAAAGAAGAAATACATAAAGCATAATAAAGAGACATGGATGTATAATCTGAGTGCTCACTCTATTATTCATGGTGGCTTTGTCGGGTTCTTTACAGGGTCTTTGTTTCTTTCACTTCTTGAGACGGTTGCTCATTGGCTCATTGATTTCGGAAGAATGGAAGGGAAGTACTCTGTGCACGTAGACCAAGCATTACATATTGCTTGTAAAGTGTTATGGGTTGGAATGCTTATGAAAGGCATGGTGTAAAAAAGTAGCACGCCGGTCCCGAGGGGCGACGTGCTATTGATGATCCTTCATCGTTATTTTCCCTCTAAAGAATGTTCCCTTTGTTGCCGTTGCTCGTTTCCAGAACACCATAGAGTGATGAGGAATCCAGCAATGAGGATGACGATCCCAGGCTTGGGAAGAAAAATGAGGCCTAGCAATCCGATTGCGAGTAACAAGAGTCCGAGTGTTCTAATGAGAACAACGCTGTGTCGACGGAGCATGAGCACCTCCTTTTTTTCATAAAGCTGTAGATGGGGGGGGAAAGATCTACGTGTATATTCTACTGTACACTATACGAGGTCAAGAACACTTCCTGCTATACTTTGTAGTATGAAACATCCAGTGTACGTGTTGTTATTATTCGCTCTTGGAGGGTGCTCTGCATCTTCAATGCCATTATCACGTCATGAACAGTTTATTCCAGAGACAGCAACAGTTCATCGAATCATCGATGGAGATACACTCGAAGTAGTATTGTTTGATGGTTCAGAGGAAACAGTTCGCATCATCGGGATAGATACTCCAGAATATAAAGAGTGTTACTTCGAAGAGGCGACAGAATATTTACAACTTCTTATTTCTGATAAAAATATAGTTTTGCAGGAGCAACCAGGAGATGATCGTGACAAATACGAAAGGCTACTCCGGTACATTCACATTGATGGAATAGACATTGGGCTACAGCTTATTACAGATGGATACGCCAGAAACTATCCGTGGTTCGACCATCCACGAGTAGAGCAGTACAGCACTCTAGAGAACAGAGCGAAGCAATTAGGTCTTGGGCTGTGGTCGGAGTGTGAGGAATGAATAAGCTAGTATTTCACAGTAAACGGAAAAGCGGCTGTGTCTCCTTCTTTGCGGAAAAGTACGCTATAACCTTCTGGTTGTGGCAATGAAGAGGAACAAGGGCGTGATGTGATAGTGAAGTGATTCGCAATGTACGCAAATGTTTTTTGAGAGAGGAGCTGCTCTTCTGCACGGTCGCTAATCTCGTAGGTATTTCCTTTTGCAATGATGACGTCTGCTGAAGAGAATGAGTTTAGTTGCTTCTCAATAAGAAGAGGATGGTGATACACAATTGCTTCTGGGCCTGTATAAACAAAGAAGTTCAGAGGACTATGCCGCATAAATGGCATGTATGGTCGCTCTTCAACGAAGAAATACCTATCGATACTACACGCGTCCAAAATATCATCAATGGCACCTGCAGTATATATGTTCAGTTCATCTATCCTCTGCTGTTCGCGGAGTCTTGCACTATAAACTGGAAAGCCATCACTGAGTGGAATCATGAATATTGTAAGGGTCACCAAAAAAAGTGTGGTGTGTAGGAGGCGACGCGAACATGATCGGAGAAACACAAAAAACAGTGCACAGTACAGTGGCACGAGTATGACGAAATGATTATTGACAGGGTAGCCGCGCAGGTTTGCTGCAGTGCATGCTATATAGAGAGCAATGCAAATGTAGAAAAGACGATCCCTATTGTGCACAACAACATCGAAAAGAATAGTAAGCAGTAACACTGGAAGAAGATATGAGTACTGGACAAGGTATAACCACACGAGGTCTAGTTGCAGCCCACGCTGCCACAGTGGCATAGACCGCGCGATATGATGGCCAAAGTTTGATGGAAGATACGTTCCGAAATACCCCTCTGCGAAGCCAAAAACAAACATTAATATCACACCAACAATTGCGACAATGCCAATAGGAAAAACAAAGAAAGAAACAAACTCTTTTCTACGAGGAAGTAGGAGAAGCGCACAGCCAAGAAGGACAAGAAAGAATGGCTCTTTAAAGCTGATACTCAAAAAAAGACACAGAGTAAGTAGACTCACATATGTGAGAGTACGACGCGGTGGGAATTGCGTTAGGAGCAAAACATAGAGTATTCCAAAAAATGCACCATAGAGTTCTACTTGCCATGCGCCAGCAGTAAATGCAGTATATAATGATATGACGACACCAAACAGTGTTGCGAGAATGGTTGTAGATGTGTTGCGTGCATTGCGGTGCACAGTCAGTCCAAAAAGCATAGGAATAAGAAGGACAATCATTCCATTACATATATTGCCAAGGAGTCCACTACCAAACAGTGCAAGAGATGCTGCACTCAAAAGGTAAATGGCAGGAGGTTTTGTGTCGAAAATGTCTGTGTACAGTTGTAGATGATTCAGTATTCCTTGCCCGACGGTAAAGTAGTATGTCGCATCACCGGCATATGCACCTTGAAAGAAATACCATGCTTGTGCAAGTAGGTGGTACATCCCTTTTATGGCTGCAAGTAGTATAAAAACCCGAAGAAGTATATCAGCATATTTTTTTATGCACGGGACTATACAGGACGGGTGTCTCTCTATGCTATACTCTGTTTATGAAACTCAAAGAAATCGCAAAACTTACGTGGCTACCAGTTGTCGGCGCATCACTTTGCTGCCTTAGTCCAGTGATCATCGTCCTGTTTGGTCTTGGAACAGCAGCATTTGCCAGTTCTCTTGCAGATACACTCTACGGAGACTACAAGTGGTTCTTTAGAATAGGTGGGCTCTTCCTTTTGTTGCTGTCAGTCTTTTATCACTATCGAAAGAAGGGTGTCTGTTCGCTCGACCAAGCGAAGCGTCATAAGAACGAAATCCTCAACACAATTCTTATTACCGTCTTTGCAGGAGCAATAGGATACGTCTTCTTCTTGTATGTTGTCGTGCACTACGCTGGTGTGTGGTTGAATTTGTGGGTTTGATCTATCAGCTTGTAACTTTTGGGATCAAAAGTTACCAAAAATCTTAACCACTGATATGAACGAAGAAATACAGGAAGAACGTACTGTGCGCTCCTCGACTAAGCTTGCTGCGGCAACTTAGCTCTTCGTCACTAAGAAGAAGTGCAGCGGTGTGATCTTCGTCCATACTACAGTGGCTAGAAGATGGATCACCCCCACTTCTTCCCCCACTTACAAAAACCTCCAAAGACAGTCTGTAGGTCTGCTCCTTTTTCAGTAATGCTGTATTCAATGCAGATAGGCTTACCATCGGTTACTGTTCGTTCGATGAGGCCTTCTTCTTCCAGTTCTGTCAGCCGCTCGGAAAGAATACGAGAGTTGATCTCTGGTAGCGCATCTTTAATTTCGCAAAACCGCATTTTCTTTGTATCTGCGATACATCGTAAAATATGCATTGCCCACTTTTTTGAGCAAAAATCAATGATTCCGTAGATCGGACAATCGCACGATGATGGTTGTTTTTTAGGCATGTACGGTTAGTATACATAGATATACCTCCAAAAACTACTTAATTACTATTAAATACATGTTTTACAAAAGTAACCGACTAAGCTAGACTACGTCTGTTATTTCCTACCCCTAATACTTATGGGATGTTGTTCAAAGGACAATCATTGCTCTGATGAGAGCAAGAAATGTTCAGAAGGTTGTACTTGCGATACATGCAAGGAATGCGCTGAAAAGTGCAAAGAGAAGTGTGATGAAAAGTCTTCAGAGCACAAAGGTGATAGTTGTTGCGGTTAAGCAGACTCTTCATCGTCAAACAGGGCATCCTGGGTGGGGTGTTCTGTTTTTATGTAGCTTCGCTATCTTCATTTGTGCCTTTTTTGATAAATGATTTGTAACTTTTCAGATGAAAAGTAACCAAAAATCTTCGCCACTGATATGGACGAAGAAATAAAGAGAGAACGAAGCGTGCGCTCCTCAGTAAACTTCGTCGCTAAGTACGCGTGAAGCGGTGTGATCTTCGTCCATACGACAGTGGCTGGACGAGCGAGAAGTTAAGGGTGGGTTGGCAGACTGCATGTTTGAGGGCGAAGAATAAGATATGAGTAAAAGGAATACAGCGACGAGAGCCAGTCGCTGTAAGCGAACGCAGTGACCTGGGCGAGGAGCGCAAAGGAAAAAGGGGCAAAGGAATAGCGGAGTTAATATATACAAAGAAACCTCTTTAATTTATTGACCCCCCTTGCTCTTCTCTTTATATTCCTCCCGCTTTACAGCAATTACTTGTGTTCTAGTTCGCCGTTTAGTCTGAGCGTAGTCGAAGACTCCAACCAAGCGAACCAGAGGAACCTCCAAGATATTATGTGTAACGGACGTATTTGTACAAAAATCGGCATGTCACGAGTCTTCACTGAGAACGGTGATGCAGTCCCTGTTACCTACTTGAAGGTAGAACCAAACCACGTTATCCGTACAAAGACAAAGGAGAAGGACGGGTACAATGCGGTTGTTCTTGGTATCAATCCAAAGAAATGGAGAACACGCAAAGGAAACGAGCACACAAAGTATTCTACTATAAAGGAGTGGGAAGTAGAGAGCCTTGATGGCCTTGAAGCAGGGAAGGAGCTTACATCAGAAGAATTCACAACAGATGCAAAGGTGCAGATCACAGGTGTCTCTAAAGGAAAGGGATTCCAAGGTGTTATTAGGCGTCACAACTTCTCTCGTGGTCCAGAAACACACGGTTCACACCACCACAGGAAGCCAGGTTCTATTGGAATGTGTGAATTCCCTGGACGTGTTATGAAAGGTAAGAAAATGCCAGGACGAATGGGTAACGATCAGATAACCTTGAAAAAGCGTGAAATCTTGAATTGCGACGTTGAAAAAGGTGTCATTGCGGTAAAAGGTCCAGTTCCTGGACCAAATGGCTCTCGTCTCTACGTCACACTTACTCCAGCCTCATAATGACTATTGATGTATACACCTCCACAGGCGCTAAAAAGGGAACGGCTACACTGCCGAAGGATCTCTTTGAAGCAAATATCAACGAGGGGTTGATGCACCAGGCAGTTATTCGCCAGCAGAGCAATGTCCGTAACTCTGTTGCACACACGAAGACCCGAGGTGAGATCCAAGGATCAACACGAAAGCTCTTCCAACAGAAGGGAACAGGGCGTGCACGTCGTGGTTCTGTACGAAGCCCAGTCCTAAGGGGAGGTAACAAGGCATTCGGTCCAAAGAGCATTGCAAACTTTGTGCTAGAAATGCCTAAAAAGATGCGTCGTGCAGCTCTTACGAGCAGTTTGTCACTTCAGGCTAAGAATGGAGCAATCTTCGGACTCGAAAGCTACCCAGAAGCAATTAAGACAAAGGATGCACAGAAGATGCTCGAAAAGATGTCAGTGGAACTTGGTCGCAAGATCATTATTGTCACTGCAGATAACAATGCCTCTGTTAACCTCTCTGTTCGCAACATCAAGAACGTACGAACAGTCATGGCTCAGTACTTAAATCCTTTGGATGTACTCAGCAGCCGTCAGATCATCTTCATGGTTGATGCAATCAAGAAGCTCGAAGAGATCCACGGAGAAAAAAAAGTGACAGAAGGTGCAAAGGATACAAAGGTAAATGAAAAGAAAACGTCTGCACCATCTGCACCATCTGCATCCTCTTCCACCTCAGTAAAATAATGGAACTCTCTCAAGTTGTCGTCGGCGCAATTGTTACCGAAAAGGCTGAACGCCTAAAGGGTGTCAATCGCACATACACTATCCGTGTTGCTCCAAACGCAACAAAGGTAGATATCGCTAACGCTCTAACAAAGTTCTACGACGTCGAAGTAACGAGTGTCCGTACAATGCGTATGCCAAGTAAGACTCGCGCAGTTGGACGTGGAAAGGTTATTACAAAACGAAAGCCATTTAAAAAAGTTATGGTTACGCTTTCTCCAAAGAGTAAGCCCCTTGATATTGCTAACTTCAAAGTATAATGCCTATTAAAACTGTTAAACCAACGAGCCCAGGACGTCGAACAATGACGTTTGCAGACTTCTCCGGTCTAACGAAGAAGAGGCCTGAACGCGGTCTTACAAAGGGTAAGAGGCGTATCAATGGACGAAGTAAGTCGACAGGTCGTATTACGATCCGTCACCGTGGAGGAGGACACAAACGTCTCTACCGTGATATCGACTTCAAGCGCATGGATAAAGCTGGAGTACCAGGAACAGTAAAAGCTGTTGAGTACGATCCAAACCGAACATCATACATCATCCTTACTGTGTACGCAGATGGTGACAAGCGTTACCACCTTGCTCCAGAAGGAGTAGTTGTCGGAGACGTTATCACCTCTGGTGAGCGCACAAAGGTGAAAGTTGGAAACCGAATGCAATTGCAGAACATTCCAACAGGGTACAAGGTATTCAACGTTGAAATGCACATCGGTAAAGGAGGAGAAATGGTACGAAGCGCTGGTACATCTGCAACACTTGTTGGAATCGATAAAGACCACGCAATCCTTCAGCTCCCAAGTAACGAAGTCCGAAAGGTTCGTAAGGAATGTACAGCAACTATCGGAGTCGTTAGTAACGGTGAACACAGCCTTATCCGCGTTGGAAAAGCTGGAAGAAAGCGTTGGATGGGTCGCCGACCACAGGTTCTTGGTAAATCCATGAACGCTGTAGACCACCCACACGGAGGAGGAGAAGGACACAGTCCAATCGGAAGCAAGAAGGGGCCACGAACTCCATGGGGAAAGAGGGCTCTTGGTGTAAAGACACGAAAGAAAACAAAAGCATCAGATAAGCTTATTATGCGCCGCCGTACTAACAAGAAACGCAAGAAGTAATAATTCCTAACCTCTCTTATGTCTAGATCTCTTACCAAAGGCCCTTACGTTGACGAAAAGCTCTTCAAAAAAGTGATGAAGATGGCTGAAGCTGGTGATAAGAAGATCATCAAGACATGGGCTCGTGCATGTGATATTCCACCTGAATTCGTCGGATTCACATTCGCAGTGCACAACGGTAAGGAGTTCACACCTGTATACGTCACTGAGCAAATGGTTGGACACAAACTTGGTGAATTCTCTTGGACTACTAAATTTAAAAGCCATGGTGGAAAAATGGCTGGTAAGTAAGAATAACAACTCTCTATTATGAATGCTTCTCTACGCTCTATCCGCATCGCTCCTAAGAAGGCACAGCTCGTCGCCAAGATGATCCGTGGCAAGTCAGTACCAGATGCGATGTACACACTCGAACGAACAAATAAGAAAGCTGCACGTCTTCTAGAGGGATTGCTTCGTAGTGCAATGGCGAATGCGTCTCATAACGAAAAGCAGGATCCTCAAATGCTTGTTATCAAGACTCTAATCGTTAATAAAGCACAGTGTTACCACCGTGGAGTACCAATGGCACGTGGACGTGTACGCCCAATGCGTAAGTTTATGAGCCATATCAACCTTACTCTTGGTGTAGAAGGAGAAGATAATAAGCCTAAAAAGAAAGAATCTACTTCCCAAACAGCGAAAAAGACTGTAAAAAAGGACACGACTTCTGAAATGAAGCCGACGAGTACGAAGAGTAAGTCCGAACCTAAGAAGGATACTACTACTTCCACCTCGAAATCTTCTGTGCCTGCAAAAGCGAAGGCTCCAGCGAAGAAAAAAGCTACTCCAAAGAAATCCTAATTCTAACCAACTCTTACCACCCCCTAATACATGGGACAGAAAGTAAATGCCAACGGCTTCCGACTCAAAATCACGCACACGTGGCCAAGCTCATGGTATGCAAATGGTAAGAAGTTTAAGGGTCTCTTTCTTGATGATGTAAAGATTCGTCGTTACATCGGAGAAAAGCTTCCAGATGCTGGAATCTCAATGATCGAAATCGACAGAAGCAAGCGTGTATCTGTCACGATCCACACAGCAAAGCCAGGTGTGATTATCGGAAAGCAAGGTGCATCTATCGAACTTCTCAAGAAGAACCTAGAACATAAGTTCAACTGTGCATTTGATGTGAATATTCAAGAGATACGCACACCAGACTCAGACGCACACGTCATCGCAGAAACCATCCAAGGACAGGTTCAGCGTCGTATGCCATACAGAAGAGCTGCAAAGATGGCTATTGAAAAGGCTATGCAAGCAGGTGCCGAGGGAGTAAAGGTAAAAGTGTCAGGTCGTCTCAACGGTGCTGAAATTGCACGAACAGAGCTATTTAAAGAAGGTAACATTCCTTTGCAGACCCTTCGTGCAAACGTAACGTTTGCACGCAGAACTGCAGCAACTACATATGGTTCTATCGGAATCAAAGTATGGATCTACAAAGGAATGGTATTTAAGAAAGTGCAACAGGCACAGTCATCTACTCTTACGTCACTTAATAACCAATAATCATGTTAGAGCCTAAGAAAATAAAGCACAGGAAGGTTCAACGCCGCCGCGGACAGTGGAGGGGTAAGGCATGGCGTGGAAGCCGTTTGGCTTTCGGAAGCATTGGGTTGAAGACAAGTGAAACAGGAGAGATCACCGCAAGACAGATCGAAGCTGCTCGTCGTGCAATGACACGCAGCGTTGCGCGTGGAGGAAAGATTTGGATCCGCGTATTCCCACACAACCCAGTAACAAAGAAAGCAGCAGAAGTACCGATGGGATCTGGAAAAGGAAGCCTAGAGTACTGGGGAGCTGTCCTTAAGGCAGGAACTGTCATCTTCGAGATGGATGGTCTTGATGAAAAAATTGCTCGTGAAGCGCTACGCCTTGCAAGCCACAAATTACCAATGAAGACAAAAGTTATTACTAAAATTGGATCATAATGAGTAACACTACCACCACCAAAGAGCTTCACAATATGACTCCTGCAGACTTGCAGAAGGACATCCGTGCACAAGAGCATGAGGTTGTAAAACTTCGTCTTGGTGTGCAGATGGGTAGTGAGAAAGATAGCGCAAAGTATGTACGAGCAAAGAAGCAACTAGCGCGCATGAAAACAGCACTTAATGTTTCGCAAAGCGATAAAAACTCTGTATCCTCCCTGCCGACCGAAGCCCAGAAGGCGAAGGTTGGTCGCACTCCTAAGCAATCATGAGAACTAAAAAAGGCGTTGTTTCATCGGCAAAAATGACAGGTACGGTTTCCGTAGCTGTAGACCGACACGTATTTCACCCGATCTACAAGAAGCGATTCCGAAAGAGCAAGAAGTTTCTCTGTGATACAAACGGATTAGACCTTTACGCAGGTGACCAAGTGATTATTACAGAGTGCAAGCCAATCTCTAAGAACAAGTACTTCAAGGTAACAGAGATTACAAAGGCTGCTCCACGAGTATCTGACATGAAAGAAGATAAAGCTATCGACGAAGTCATCCACCGTGAAAAAACAGGTGCAGATGCAAAGGTAAAAGAAGAAACAAAAGACATAAAGGAGCCAAAGGACAATTCCTCTGAATCCTCTGAATCCCTTGACTCCTCTCAATAATGATCCAGACGCAAACCTCCCTACAAGTGGCAGATAATACAGGCGCAAAACGCGTTATGTGCATCAAGGTGCTTGGTGGTTCTAAGCGTCGTTACGCTGCAGTCGGTGATACGATTGTTGTAACAGTGAAGGAAGCTGCTCCTCGTGGAACAGTAAAGAAGAAGTCTGTGGAGCGTGCTGTTGTTGTTCGAACGAAGAAAATCACAAGGCGTACGGATGGAAGTGGAATCCGCTTCGATGACAACGCATGTGTGATCGTATCGAAAGAAGGAGTCCCTAAAGGTACACGTGTTTTCGGGCCTGTTGCTCGTGAACTCCGTGCTAAGGGCTTTCAGAAAATTGTATCTCTTGCCCCTGACGTACTGTGAAGATCCGTACCGGCGATAGCGTCGTAATCATCACAGGGAAGGATAAGGGTAAAACTGGAAAAGTTCTCCGTGTTCTTGAATCAAAAAACCGTGTTGTCGTAACAGATGCAAACATGCGCACACGTCACATTAAGGGTGGGCCAAATCGCCCTGGTGAGATCGTAAAGTACGAAGCAAGTATTGCTCTTAGTAACGTCATGGTGATAGATCCAAAGACAAAGAAGCGAAGCCGTGTCGGATACGCAAAGAATGCAAAAGGACACAAAGTACGTATCGCAAAAGTAAGCGGAGAAGAGATCAAAAAGGGGACAGTTGCAGCAAAGAAAAAAGGTGGTGAGGGTACAGAAGGGACAGATGGTACAAAAGTGAATACTGCGAAGAAAAAAACCTCTGCATCTTCTGATTCCTCTAAATCCTCTGCATCCTCAAATCAGGCTCCATTCTGGAAGAAAATGGGATTCGGAGCAGAAGATATGGCAGGAAATGCAGAAGTAGACGTTAAGAATGACGACCACTCAGTGCCAGACCAAACAAGTAATACTCATCGATCCAGCCAACGCGGCGCATAATTATGGCTTACACATCTTTCCACGACCGGCTCCGAGGACCAATTACTGAAGCAGTTCAGAAGGATCTTGGTATCAAGAACGTTAATGCTGCGCCTCGCATTGAAAAGGTGACAGTAAACGTTGGTATCAATAAGTCAAAAATGGATAGCAAGGAAACACGTGAATACATCGAACAGATGCTTATGCGTATTACTGGTCAGAAGCCAGTATTTACAAAGGCGCGTATTGCGATTTCAAACTTTAAAACGAGGCAAGGAATGATTGTGGGTGTGAAGGTAACACTCCGCGGTAAGAACATGGAACACTTCCTCGACCGACTCATTAGCTTCTCTATTCCACGTATTCGCGACTTCCGCGGACTTCCAAAGAAGCTTGATGGAAAAGGAAATTACAGTATTGGTCTCCGTGATCATTCAATCTTCCCAGAAGTACCAGCACCAGACGCAGGACAAATCTTCAACATGCAGATTGTTATCACAACAACAGCAAAGAACGACGAAGAAGGAATGGCTCTTATGAAGAATATTGGTATGCCATTCAAGAGAAATGAGGCACAAGATGCAAAAAATGCGAAGGCTGCAAAAGAAGAAGCAAAGAAAGTTGCATCAAACGAACTTACAACCGATACTATCGATTCCCAGTCCCAATCGTAAATTATGGCTAGAACTGCACTAAAGAATAAGCAACGGGCTAAACTGGACAAATTCCTCCGCGACAAAGCGGCAGGAAGAAAGCCTAAGTTCCCTACAAGGGTCTACAATCGTTGCGAACTCTGCGGTCGACGCCATGGTTTCATAAGGTTCTTCGGAACATGTCGTATCTGCTTCCGTGAACTCGCTTCAAACGGCGAGATTCCTGGTGTAACTAAATCTTCCTGGTAATTATGACTTACGTAACAGACCCAATCGGCGACCTTCTGACTCGAATGCGCAATGCGCAGAAAGCAGGAAAACCTGGCTGTAGCGCTCCGCTTAGCAAGATCAAGTTGCAACTTCTTGAACTTCTTAAGAAAGAGAAGTGGATTGCAGATGTTACTATAACAGGAGAAGCACCAAAGAAAGACGTGGAAGTAACATTCCACGCTGATAAACCAGCCATTCAATTTAAGCGTATCTCCAAGCCAGGTCGTCGTGCATACACTGGTGTGGCAGATCTCAGGCCAGTTCTTAAAGGAGTTGGTATTGCGATCCTCACAACAAGCCAAGGTCTTATGACTGATAAGGAAGCACGCGAAAAGAAGATTGGAGGCGAAGTACTCTGTACCATTTCATAACATGTCTCGTATTGGAAAAAAACCAGTGGCAGTTCCTGCAGGCGTGACTGTTGAAGTCAACGGTAAGAATGTTGTGGTAAAGGGGTCAAAAGGAGAGCTGAGTTACGCTCATCTTCCAGAGGTGAATGTATCTGTCGATGGCAATCAGGTTGTTGTGACACGTATCGATGATAGTATCGCTGCTCGTGCACGTCACGGTCTTACACGTCAGCTTATTAACAACATGGTAATCGGTGTATCTGACGGGTACGAAAAGAAGCTTGAGATTATTGGAGTTGGTTACAAGGCACAGGCAAAAGGAAAGTCTGTAACGCTAAATCTTGGACACAGCCATCCAATTGAGTACGTAGCACCTGAGGGAATCGATATTGCTCAGGATGAAAAGAATAAGCAGATCTTGATTATCAAAGGAATCAACAAAGAAGACGTAGGTCAGGCAGCTGCCGACATCCGCTCATTCCGACCACCAGAGCCATACAAAGGTAAAGGTGTTCGTTATGTTGGTGAACATGTTATTCGCAAAGCTGGTAAGGCTTCTGGTTCTTAAACGCATTTTAACTCATGAAAACTTCACTTCGATCATACAATCGGCAAGCACGAAAGCGTAGAATTCGCTCAAATTTGAGCGGAACTGCAGAACGCCCACGTCTCACAGTACACCGTTCATTAATGCAAATGACAGTACAGCTTATTGATGATGTTGAAGGAAAGACACTTGCAGCAGCATCAACAAAAGAGATCAAAGCAAAGCCAAATATTGAAGGAGCAACAAAGCTTGGTGAGGTAATTGCAAAGAAGGCGAAGGACGCAAAAATCACAACTATTGTATTCGACCGAAATGCTTACAGGTATCATGGCCGTATTAAGGCGCTTGCCGATGCAGCTCGCACGGCTGGACTTCAATTCTAAACGAACTTTCCACTTTCCACTTTCCACTACTAAATGACTGCAAAAACCGCTAGACCAGACCGCAAAAAAGGTGACCGCCGTCGCCAGAAAGCCCCTTCTGAATTTGAAGAGACAACACTCACGATCGATCGTGTGACACGTGTTGTGGCTGGAGGTCGTCGTATGCGTTTCCGTGCAGTTGTTGTGGTAGGAGACAAAAAAGGACGCGTTGGTATTGGAACAGGGAAGTCAGGAGAGGTACAAGGCGCTGTGCAAAAAGCAACAGCTGTTGCAAAGAAGAATATGATCCGTGTACCACTTGTTGATGGAACAATTCCACATGAAATTGATCATAAGTTTAAGGCATCACGCATCCGCCTTCTTCCTGCACGTGTAGGAACAGGAATCATTGCTGGAGGTGCACTTCGTACAGTTTTAGAGCATGCTGGAGTACAGAACGTTTTGAGTAAGCGTTACGGTACAAACAACAAGCTCGTAAATGCTCAGTGTGTTATCGAGGCTTTGCAGCTCTTCCGTGGTGTAGAAGTAGGACCACTTAACCCAGAGCCAATAAAGAAGGAAGATGAAGAAGAACTTCCAGAGAACATCAAGATTACAGAAGTAAGCAAGAAATCTGTTGATCGCGAGGGGAACTTGAACAAGAAGAAGTAGTTTCTCTTTATTCTTTACATAAAGTAGCTTCACTATTCTTTTTTTGATGATTCTTTGTGACTTTTGAAAGATCAAAAGCAACTTCGTTAATTCCTTTTGTCCCTTTTTCCTTGCTTAGCGACGCAGGTTTACCGAGGAGCGCACAACTCTGTTCTTTTATTATTTCTTCGTTCATATCAGTGGCTAAGATTTTTGGTTACTTTTCATCGGAAAAGTGACAAAAGAGTTATAATTCTGTTATGAAAAAAGCTCTTATCATCATCGCAAACAGTGGATACCAAGACCACGAATACGCAGGAACGCGAAAGGGTCTTGAGGAGGCAGGTTTTGAGATTGTTCTTGCTGCAAAAGACGCAGGTCCATGTAGTGGATCTCTGGGTGGAGCAGAACATGCAACGGTCTCACTTCGTGATGTCGATGTTTCCGATTATGATACTATCGCATTTATTGGAGGCCCTGGGGCAGCACTTCTCGCATCAGATGCTGATGCATTAAAGATAGTAAATGACGCCTACAGAGCAGATATGCCACTTGGAGCTATTTGTATTGCACCAACTATTCTTGCAAAAGCACAGGTGCTCGAGGGTAAGAGGGCAACCGTATGGAACGAGGACGGTTTACAGAAAGACCTCCTCGAAACCTACGGAGCAGAGTACACAGGAGAATCTGTTACGATTGACGGAAACATTGTCACAGGAAATGGACCAAAAGCAGCAGAGGAATTTGGGATAGCATTGGCGAAACTATAGTTACTCAAACTTTAGGCGTCCAAATTGTTGCACCCATACATCTTCGTAGAGCCCGATGCCAATTTCTTCAAATTCTGGTCGAAGCATATTTGTTCGATGACTAGGGGAATTTTTCCAATCTTGCATAACTTCTTTTACCGTAAGTTGTCCTTTTGCTAGGTTCTCTCCAAGAGAGAAGATTGGTTCACAACTACACTGTTCGTTTCCTTTTATGAGGTAATTTGAACCAATTTCTAGCGATCCACCTAAGTCAAATTGCTGAGAGCAGGAACAGCTATCTGGGTTAATATCAAGGTATCCACTTCTTCGAATGCGGTCGACATAGCTCAGTCCTTCTGGTGTGTAGTGGCTAAAGTATCCTCTTTCTGCCATATCTTTTGCATGTCTCTGCCCAGAGAGTTCGAGATAGTAATTAGACCGTAGTGGTCCAAGATTATACTCTGTTCGAAAATCGTTTACTGCTTTAATGAGATCATTCCGTGTTTGTGATGCGAGGTTTGTACGAGAGGTGAGGAGCTTCAGAGTGGCATTCTTAATGCTTGTCGGCGTTGAAAGAGACATAAAAATACTTGGTTTTTTATAGAGTGATTCAGTATCTTCTTCAGTAGCAGTAGAATGCAGCGGTATAAGCGTGGGCTGTACAGTCACAACGCCTGTTGGCACCATTTTGGCAGGAATGAGCCCATTTATTCCTTGAAGTGATGGCTCTGCCTTGAGCAGTGTATACACCGCTTTTGCAGCTTCTACATGGGAAATACGTAGGTTAGGATGGAGAAGATGTGGGCTATTGTCATCAGTAAAAAGATAATATCTCCACGATAGACCAGCGTAAGGTCCTTCATCATTCTGTGTATCAATATCTGTGTATTGATATGGCAAATTTGTTGTGAGATGAAATGCAATACTCATCATTTTAAGAAACTCAATACGTGAGACAGAATGATCGGGAAAGACAAACCCTGTGTCTCCCACAGTAATAATTCCTTTTTCGATACCTTTTAAAATATGAGGGGTATACCACTGTCCATCAATAACATCTGGATACTTTCCATTACTACGTGTGCCAAGTTCCACTTCAACACCAGCATTCTTAAGGAGGATCATGACTGCCTCAGATCGTTTTACATACGAAACTGGTTCAGTTTCAGCTCCGAAAGATTGCGGAATACTACTGAAGAGAAAGATGCCAACAAAGAGGAAGGAATAGAATTTTCGCATGAATCTATATATTCTATCATAAATTCTGCATTTCTGCCAGAGCACTCTGATCCGCTGAAAATATAGTCAAAAATCTACCCAGAAATGCCTTTACGTCAGCAAATCTAGTCAGTACCATGTCGCAGATTATGCTACACACTTTAAAGCCAGCACCGGGTTCTCGAAAAAAGTCTATTCGCCGTGGACGTGGTAGCAGCGCAGGCCGCGGTACAACTGCTGGTCGTGGAACAAAGGGATATGGATCTCGCGCTGGTTCGAGCACTGCTCGAAACTTCGAAGGAGGTCAGACACCACTTCTTATGCGTCAGCCGAAGCTTGCTGGTTTCAAAAACCCTAACCACAAGGAGTACGAAGTGGTAAATGTTGGAGATCTTGAGCTTAAAGTAAAAGCAGGAACGTACGACGTGAAGGATTTGAAAGTTCAGAAACTTGTGAGCACAAACAAGCCAGTAAAACTCCTAAGCCGTGGAGAAGTAAAAAAGAAATTTGAGATCACTATCAACGCTGCTTCAAAGGCTGCAATCGCTGCAATTGAAAAGGCTGGTGGAAAGGTCACAGTTCTAAAATAAGACTCAACACATGTTTACGTATTTACGACAACTTTGGCACTCTGAGCAGCTGCGAAAGCAGATCCTCGTAACGCTCGGACTCCTTTTGGTGTACCGCGTTGTTGCACACATTGCTGTTCCTGGAACAGATCCTTTCGCACTAGAAAGCTTCCTTAATACACGTTCAAGTGGAGGAGTAGTGGGTGTATTTGCAGCACTAACAGGAGGTGCGATCGATAACTTCTCTGTTGTTCTTCTTGGACTCTCTCCATATATTAATGCATCGATCATCATGCAGCTCTGTACTGTTATTTTCCCTCGTCTAGAGGCAATCAGTAAAGAAGGTGCAACTGGTCAGCAGACGATTAACAAGTACACACGGTGGTTGGCAGTTCCTTTGTCGTTCGTACAGAGTTACGGATTCTTGGTATTGCTTGGGGCAGGTGGTGTACAGCTCGTAGATCTCACATTCCCAGGTGTTCTCTTTCCAATGCTTTACGTAACAGCAGGTGCAATGTTTTTGATGTGGCTTGGAGAGCTCGTTACAGAGAAAGGAATTGGAAACGGTATTTCACTCATTATCTTCATTGGAATCGTATCTGGAATGCCAACAGTGCTTAGCTCTATGTTCCTTGCAGGACAGGGTAAGCAGGCTGCATTCTTCCTCTTCTGTATTGTCTCACTTGCAATGCTTGTTTGCGTCGTTCTCTTTACGGATGCGCATAGATTAATTCCGATCACATACGCAAACCAAGGTGCAGGACGCGGCGTACAGGGAAACATCCCAATTCGCCTCAACCAAGCAGGAATGATCCCGATCATCTTCTCTATTTCATTGATCACTCTTCCAGCCATTATTGCACAGTTCCTTGCAACTGCTACTCGTCCAATTCTTCAGCAGACTGCGAACTTCATCAACCTGTATATCAATCCAAATAATCCAAGTATTCTGTACATGGCGATCTACTTTGGTTTGGTAATGGGATTCACATACTTCTACGTATCTGTTACATTCAAGCCAGATGAAGTAGCTGAAAACATTCAGAAGCGTGGAGGTTTCGTTCCAGGAATCCGTCCAGGTAAGCAGACAGCAGAACTCTTGCAGCAGGTAAGTAATCGTATGAACCTTTGGGGTGGCCTCTTCCTCGGAATTGTCGCTATCGTCCCACTTATCTTTACAAAGTATTCAGCACTCAGTTCACAGGATTTGATTATCTCTGGTTCTGGTCTCATCATCGTTGTGGGTGTTGTGATGGAGCTTATCCGTCAGATAAACGCACAGCTCTTGGCTCACGATTACGAGAAACTCGTTTAACTATTAGTTCCATATATTCATATATATAAGCTTTTTATGGCAGGTATTTAATACTTGCTATATTTAACTAAATATAGTATATATAACTAATATTCCCATACTATTATGGCTAAGAACGAATCACCAAACGGACCTAACGCAATAACAGATGAAGCTGGAACACCAGAAGGTGTACATTTTACAAATAGCAATGGCGTACTTACAGTGACGCTCGATTCGTTTGATGTTGATACACTGAAAAATGCTGCTAAGGCAATTTTATCTCGTTAATTCCGCACAGATGAATTTGAAGGTTTTGGTTACGTAAGACAAATCTTTATAGACTTTGATGATAGAGAAGACAGTGGGAGTAGAGCAGTTCAGAAAGATCTTATATCGCCATTAGAGAGGTATCTTCCACTTGGAGGTGACGAAATTATTGCATATCTCAATAGAGCAACCCTCGAAGAAGCAAGTGAGGAAAGTATCTCTGTTGAAGGGCCATCTGAGATGACAGGATTGGTAAAAAAGAAACTAGAAGAGGTAGTTAAATATCCTACTGACACAGGATCAGAGATATCAAATGGTACTCGTGGGATATATGGCAATTCATAGTATTGGGATAGTAGATGAGGTCATAGTAACGGATTAATCAGTATTCTCCTTTCTATTTCTTCTTTTCCATTTTACACTTTCTGTATGGATCTAGTCTTCTTCGGTATTCAGGGCTCTGGTAAAGGAACGCAAGCTCGTATGCTTGCAGAAGAGTTTGGGTATTACATTTTTGAAGCAGGAGGAGAGCTACGAAAGATAAAAGCTTCTGGTACAGAACTTGGTGAAACAGTAAAGAACTACATTGATAATGGAGAACTTGTTCCGTTTGAGATTATCATGAAAGTAGTAAAAGAAGCAGTCGGTAATGTTCCAGAAGAGCAGCAGATCCTGTTTGATGGTATTCCACGAGATCTCGACCAAATGAATGCATTTAATACGATTATGAACACAGCAGGAAGAGAGCTTCAGTGTGTGCATATTCTTCTTAATAAAGACGAAGCAGTAGAGCGCATAAAGAGCCGTGCAGCGATAGAAGGCCGTGCAGATGATGCAGACCAAGAGAAGGTCTTACGTCGTATGGATCTCTTCGTTGATAAGACAATGCCAGTGATTAAGGCATATGAATCTGCAGGCAAAGTCATTGAAGTAGATGGGCAGGGGACAGTTGAAGAGATCTACGAGAGAATTAAAAGTGGAATTAGTAATGCATAGCATGTAATTGCTACAGTATACTGACACTATCAATGGGAAAGTTTCAGATATTTACGGCAGAGGAGCAGCAATCTTTACGGGAAGCCGGAAAGATTCTCTCTGAGTGTTTGGCATACATCGGCGATCTTGTCGCACCTGGTATTACGACAAAAGAGCTCGATCGCGCAGCTGAAGAGTTTATCCGAAGGCACGAAGGGGCAACCCCTGCATTTCAGGGGTATCATGGTTACCCAGCGACACTCTGCACATCAGTTAACGAAGAGTGTGTGCATGGCCTCCCAGGGGATAGAGTACTCAAGGAAGGGGATATCATTGCCACAGACTGTGGAGTAATGATAAACAACCTCTATACAGATGCGTGTCGTACGTTTGGAGTAGGCAAGATCTCTAAAGAGGCGCAGAAGCTACTAGACGTGACGTCAAATGCCCTAGAGGCAGCAGTAGCAGTGACACGATCTGGTGTGCGCGTAGGAACGATTTCTGCGACCATTCAAGACCTTGTCGAAGCCGAAGGGCTGACGATTGTCTCTGCCTTAACAGGGCATGGTCTCGGAAAGACATTGCATCAATTCCCAGATGTCCCAAACTATGGAGAAAAAGACACAGGACCAATGCTTCCTGTTGGGACACTTATTGCCGTAGAGCCTATCGTATGTACAGGAAAAGACGGTATCAAAGAGACATCAGACCTTTGGACTATTAATACAAGAGACGGGTCACTTTCTGCTCACTTCGAGCACACATTGTTGATCACAGAAGAGGGTTGCGAAATCATTGCGTAA
Source organism: Candidatus Peregrinibacteria bacterium CG10_big_fil_rev_8_21_14_0_10_42_8 (assembly GCA_002772815.1). Lineage (GTDB taxonomy): Bacteria > Patescibacteriota > Gracilibacteria > Peribacterales > Peribacteraceae > UBA2170. The sequence continues at coordinate 60,448 of PFDQ01000043.1, forward strand.
ATATCGGCTTAAAACAGTGAAAATGTGGTAAAAATATTTACTTAAACAACATTTTTATTTTTTTGACTAGTACTTTTAAAAGAAAGTACACTTTTTTACTGCCAAGTGCTTGATACAGCTTAAATTGCTCTGTAGGATCTCTCGGCTTGTATCCCCGATATGCTTAGTGGCTAAAGATGTTATTGAACTCATAGGCGTAGTCGAAGAATCATTTCCAAATACTACGTTTAGCGTCAAAATCTTAAGTCCACAAGCAAAGGATCATCAGATCCTCTGTACGCTCGCGGGTCGCATGCGCGTTCATCGCGTACGCATCCTGCCAGGCGACCGGGTGAAGATAGAGATGACCCCATATGATCTCGAGAAGGGTCGAATCTGCTACCGCTACAGGTCTGATCAAAAGATCGATCTAGAAACTGGAGAAGCCATAAGGCCAGCTCCAAGTAGCGAAGGACAAGCGTAATATATTTATTCCTACTCTTATCCCGTGAAAGTTCGTGCATCCGTAAAACCGATTGGAAAAAATGACCGCCTGGTGATCCGAAGGGCTGGTGTGCGTATTAAAAGAGGAAAGATTTCAGGTGGGAAAAAAGTTCGTCGTATTGTATCTCCTATCCCTCGCAATAAGCAGCGCCAAGGGTAATTATTCCATTTCTTATTATGCCAAGAATCGCAGGTGTCGTCATACCGGGTAACAAACGAACAGAGATCGCTCTGACGTATATCAAAGGTATCGGCCGTTCACTTTCTCAGGCTATCTTGAAGGAATTAAAAATTGATGGAGACAAGAAGGCAGACGATCTTACAGAGGATGAAGAGAGCCGCCTCAGAACTCGTATTGAAAAAGAAACAGTAGAAGGAGACCTCACACGACTCGTATCCATGAATATTAAGCGCCTTCAAGACATTGGAACATGGCGCGGATTCCGTCACCGTCGTAAGCTTCCGGTTCGTGGTCAGACATCCCGTCGTAACGCTCGTACAAAGCGTGGTAAGAAGAAGACAGGAGGATCTGGACGAACATCACTATCTAAGACTTAATCCCAATTAATCCCTAATCTATTATGGCTACCGCCAAATCAAAGACTACAAAGGCAAAGAAGAAAAAGATTAAGCGCACGGTGCAGAAGGCTCGATGCTGCATCCACGCAGGAGAAAACAATACTATTGTGAGCTTCACCGATTTCAATGGTGATAAGCTCGGTGGTAGTAGTGCTGGCGCATGTGGCTTTAAGGGAACACGAAAATCTACACCATACGCAGCAAAAATCGCTGCAGAGAAAGCAGCAGAGAATGTTGCAGGATTTAACATTGAATCCGTGCAGGTAGAGGTAAAAGGCCTCGGTCCTGGACGTGAACAAGCTATCCGCGGTATTCAGTCTGCTGGACTCAACCTCGATGCAATCATCGATCTTACTCCTGTTCCTCACGGTGGATGCCGCGCCCCTGGAAGGCGGCGTGTATAAACGTAAAGACGTGATGGCATCGCGTCTCTTCATCTCTCTCACTACTAATTCATCACTCATGAAATATACTGGACCTAAAGCAAAGCGCTGTCGACGACAAGGAACCAACATCTATGGTTCTGATAAGTACGACAAAATCTTGCAGCGAAAGCCGTATGGCCCTGGAAAGGGACCACGAACACGCAGCAAGCGTCCAACAGAGTTTGGTCGTCAGCTTCTTGAAAAACAGAAAGCTCGCGATATGTTCGGTCTCTCAGAGCGTCAGTTCGTCCGTCTCTATAAGACGGCTGTTGCTTCACAAGACCAAACAGGAGAGACATTATTAACACTCCTTGAACGACGCCTCGATAACGCACTATACCGTGCAGGCTTCGCATTAACACGACTCCAATCACGTCAGTTCTCTGCTCACGGTGTATTCACCGTTAATGGAGTACGCGTCACATCTCCATCATTCCGTTTGTCTGTTGGAGACGTCATTGAAGTACGCTCAAAAAGTAAATCATCACCCGTGTTTACTCCTATTCTTGAAGCGCATGAGAAATACATGCCACCTTCATGGCTAAAGGTAGATCCATCTAACCTCAAGATCGAGGTTGTTGGCCTTCCAGCAGCTGAGGATGCAGAGCAAGCAATCGATGTACGACAAGTCATCGAATACTACTCACGTAGGTAACCTTCCCCCAAACCTTATGCACATCATTCAGGAAGAAATAGGTCTCCCAATATTCTCCTCTCAAACAGGTAGCACTGGAGACGACTCTCATAAAGTTTTCACCATCGGACCCCTTCCTCCAGGATACGGAATGACTCTTGGAAATGCGATGCGTCGCACTCTCCTTTCTAGTCTTCCAGGAGCAGCAGTAACTTCGATGCGTATTCAAGGATCTCAGCATGAATACACTGCTATTAAAGGTGTTCGTGAATCTGGTGTAGACATCGCTCTTAACCTTAAGGGACTACGTCTACGCAAGTTCAGTAAAGAGTCTGAAGTGATTACACTTCAAGGAAAAGGACCTGTAACACTGACTGCAAAGGATTTGCAGGTATCATCAGATATCGAAGTCCTCGACCCAAGCCACGAAATCCTTACCCTAGAGAAGGGTGGAGAAATAGAGATTTCTATCACTGTCGAAAAGGGTGTCGGATACAGCCCAGCAGCAGAACGAAATAAGAAGAACAACGAGCCAGGCCTTGTCCACATTGATGCTATTTTCAGCCCAGTCGTAAAAGTACGATTCGACGTAGAGTCAGCTCGTGTTGGTCAGCGCACAGACCTTGAAAAGCTTAATCTTGATGTGCAGACAAATGGATCACTTAATGCTGAAGAAGCTGTTCAATTTGCAGCACAGCTCCTCAAGAGCTACTTCGAATACTTTAGTTCTTCAGAAAAGGTTATCGAGAACGACTTTATTGCAGATTTCTCTCGAACTGGTGGACACATTGCTGAAGAAAGCGATTCTGCTCCAATAAAAGAGAGTTACACACCTATTGAAATCCTCAACTTCTCACCACGAACCCTCAACGCGTTGATTAATGCAGGTGTTGGTTCTATTGAGCAGCTTACAAAGTGCACAGAACCAGCTCTCGCAAACTTTCGTGGATTCGGAGCAAAAGCTCTTGATGAAGTGAAAGACACCCTAGCAGAGCGAAATCTGAAGCTTTCTGACGAAGAGTCAGACAAATAATTGCATCCTTTTATTTTAAACGTATTATCTCCCACTCATGAGACATCGAAGATCTAAAAATCGGCTCAAGCAAAAACCTGGTCATGCCAGAATGCTCAAGCGTAACTTGATTACATCGTTGCTCATCTACGAGAAGATGCGTACGACAAAGAAGCGTGCAGCAGTGATTACTCCAGAGATTGATAAAATAATTTCATTTGCAAAGAGTCACAGCCCTCACGTTGCAATCCGTCACATTAATACAATCGTGACAGATAAGAATGCAAGTAAGAAGATTATGGAGGTATACACAAAGAGATTTGCAAAGAAATCATCTGGTCTCACTCGGACAAAGGCTCTTGGTAGTCGTGATGGTGATGGTGCAGAGCTTGTCGATATTAGCCTCGTAGAAGGAGAAGCAGTTGTTATTCCTGTAGCGAGCACTACCCCTAAGAAATCATAATGAAAACTTCTCATCCAAAACCAGAGGCTCCACAGTGGGTTATTGTTGATGCTAAGGGTAAAAACCTAGGAAGAATGGCTACAACAATTGCTACTGCATTACGTGGAAAAAATAAGGTAACATTTAGCCCTCACCAGCTTTGTGGAGACCATGTCGTTGTTATTAATGCAAAAGAGCTTGATTTTCACCCAACAAAGCACCGACGAAGAGTATACGTAAAGCACACAGGATACTTGGGCCACCTCAAGTCATGGTCTCTGCAGCAAATGCTTGATCAGAAGCCAACAGCACTAGTCGAAAGAGCTGTAAAAGGAATGCTTCCAAAAAACCGTCTTTCACGTCAGATGCTGAAGCGTCTTCACATCTTCCCAGGTGCAGAACATCCACACACTGCACAGCAACCTACTCCTCTATCAACTCTCTAATTATGTCAGCAGCAACTTCAAATCAGTACTTCTACAGCGCAGGAAAGCGTAAAACAGCTGTCGCACGCGTAAAGCTTTTCGATGGTGGAAAAGGTGAAATTACTGTAAACGGAAAGAAAGCAATCGATTATTTCCCAACACGATTGCACGTAGAAAACGCTATCGCACCACTAAAGCTTGCAGATGCTGCGAAGCGCTTTGATATTGAAGTAAGCATCAAGGGGGGTGGAAAGTCATCACAGAGTGGTGCACTCCGCCATGGAATTTCACGCGCACTTCTTCTTGTAGACCCAGATTTACGACCAACGCTAAAACGTGAAGGATTCCTTCGTCGTGATGCTCGTATTAAAGAGCGTAAGAAGCCAGGTCTCAAGGGTGCACGTCGCGCTCCTCAGTTCTCCAAGCGTTAGTCTTCTTTTACGCAGTTACTTCTTCAAGATTGATGTCCATCTTCATATAGAAGAGGCTTGTTCCTTCTTCTGTATCGAGGATGAACTTTGCATCAATGTTACTGAGCTGCATAATCGTCTGACACATGCGAAGAAGCATCTTTGGTGGAATGCCAATACCATGCTGCATACACGTCGCACAGAGGCCTGCAGGGTCTTTTGAGCGAATGTATTTGTCTCCCTTTTCAGAGATAACTGCACGGAACTCCTGCTGCACAGTGAGAATATAATTCTCAATGTATGGCTCTAGGCTTTCAACAGGCATGCCTTTGAGCTCGGGGAGTACTTCGAGGATATCGAGATCGGAATGAATAGCATGTGCAATGCAAGCATCGATAGACATAATGTGTGTGTGTATTTTTTTTAAAGTTTTCATATCAGTATAGCAAAAATGGGCTCCAAAGAAAAGGGTCAATATATGTCTATTTGCTTGAATTTCTTTGTGTGGATAGGTACCATCACCCCCTATTTTCCTTAAAAAGCTATGCGTTTACTCCCTATTCTTACAGCATTAACCATTATATTCCTTCCTGGCATTGCGCAGGCTGAAGAACTCTCAGATTCACCACAATTTCGTTACAGATCAGTACGTCTTCGTGGGATTTCTCGTCCATCACACCGTAGCGTAGAACGTGCTACACACACTTTTCGTGATGATTTAGCAGTACAGAGACGTAATTTTCAAGGTAAACTACAGACTATTGAATCCATTCGCGATACGATGCGTGATGAATTTGTGCACCAGCCTGATGAAGGTCAGGAAGTTTTTAACCAAGATTTTACGCCATATCACTGGAATATTCGTCGTCGTCATGTACGTCATCAGTACTGGGATTCTTATTTTCAGCGTGGAACAAAGGCTCACGTAGGCCAAGGAATTCTTGGACAGAAAGATCTTCTAAAAGCAGAGAATTATCGCAATGATATTGAAGTGGATGCTGGAGGAAGATAAAATGACAATGTTAGGGAACCTCTGAAAAACACCACTCAAAGCAGACTCCATTTTTAGCATAGAAATTGGTAAAATAGTGGCGACTCTTAGCCATTCCCTTC
>PFDQ01000009.1 GCA_002772815.1 Candidatus Peregrinibacteria bacterium CG10_big_fil_rev_8_21_14_0_10_42_8
ATGTTGTTCTGATAACTTATCCTGCGTGTGGGGCTGTAGCTCAGCTGGTTAGAGCACCTGCTTTGCAAGCAGGGGGTCAGGAGTTCGAATCTCCTCAGCTCCACCAACCTTCGCGCAGCGAAGGTTGTCATCCGTAGCCTTTTGCGGGTGCTATTTTATTGAGCCTCAGAGTCGCTGCGGCTACGGTTGGCAAGCCAGCAAAAGCGAAGGATGACTCTTACTTGTAGCCTCCACGCAGCGTAGCAAAGATGGGCTTCTTCGAGATGCACTTTCCTGACTACCTGTCGTCCGTAGTCGCGAAGCGCGAAGGATGACGGCCTGCAGACCGAAACCACGAAGTGCGAAGGTTTGTTGGCAAGCCACTCCAAAAAACATAGAATGTTCTGCCTATGTTGTGGCACTACGTTTACATCCTCGAAAACAACTAAGGACGACAATATGTTGGTTCAACACAAGATGTAAAGAAACGCCTCGCAAAGCATAACCATGGAGAAGTTCCTCATACCTCCAAATTTAAACCATGGGAGTTAAAGTTTGCTTGTACATTTCCCACTAAAGAACAGGCTCTCCTTTTCGAGAAATACTTGAAGTCAGGCTCTGGAACCATATTTCGCTACAGGCATCTTGTACCAAGATAATATGATCGAACTTTTATAGGGTAAGATGTATAGTTTTACATATGAAGTTATTTCTCTCATCTCAAAGTATTAGCAATGAACAATTGCCTCATTTTAAGAAACTGGTTGGTAAAGAGTTAAGCAGTATCAAATTTGCCCTTATAGAAAACGCAGCAGATTTATATAAGGAAGAGAAGAAGTGTTTTGTCCACGATACTCGTGCTTTGCTAACAAACCTTGGCATGCAATTAGAGCGTATTGATCTTAATAAACATAGCAGCAAGAATGAGACGCTGGTTGAGAGGCTACAAGAATTTGATGTTATATGGATTGGGGGAGGCGATACTTACTATCTTTGTTATCTACTAAAAGAAACGGGTCTTGATCAAAATTTACAAAAATTACTGCAGTCAGGCATTGTTTACGGTGGAGGAAGTGCAGGAGCAATTGTTGTTGGGCCGACTATTAAAGGTTTCGAAGAGAATAACGCGCCAGAATATCAAATGATTGATAATGGGTTAAGTCTGTGTGATTTTGTCATTATTCCGCATTGGGATGATGAAAGCTTTAAAGATAGAGTCCATTCAATTAAGAAGTATTATGACACTACTGACATCAAAACTATCACGCTCAACGACGACGAAGCAATTATTGTCGAAAATTCTGCGTATCAGATTATTCCATAATCTTAAAGGAGATAGCTCAACTCCTTCTCCTCCTTCCTCCTCTCAAAATCCAACATATCCAGCTTCCTATTCAATTCCAAAAGCCCTGAGAGAACTGTGAAGATATCCTCATGAGGTTCGACTTTCATCTGACTAGTTCCACTAAATTTGTATCATCGTATATTGATGCATCGCTTACTTCGCGAACCATCAGAAAGAATGACAGGGGAGCATTCGAGTCCACTTCCAGTACAGCAATCACGGCTGCTTTGGCAGGTTTCGTTTTTTTGCACACATGCATTTGTAGCTGGTTCTTCTTTCTCTCGTGCTGCTGCTCTTCGTTCAAGATCTATTCGAATTTGATCTGCGATTGATTCTTCAACATCAAACTTTTTTGTTATCGCTTTGCTACGACTGAGCATTCTTTCCATTTCATCAATATGACTGGCAATCATGCTTTTGCCTTCTTCGTCCATGTACTCCTTCATGTTATTTAGCCTCCGGGTAATATCATCTGTTGTTGACTCTACTTCGAGTGCAGTAGTGAATACTCGCAGGTCATTGTTTTGTGATTCGGTATAGGATTCCAATGTTTCTATAGCAATCTGTATCGAGTGCGATGCGTTTGTTAGTACGGTGTTTGCATCATCCATTATTGAACCAGAGTGGCCCTCTTTTAGAAACATATGTTCTAACTCTTCAATGCGCTCACTGGCATGATGTGTATGGAGTTCTATGAACGATACTTTTCCTCGGACGTTTGCAGATAGATTTTCAATAAATTCTAATTTCCGGTCAAAATAGTACGAAACGGTGTTGTATGGAGTTGCCTCATTTACGAGCTCGTGTACCACAATAAAGGCGATGTGAATCGCAATAAATGAGCAGAGAGATATGACAAATCCAACTACTAGCCCCGACTTTGTTGATGATTTTCGATAGAACCGCATATGTACAGTATAGTTTATTTTTTTTGTATACATTTTTTTTATGCGTCTTTTACTATCTAGCTATAAAAATTAGACAGCATAATATTTTACTCTTTCCTCTATAAATGCGTTAAGAATTAGATTTCTCGTACTACTTTCCGATCATTCCTCCAAATATCCAAAAAAGTGGAGCAAAGAAGATTTTCTGTGTTCCGGTGATTGTTGCAACAGACCAGAAGAAGATAAGTATTCCTGTGATGATGAGTACGTTATACACACCACCGACATGTCTCATCCAATAGGCATCACCTGTGAAGTCGCCAATACGCTCTCGGTATTTGATGAGAAATACTGCGAAGATCATGCCAAATAGGCTTAATAAAATACTCATAGTGCACAGAGTATAACACTATGAGTATTGATGATACGAGGTTAAATTAGCTCACAACTTTGTCGAGCTCTGCTTTCATATCTTCTTTAGATTTTGCACCAACGAATGTTGTTGTTGGCTCTCCTCCTTTGAAGATAATAAATGTTGGAATGCTCATGACTGAGTACTTACCAGGAGCTTCTGTATTTTCATCGACGTTCATCTTTACGACTTTTACTTTTCCTTCGTATTCTGTCGCAAGTTCATCAACGATTGGAATCATAGATTTACAAGGACCACACCATGGTGCCCAGAAATCAACGAGTACAGGAACATCTGACTTTAATACTTCTGAGTCGAAGTCGCCGTCGGTAACAGTGTTAGACATAAAATAGAGGGGGAATACGTTTGGCCATTATAGAAGATTTCTTATTCTTCGCTTAGAATTTTCTTTGTGATATTTTTCCCAATCTCTACAGCCGGTTGTCCGTAAGGATCTATGCGGTAGAGCTTTCCAAGGAGAACCACTTCAACAAGGAAGAGGAAGAACAGTTGTCCAAGGTGGTACTCATCAATGCGCTCAAGTCCAACCGTAACGTGTGGTCTTTTGGCAGTTGTGAGGGCATCACTTGTTCCTTTGTAACACGCATCAAGAAGTTCACCATACTGTTTTCCTGCGATGTACTTAAAACTTTCTTCTACTTCTTGTGGCACTGTAAATGATGTTTTTTCAATTTCTCGAATAAAGATGTGCCATTGCTGACGTGGTCCTGCCATCCATTGTTGAAGAAGAGAGTGTTGGTCTTGTGTTCCAATAGCAGCAAGTGGAATTGGGTTACTTGTTTCTACTTTTCCAAGACTCTCTGCAATGAGCTGCTGGTTCCATCTTGCAAAGGACTCAAGACGTTGGCTGTATGGCATGATGACACGCACATTGCAGTCTCTTTTGGTATCGAGAAGGAATTGTACAGATGCAAGCATTGCTGCAGGGTTTTCATCTGGTGTGACATTTTGGCAAATTTTATCCATATCTTTTGCACCGCGAACAAACTCATCAACATTTGCTCCAAGTAATGCAACGGGAAGTAGTCCTACTGGTGTAAAGATAGAGTATCGACCGCCAACGTTATCGGGGATAGGGAGTGTTCGGATTCCACTTTCAAGACAGAAAGTTTTGAGTGTCCCTTTTTTTGGATCTGTAATTGCAATGGTAAAGTCACCTGCATCTTTTCCTCGTGCTTCTTGCATTCTTTTCCAGCAGTGAAAAAAGACACTCATTGGCTCTAGTGTTCCTCCAGATTTGCTTACCACAACAAGAAGGGTGGATTTCCAGTCGAGAATACTGTCGTACATGTTGAGCATGTATGGGTCGATAGTATCGAGCAGAATAAACTCTGGTGTATTTGGGGTTTCAAATACTTCGCGAAGTACTTTTGGACCAAGTCCTGAGCCCCCGATTCCTATCCACACTACCGTTGAAATTTTTTGAGTTTTTGCAAATGCAGCAACCTCTTTTACTTTTGCAATGGTATCCTCATTTTGAGGATCATCTGCCCATGCATGTCCTCCATCTGCACGCTCTTTATTATAATTTTCAATGTAGCGCCTTAGGCTTGTAAGCAAAGAAGAGAACTCCTGTTCTGGAATTCCTTTATTAGGCGTAATGACTTTTCCCATTGATGCGGAGATGTCAAGTTGAAGCATGTGTGAAATGGAAAATGGAAAAAGGGAGTGGGTAGTAATCTTATAGTGCTCGTAGTGCTGCTGCAACGCGTTCTTCAGTGGTAGCACACTCTTCAGGCATGTCTTTCATAACACTCATGATAGTTTGAGAATCATATCCAAGGGTCTTTAGTGCCTCTATGGCATCTTGGTCGAATGTTGAATTTTCACTGACAGATGACATACCACTTCCAAAAATTTCTGGTTGTGATTCTGCAAGTGATTTCAAATCGAGTAAGAGTTTTTCCGCGGTCTTCTTTCCGATTCCTTTAACGGTTGTGAGAAGACGCGGTTCTTGAGCACCAACTGCCTGCATAAGAAGGCTTTTTGGAACGGCAGAGAGTTCTAGTGCAAGCTTTGGGCCAATACCATTCATGGCAATAAATCGTTCAAATAAGATACGTTCACTATCTTCGAGAAATCCGAATAGATCCATTCGATCCTCTCGAATATGTGTATAGGTATGCAGCATTGTTTCACCACCTTCTTTAAGGGTATCCCACACGTTAATAGGTACATATACTCTGTAACCAACGCCTTTGACGTCGATTGTTACTTCTTCTGGTTTTAGCCTGTGAATTGTTCCTTTTAGATGAGCAATCATAGGTATGAAGTGTAGCAAATTTCTGCTATAATGAATAGAAATGTCTAAACACACACATAAACCATTTCCGCTGCTATCTATTGCATTTTTGGCTCTTATTCCACTGGGGTCCGTACAGCTTGATGCATCGTTATCAGAAAAATATAGAGCAGCTGAGGAATTAAGTACGGTAATGGATGAGGCAGAAGGTGTGTATGCATCTGGGAGAGGGCTTTTTTATACGTTGTCTCAAAAAAAAGAAGCTGTTGCAGAATCTCGCGAGGTTCTTGATGTTCTTGAATATAAAAAAACACGAGCACGACAGGCCTATGTACATGCTATGAGGGAGTCAGATCGTGTTGCTGCTGAATCTGGATTGGATATGACAAGTTCAGGAACACTCATTGCAGATATTGAAAAAGAACAAGAGCAGTATGGAGATTTCTTGCAGTACATTCGTGGGCGCAGTTTTTTTGTTGCTGCATCTGGACCAGATCTTGGTATTACTCTTGTGCGTAATTTACTGAGTACATCGCTTGGGGAGATTACAGATATTGGAATGCGTACACATGCAGTTGCCCGTGCACGAGAGCGTGTCCTTACGAATGCGCTTGATGCAAAACGCGTGATTAATGAAGTTGCTCTTTATGAAGGTGAGTATCAGTTGCAGTCACAAAAATATGAACAGGCATGGGAGACATACATGAAAGCAAAAAATGAATATGATAGTGCTGCCGCACGGATTGAGGAGGTGCAACGAGTGACCAACGAAGTGCAGTCCCAAATTACAAAGCTCCAAAGAGAACTTGCACGTATCGATGCACAGCTTGTTTCACAGTTGGAACGTGAACTCATCGAAAAAGGGCTCATGAGTGCACAGCCAGGTGAACGTAGTGATGGACGCATTAGGAGTAAGCAGGCATTTCGATGGCCAGTTGTTGGGCGTATTAGCGCAGGGTTCCATAATGATTCTTATCAGTCGTTCTTTGGAGTAGCACATCAAGGTATAGACATTGTTGTTGGTCAGGGGACACCAGTATCGGCAGCGGCGGATGGTGTGGTGTATGTTACACGAGATGGTGGAAAGTATGGCTACAGTTACGTGCTCATCGGACATCGAAATGGTGTTGCGACACTCTATGGTCATCTCAGTCAGATCAATGTGTCTTCAGGACAAGAGATTGCTGGAGGTCAGGTTGTTGGTCTTTCTGGTGGGACACCAGGAACAGTAGGAGCAGGACCGATGACCACCGGTGCACATCTACATTTTGAAGTTATTACAAACGGAACACATGTTAATCCAACTTCTCTATTGCCGTAACGGTTAGCGCTCTGCGCCGACAATAACGACGAACTCTCCTTTTTTTGTAATGTTCGATGCGATACCTTTGAGTTCAGATACTGTTGTATGAGTAATTTCCTCGTACATTTTGGTCAATTCTCGTGCAATTACTATTTTTCGTTCTGGCTGCTCGACGAGTGCATCAGCAATTTCACACAGAGTTTTCTCAATACGATGAACAGATTCATACAAAACAATTGTCCGTTTCTCTTCTGCGAATGATGTGAAGAGTGTGTGGCGTCCTTTCTTTAGAGGAGGGAACCCAATGTATATAAATTGATTCATTGGAAGACCAGAGGCTGATAGTGCTGTTAGGAAGGCAGAGGCGCCTGGTAGTGCTTCCATTTTGATTCCTTCTTCACACGCACGAGATACAAGTGCGTATCCAGGGTCTGAGATCCCAGGTGTTCCAGCATCGGATACCATGACGAGGTGTTCTCCTTTTTGAAGTCGTTCAATAATAGCATCTACTTTTTCAGGTTTAGAGTATCCGTGACAAGAGATGAGTTCTTTTTTGGGAATATCGAGGTGCTTTAAAAGACTTCCTGTTACTCGAGTATCTTCACAGACAATGGCATCACAGGCCTTTAATGTCCCTATCGCACGGAGTGTAATATCTCCAAGGTTACCAATGGGAGTGGCGAGGATAGAAAGCATTGTCTTAAGCTTAGCAAAAACTTTTAGCTTTTGTACCTTTCTTCTGGCTGATTTTTCGGTATGATCTTTCCGTCCTATAAGGATTTCTATGGCTGATACCAACGACACCAAAGGCGCTTCTTCAAATGATGAATCAATGGGCAAAAACGAGTTTGAACAGCTCGATCTCGGAGAAACCCTCTCATCAATTGGACGTATTGCTCCACGCAATATTGTTACAGAAATGGAAGAGAGCTACTTGAGCTACGCGATGAGCGTTATCGTTTCTCGTGCTCTTCCAGATGCTCGTGATGGTCTAAAGCCTGTTCACAGAAGAATCCTTTATGTTATGCATGAACTTGGTCTCCGTAGTAGTGCAAAGTTCCGAAAGTCTGCAGCGGTCGTCGGAGACGTAATGGGAAAATACCACCCACATGGAGACAGTGCGATTTACGATGCACTCGCACGTATGGCACAGGACTTCTCTATGCGGCACATGCTTGTAAATGGACAAGGTAACTTCGGTTCCATTGATGGTGATAATCCAGCGGCCATGCGTTATACAGAAGCAAAAATGCAGAAGATTACAGAGGAGATTTTGAAAGATATTGAGAAAGACACCGTGAACTTCCGCCCAAACTATGATGGGTCGAAGCAGGAGCCGACTGTACTTCCAACAAAACTGCCAAACCTTTTGATGAACGGTACGGTTGGTATTGCTGTTGGTATGGCAACAAATATCCCACCACATAACCTTGGTGAATTGATGTCTGCCATCTTGCACCTTATTGAGCACGAAGACTCTACTGTTGAAGATCTTCTTCAGTATGTTCAGGGTCCAGACTTCCCGACAGGAGGAATTGTGTACGATAAAGAAGTACTAAAACAGGCGTACTTAACAGGAAGAGGAAGTGTTGCTGTTCGAGGTAAAGCAGAGATCGAAGAAGGAAAGAATGGACGGTACCGTATTCGTATTTCAGAACTACCGTACCAAGTGAATAAGTCTACAATGATCGAAAAAATGGCACGTTTAGTAACAGATAAGATTATTCCAGGAGTTTCTGATATTCGCGATGAGTCTGACCGTGAAGGTATTCGTGTGATTATCGAACTGAAGAAGGAATCATACCCACAGAAAGTGCTGAACCAATTGTTTAAGCACACGGATTTGCAAAATAGCTTTAGTTTCAACTGTATCTCTCTTGCAGATGGCTTGCAGCCTCGACTTATGAATTTGCAGGAGATGCTTACGATCTTTATCGATCACCGTCGTGACGTTATTACACGTCGTGTTACATTTGATCGCAATAAGGCGCGTGATAGGGCGCATATCCTTGAGGGGTTAAAGATTGCTTTGGATGATATTGATGCTGTTATCGAGACTATTAAGAAAAGTGCCGATAAGGACATCGCGAAGGATAACCTTGTAAAGAAGTTTAAGCTTTCCGACCTTCAGGCAGATGCTATCTTGCAGATGCGTCTTCAGACACTTTCTGGTCTTGAGCGAAAGAAGATTGAGGAAGAGCTCGCAGAGAAATTGAAGTTCATTGCTGAGTGCGAAGCAATTCTTGCAGACAAGAAGAGGGTTGATGCAATCATTAAAGAAGAATGTATACACATTAAGGACACATATGCAGAGCCACGTCGTACAACTATTGTTAAACATGCCATTGGACAGTTTAGTGCTAAAGACACTATTCCAAATTCACCAATGATTGTTGCATTAACATCAGGTGGGTATGTGAAGAGGCTTTCTCCTATGCAGTTCCGTGCACAGTCTCGTGGAGGAAAGGGTGTAAAGGGTATGACGACAAAAGATGAAGATGAGATTCAGACACTTCTCCATGTGATGAACCATGACGATCTGTTGTTCTTTACAAACACTGGTCGTGTATTCAAACTTCCTGCATACGAGCTTCCACAAGGTAGTCGTATTGCAAAGGGGCAAGCGATTGTAAACTTGTTGCAGTTACAACCAGATGAACTTATTACATCTATTTTGAAGTCTGACCTTGAAGACAGAACACATCTCTTCATGATTACAGAACAAGGAACAGTAAAAAGAACAGAGCTTTCACAGTTCGATAATATTCGTCGCAGTGGTCTTATTGCGCAGAAGATGAACGATGGAGATTCTCTGAAGTGGGTTCTAGCAACAACTGGCAAGAGCGAAATCTTGATTGTTACAAAGAAGGGTAAAGCGATTCGCTTCCCAGAAGCTGACGTTCGTGCAATGGGACGCAGTGCAGCTGGTGTTCGTGGTATTAAACTTAGTTCAGGTGACATTGTTGTTGAGGCTGGTTCTATTGAAGACAGTAAAACAAGTATGCTTCTTGTGGTGATGGAAAATGGACTTGGAAAGATGACATCAGTAGAGGAATACCGATTTCAAGGCCGTGGAGGCACAGGAGTAAAAGCAGCTCAGCTTACTGCAAAAACTGGTGATATTGTTGGAGGATGTATCCTCCAAGAGGGAGAAGACGGAGACCTGCTCTGTATTTCAAAGTCTGGACAGGCAATTCGTATGCGTCTTTCAGATATTCCATCCAGAGGACGTGCAACACAAGGAGTTATCGTCATGCGTCTAAAGACAACTGATAAGGTAGCGACGATGAGTGTTGTTATGGAAGACAAGGAAGGTGAGGAGGCTGTACTTGAAGCAGCAGGAGAAATGCAGGAGGAAGAGGTAGAAGCTATCAAAAAAGAGGAGCGTCGTGTGAAAAGGGCTGCTTCTGAGGCAAAAAAAGTAGCAAAAGACTAGAAGAATCCTTGCTTTGAGACCGAAATTCACTAAAATCAGCTCAATTATTATGAAAGCAGCAATCCATCCAGAAGTTCACGGCGATGCTAAAACCACATGTTCTACATGTGAAATGGTGTTTGAAGTGCCATCTACGACAAAAGAGATGACAGTTGAACGTTGTCGTAATTGTCACCCTGTTTACACTGGAAAGGTGCAAGAAAAGGCTTCAGGAGGACGTGTAGAGCGTTTCCAGAAGCGTATGGCTGCAAGCAAGAAGAAATAACGAATATCAAATACATTGTTATGAAAAGTAGTGAAGGGAATTTTAATGACCGCAAAGATGGCGAGGATTACGAGGATCCTTGTAGTCTTCACAGTCTTCATTTTTGCCATTTACAGCCTCTTTTAGCTGTTTTTGCTAGTATCTCTCCTCTGGCACTCAAACACAAGGAATGCTAAAATATATATATGAATGATCGTCAATCTCGTCTTTTAGCAGCAATCATTGATCAGTTTATTGCAACAGCTGGTCCAGTTGGTTCGAAGAAGCTTCTTGAGTCTGGTGAGTTTAGTTGTAGTAGTGCAACGATTAGAAATGAGATGGGTGCCCTTGAAGATGAAGGATTTTTACAGCAGCCGCATATTTCTGCAGGACGTATTCCTACTGCATCTGGCTATCGTTTGTATGTTCGTGAACATATGAAACCAAGTAATAGAGAGGCAGTTGTGCGGAAGAAGTTTGAGTCACTCAAAGAGCATTACTTCATGCAGAAAGACCAAGAACGTGTCTATGAAGCTGTCGCACTTCTTACACATATGATTCCAAACGTTGCATTTGCTACGGTTCCACATAAGTCTCGCGTGTATTATCTGGGGCTTTCAAATGTACTCAAACAACCAGAGTTCCACGTCGATCCTACTCTTGCGAGTGGTATGGCCGAGGTACTTGAAGATCACTTAACACGAGTCCTTTCTGGTATGGATATTACAGATCACATTCAGTATTACATTGGTGAAGAAAACGTTCTTGAACAGATTCATAGTTGTTCGATGATGGTTACAAGGTATGAAATTCGTGGAGAAGAGGGGGTCATTGGCATACTTGGTCCTATGCGTATGGATTACGGATACAATACTGTTGCACTCGATATGATTACTGAATTACTTCGAAGTTCGTAAATCTATGAATTCAAATCTTCTCCAGATTCGCCCTGCCCAGGAAAATGAACGTGGCCCACTCTATGTGGAGCAGGCGATCTCTGGTCTGCATTCTCTTCGCGGGAATGAGCCAGTTAGCCTCGAGATTGGGATGGGGTCATCTGGAAAAATTGGTTTTTACGTGCGTTCATCTGTTGATGCTGTTCGTTTAACCGAGTCTCAGTTATATGCGCAGTACCCAGATATTGATATTGAGTATATTCATGACGATCCTTTTACGGCCTCTGGAGAAGATCTTGTGGTGTATACCGATCTCGTTCTTACTGACCCTGAGATTTTCCCTATCAAAAGACATCCTCAGTTTGATGATATGTTAACGCGTGTGAATGTTGATCCTATTGCTGGAATCACATCGACACTTGCGAGGTATCCAGTCCCTGGAATGCGCGGACATATTTCTGTTATTGTACAGCCCCTAACAGGGGACTTTAGACGGCGTGCGTTGCGCTTCTTACCTTTACTTGAAAAGGGTATGGCTTCAATTTCTGTACGGCATGCTGCGTTCTTTTCTCGCGTTCAGCTTGCACGTGGATGGAGACGTATTGCCTATTTTCCAATCGCTTTTGCCCTTGGAGGATTTAGAGCATGGCCGGGATTCTCGACGTTCCTTAAAGCTCCATCTTTTACAGGGAGTGATAACTCATATGATTCAGATAACATTGCACAAGCCAGTGCACGAACGCATGACAGGGAAGACTCTGTCTCTGGTGCTTCTGACAAAATGAATAGATTACTTTTTACCTGTAATATTCGTCTGAGTGTTATTGCACCAAAGGCGCAAAAAACGATAGCAGAAGAGAAGCTCCGTGAAATGGTTGGTAGCTTCCGTCAGTTTGCACTGCCGCAGAGCAATGCTTTTGGGGCTGGAAAAGTAGAATGTAGCTCTACAATTGTTCATGGTATGCGAGTGCAACCATATGTGCTATCGACAGAGGAAATTGCGACTATATGGCATATGCCAACACTGATGGTTCAAACACCAAATGTTGATTGGGTACTGAGTAAAAAACTAGAGCCACCGAATAATTTGCCACTCGCAGAGCGGGCAGATGTTACGGTACTTGGTGAAGCAGTTTTCCGTGGTGAGCGTCATAAGTTTGGTATTCAGCCGATCGACCGTGGACGACACGCATACATTATTGGAAAGACGGGTATGGGTAAGTCTACTATGTTGGAAAACATGGTCTTTTCAGATATTCATGCTGGGAAAGGCCTTGCCGTCATCGATCCACATGGAGATTTGATTGATGCAATCTTGAAATTTATTCCGAAAAGTCGTAGCAATGATGTCATTCTTTTTGATCCATCAGATAAGGAATACCCACTCTCTTTCAACGTTCTTGATTGTCCAGATCAAAACCAAAGAGACCTCGTTGCATCAGGCATTATGAGCGTTTTTATGAAGATGTGGCCTGACTCATTTTCTGGTCGTATGGAACACATTCTTAGAAATACTCTTCTTGCTCTAATAGAGGCAGAAGGCTCATCGATGCTTGGAATTATGCGTATGTATGCAGATGATGCCTATAGAGCAAAGATTGTATCTGCCGTGACAGATCCAATGGTGAAAAGTTTTTGGAACGATGAGTATGCAGTATGGACAGAGAAATATAGGACAGAAGCAGTAGCTGCTATTCAGAATAAAGTAGGACAGCTTCTGTCGACCCCATTAATTCGTAATATTGTTGGACAAGTACAAAGCCGTCTTGATATTCGACATTCGATGGATACAGGAAAGATTATCTTGGTGAATTTGAGTAAGGGGAAACTTGGGGAAGATGCATCTGCGTTCCTTGGTTCTATGCTGGTAACGAAGTTTCAAATTGACGCTATGAGTAGGGCAGATATACCAGAATCAGAGCGACGAGATTTTTATTTGTACGTGGATGAGTTCCAGAACTTTGCGACAGAGTCGTTTGCAACTATCCTTTCTGAGGCTCGTAAATATCGTCTTAATCTTACAATGGCAAACCAGTATGTTGCACAATTGTTAATTGGTGATAATGGTACGAAGTTACGAGATGCAGTATTTGGTAACGTTGGTTCGTTGTTCTCTTTCCAAGTTGGAAGTGATGATGCAGAAGTATTGAGCCTTCAGTTTGAAGAAGCAGTCACTCCGAAAGATATTTTAAGCCTTCCAAAGTATCATGCATATATGAGGCTGATGATTGATGGTATTCCAAGTAAGCCGTTCTCTGTATCAACACTACCACCGCCAGAGTTTAAGCAGGATGAAGGTCGTGTCGAAAAGATTCGAGCAATGTCTCGTGAGAGGTATACAGAAAAAAGATCTGTCATTGAAGAGAAAATTAACCGTTGGGCAGCATCAGCAGCAGAAGGAAGGAGTACTGCTAAGGTTGCATCAAAAGCAAAGGAAAAAGAAGAGGAAGAAATGAAAAAGGCACGTAAGAAGGGAATGAAGCTTGAGGAGTACCGTGCCTGGAGAGATAGAGAAATGTGGATGAATGATTACAATATGCTCCGCAAAAGATTCCTACTCGGCGAAACATTGTCAGATGCAGAGGAAAAAGAAAAAGCGAACCTCAAAAAGAAGCTTACAGACTCTGGTGGTATTCCAGAGATTAGTAAGGGGCTACAGCAAGAGCTCGATAAGAAGAACGGAAAGGTTTAGTATTGTACCTCTCCATAATCACAAACCGTGTACTGCGTTCGAGGAGCAGTATCTCTTTTGTAGTTGTCGTACTGACAGTCTGAGTAGTTCATACTTGAGCCTTGAAATGACGAAACTCTGCGATAGTAATTTTTTTGTTTATTCGGTGTATTCTCTGTGATGTAGTTAAAGATGACACAGTCCCCCCAAGAGTTTCGTTTCTTACATTCAAACCATGGGTAACGAGTAGCATCGAGCCCTCGGTATTGGTTTTCAATGCCAAGTACGCGTGGCACCCAGTCCCAACTGAGTGCGTGGGCTTGTTCTGGTGCTGCGAGTGTTGCGAGAAATACTAGACTCGCAAAAATGGAGGTATAGGCCTTCATAAAGGCGGAAATACTATTGTTATGCACTACTCTTGTCAATTAAACCAGTACCTGTTTTTGTAGTCTTAAATTGTGCTGATAGGCGCAGTTTTTGCTACAGGTTTCATGATCCATTGCCTCTTGGCACTTGATGCACATAACACCGTCCTTCTGGCAGTGCTTACAGCAGATATTCTGGTCTCCAGGGTCTCCACAGTGTGGACAGAGTCCATAGCGCTCTGAGGGCTTTAAATCTTTATTTACAGCTACTCTATGGTCGAATACGAAGCATTCACCCTTCCATTTATGATCTGGGCGCTCTTTCATGTATCTGAGGATTCCGCCATCTAGCTGATAGACATTCGTATACCCCTGTCTTTCCATCTCTAGTGATGCTTTTTCGCAGCGAATACCTCCTGTGCAGTACATAAGGACCTTCTTATCCTTTGGAATATTAGATTTTGCAACATATTCAGGGAATTCTTGGAATTTCTTGATCTTTGGGTCTATAGCACCTTCAAAGACGCCGATTTCAGTCTCGTAATCGTTTCGTGTATCGAGAATAACAACATCTTCTTCGTCGATCATTCTGTCCCATTCCTCTGGTGAGATATGGTTATGGTGGCCATGTGGAACAATTTCTGTATTACCCAGAGAAACAATTTCTTTGCGGATTTTCACAAACCAGCGCTTAAATGGCTGCTCGTCAG
>PFDQ01000011.1 GCA_002772815.1 Candidatus Peregrinibacteria bacterium CG10_big_fil_rev_8_21_14_0_10_42_8
TCGCATAGTTTTCTTTTGTAAGGAGATAAAGAGTACAAAAGAAAGTGTGAATGGTGCTCTGTTTGTGTCCACTTTTTGGGGTACAGATCAGTGGTGGGCCGAGAGGGATTCGAACCCCCGAAGTCAGAGACATCTGGTTTACAGCCAGACCCGTTTGGCCACTTCGGTACCGACCCACACGAACGTATTGTAGAGAAGAATTGTGCTTTCTCAAGCAAAAAAGCCCCCTGAACTTCAGGGGGGGGTAAAATCTATTTCAAACCCTGTTTTTAGCTCTGCACTCTAAATTGCCAATATGAAAGCACCCACAACAGATAGAAGCCAGCCATAGGAGCCATATATTCTGGCATCATAATGTAGAGAGCCTGTGTCGCAAGAAGTAATATAAAGAGATACCCTGCGTATGCCCACTCTTTAAGGATGCGAGAAACAGGTAGCACAATCGCAAGTCCACCGAGGATCTTTGCTGCTCCATTGAAGTACAGCACATAACCTGGATATCCAAGCAATGCAAAGTTTTCAGCTGCTGTTGGAATATCCATAAAGTAGCTAATAGCAGAACCAACCATCCCAATCAATAGTAGTGTAGTTGGTATCCAGTAGAAGAGTTTCTTTTTCATAATGAACAGGAAATAATAAAAAAAAATTATGAGTCTTTCAATGTTTCAAGTGCCTCACGAATCGCGTCTTCAACTGGACGCATCACAATACCCTCATCCTCAAGTTTTTTCACACTCAAGACGCAATTGCTCCGTCCTGCTTTTGTCACATCACCTAAGTCTTTGAGTTCAAGCCTTTCAAATGTATGCATGGGATCGACTATTTCTTTATAGAGCTCCATAATTCTATATGGGTTCATCGCACCTGGGTTCACCACATTATACGGGCCAACTGCCCTCTTCTCTATTAGTTTCTTTGCCGCTTCTAGAAGATCTGGGATGTACGTCATGGAATTATCTGTATCTATTAGTCGATCGTACTTCTTTAATTTACTAATCAAACTTCGCTCGGAATCAGAACCATCAAAAGGCATACGAAGCCTGATGTTTAACACTGGGAAGTCATTAATCATCTGGTCTATATATCCTTTTGTTCGACTGTAAAAACTTCCAAAGAAATTTGGTGGTTCGTTTTCACCATATGGCGTATCTGCACCTCCAGAATAGACACACCCTGTTCCAATGTGGACCATATAGATATTTCTCTTTTCACATTCTTCAAGGAGAATAAGAGGTCCTAAAACATTACTATGGATAGTCTCCATTTTATGATCCTCACACCAGTCAACATTTGGTCTTCCTGTTTTTCCTGCGGCATTAATGACAACATCTGGCTTTTCTTTATCTAACGCCTCTGTGACAGCAATTTGATTTCCAATATCGACAGATGGACAAATAGCATTTGGAAAAGCAGACAAGAAGTACTGTCCCATAAAACCCTTTGATCCAAATATTATTACCTTCATAACGAAATTATAACAGATACTTATGAAAAAACAGCTCGAAGTAGAGGATAATCCCAATTCATAGGGAAAAACTCCAACATTCCAATTCTTCATGTATCTGGTATACTCTTAATATGGCTCGAAAAAGACGACGAACAAAGCGCAGGCGTAGGAGGGCAAAAAAAAAGAGCTCCCTAAACCTCGCACCAGAAACACAACGGCTTATCTCTGGTACAATACAGCTTGCTTCAGGTATTGCCCTACTTCTCGTTCTTAAACAGGATGCAGGAATTATCGGAGAGAGTTTAAATACTGCTATGACATTCTTCTTTGGTGCATGGAGTATGATATTCCCTGCGTTCCTTATAGGTTCTGGGTTGCTCCATTGGTTTACACGAGAAACTGCTTTTGAAATGAAGAGGTCTGTTGGTCTTGTCCTCTGTCTTCTCTCTTTTTTAGGAATGATACACATTGGCGCACCGCTCGAAGATATTGCTAGCAAACGTGACGAGCTTGCAGGTGCAGTAGGGTTTATGATGAGCCTTCCGTTTCTTGTCTTTGCAAGTCGATCTATCGGGTACACCATTCTTGGTGCACTATTTGTGAGTGGACTGTTTATATCATTTGAACCAGATTTCGATGATATTATTGAATCCATAAAACTTTTCTTGTTCCCACCAAAGAAAAATAAGCGTCGCAAAGCTGTTGAAGAATATGAATACGATGATGATGAAGAGGACGAATATGAGGATGATGAAGACGAAGAAGATGATCTAGTCGAAGAAGATATTGAAGCGCCAGAACTCAATATTGTTCGTCCTGTCTTTGCACAAAACACTATTAAGGCACGTACGAAAAAAGTGATTGGCAAAACTGTGGAAGACGTTCTTCAAATGAAAGACACTCGTTTCGAAGAATGGACATTTCCTGGCTACGACCTCCTTGACGCTTCCCAAAGCGAACTCAAGGTAAATGACGAAGAACTCAAAATGCAGGCAAAGCTCATTGAAGAAAAACTCGAAGAATTTGATATCAGAGTCACCATGCGTGATGCGCACCCAGGCCCCACTGTCACGCAATTTACCCTCAAGCCATCAGAGGGCGTAAAACTCAGCAAAATTGCTGCACTTAAAGATGATCTTACGCTAGCTCTTTCAGCGCCAAGTCTTCGTATTGAAGCGCCAATTCCTGGAAAGGCATTAGTTGGTATTGAAATGCCAAATACCGAAAGAACTATTGTTCATCTCCGAGAGATGCTTGAAAGCCCAGAATTCACAGAAAGCACATCACCGCTCACTCTTGCACTTGGGAGGGACGTCTCTGGTAATGCAGTGGTTTCTGCCCTCGATGAAATGCCTCACTTGCTTATTGCAGGTGCAACTGGTGCTGGTAAGTCTGTGTGTATGAACTCATTCCTTGTCTCTTTGCTCTATCAAAATGCTCCTCACGAATTAAAGCTGATCCTTATCGACCCGAAGCGTGTAGAGCTTATGCCATATGATGGCATCCCTCATTTGCTTACACCTGTTATTACAGAAGCAGAAAGAGCACTTCAAGCACTTCGCTGGGCTGTTGCGGAAATGGGACGACGTCTTCATAGGTTCTCTGAAGCAAAGGTTCGTAACCTCGATGAATTCAATGAGAAACAGATGGAAGAAGAAGGTATTCTCCCACGAATTGTTATTGTTATTGATGAACTTGCAGACCTCATGATGCGTCAGTACAGACGTGATACGGAAACAATGGTTGCTCGTATTGCTCAGATGGCTCGTGCTACTGGTATGCACTTGATCATTGCGACTCAACGTCCGAGCGTCGATGTTATTACAGGTCTTATTAAGGCGAACATCCCAACACGTATTGCATTCCGTACAGTATCTGCAGTCGACTCTCGAACAATTTTGGATTGTATTGGATCTGAAGATCTTCTTGGTCGAGGAGACATGCTGTTCATGAGTGCTGATACGTCAAACCCTGTTCGTATGCAGGGAATCCTCACCTCTGGCAAAGAGGTAGAACGTGTCATTAATTCACTCAAAATTGCAGGAGGCGGAAAAGTAACAGAGCAGATAGATATCGGAGAAAGCGAAGATGGCACAGAGGAATCCAGTGGAAGTTATATCGATCTTGATGCCGACGACAATGGAGGAGACGACCTCTTCTTCGATGCAGTTCGTGTTGTACAAGAAACAAATAAAGCATCAGCCAGCCTTCTTCAACGACATCTCAAGGTTGGTTACGCTAGAGCTGCACGCCTGCTCGATATTATGGAAGAAAAAAACCTCATTGGTCCAAGTAATGGAGCAAAGGCCCGTGAAGTGTTTATTGATAAACTGACACAATCGTGAAAGTCCTCATCGGTACGAATAACCTAGGCAAACATATTGAAATCTCTGAAGTACTTGGTGATCTTAATGTAGAACTACTCACACCGACAGACCTTGGCATTACCCTCGAGCCCGAGGAAACTGGTTCAACATATGCAGAAAATGCATTACTCAAAGCCAAACATTTCTACGAGCATGGTGGCGCAATACCTACTATTTCTGATGATTCTGGTATTGTAATAGATGCTATTGCTGATGAACTTGGCGTATACACAAGGCGCTGGGGAGCCGGGGCACAGGCAACTGATGAAGAGTGGATCTCATACTTCCTCAATCGTATGAGAGAAGAAGATAACAAGAAAGCACGGTTTGTTTGTAACCTCGCGTATATAGACTCTCAAGGAGAGCATCATCTTTTTGAAGGAATCTGCGAAGGTATAATCACTGAAGAGCTTGAAGCAGAGTACTTACCTGGCCTTCCAATCTCTGCATGCTTCAAACCAGATGGTTTTGACAAGGTTTATAGTGCAATGGCTATCGACGAAAAGAATGCTATTAGCCATAGGGGGAGATCATTACAGTTTCTTCGTACACATCTTCTTGCATAACCTCACGGGTTATGTCCTCTGGACTCCTTCTTATATCCGCTCTCATAAAACAGTCCTGTAGATGAATACCATTTCCTTCAACAAGATTCTTCGCAATAACATATTTACAGTCAAGCTCTGGACCACTAAGTAGCGAGGCTCTTCTCCAATTCTTCATACCACTATTGGCAACACTGGCACCTGTCATTGATGCCCCAGCAATAAGCCCCCATGAAGCCCCAAGAGATGCCATGGAAATAAGTACTGTAGACCCAATTTCTTTTCCAATTTGAACTGGTGATGTAAAGAGTGAGTGAAGAAGGCGCCTGCGTTCCATTTGAATTTCGCTAAATACTAAACACGCGCGTAGGCATTCATCATTTGGCTCAAGGTCGCTTAAGTCTTTACTTAAATCTGTAATAGCTTGGTTATAGATAGCAAGCTCTGCTGTTCCCATCCGATCAAACTCTACTCTAGATATATCATTCCCGAACTCTCTCATTTTTTGATATGCCTTTTTCCATCTCTTTATCTGCCCTCTAAACTCTTCTCTTCTAATCTCTTGGTCTAAGTACTCTCTACTATTTTCGGGAAATACCTCTCCTCGATGTGTCGAGATTTTATGAACATTTTCAGATACTGCTCTGCATACAGATGTAAAATCCATAATACTATCAAACATCTCTGTAGCTATTTTTTCTCGTAGTCGCTCTGAAAGTCTCCGTATACTCCTACATTGCTCATAACATACAGTAGCTGCTGTTTCTAGCGCGCCTGCGTGATTTTCAAACCTCTCGGACACTTCTCTCTGGGCATTGTCCAAAGTGCGCCTATAATGATACATGTCTTCCATGGCTTACGTTAGCCAATTTAGACCTCTGTAAAATCTAATGCAAGAATCTTTTTCCAAACTATATCAATGACCTCCTTAAGCTCTGCCTTGTCTTGCTCTGAGACTGTAAATTTACGCTTTATAGGGTCTAGCTCACTTTCTCCTACGAAATCTAATACATACTCCTTTGGCTGGAGCATGCTATACCCCGCCTCTATTAATACACCGTAAAACACCAATTGCCTAAAGTACCCGAAATCTATAATTTGCTTTTCTGTTTTAGGCTTACCAGTTTTGAAATCTATAACAATTGCAGAGGTAGAATTTTGTTCCATTAAATCTATTCGATCTATTTTTCCTTTAATAGGAATATCTCCTATTCTCGCATTAATACTAAATTCAACTTTATGAATGATGGGATACGGTGGTGCTAATGCTGTATCAAAATACCGTGTCAGTGTTTCGAGTCCTAAATGCTCCAGTCTATCAAACTCATTTTTTGTGAGAAGTTCTTTCTTTTGCAGATGACTTCTAAAAAGGGTTAATGCATCAGTCTGCTGTAAGGGTTCTCCAACTTTTATTGAATCTGCCCATTTCGCAAGCACATGATGGATGGCATTTCCATAAGCAAAGTGTGGCTCCTTTGCCTGTGGCCTCTGGAGCAGATCCACTTCAAGGAAAAGAAGTGGGTCTTCCAGGAAATGATTTAGAGATGTTGGAGACAAGGCAAAGTGTTCTATTCTTCTTCTGAGGAATGTTTCAAACTCTGCATCAAACTCTCTTTTTGGAACAGAAAGCAGGGTCGACATTTGCTCTGGGTGCTTTACCTCTTTGTATTCTTCTACAAGATCTCCAGACTCTGCAAAGAAGCCTGATGGTGCTACTGTTTTTGTACTATCTCCAGATGTTAGTTCGTGTGGGCATGTAAATATCAATTCTCTTTTAGCCCTTGTCATAGCAACAAAAGAAACTCTTCGTTCGTCTTGGTTCTTCTCAAAGCTCTTTTGATCCTTCTCCCATCCAAATAGTAAATCTTCAGGCACTGCAACAGAAGGGGGGTTACGACGCTTATCCCAATGCCCTTCTCTAAAGTTTGTAATTATGACTGTATGAAACTCTAGACCCTTACTCTTATGTGCCGTCATGAGCTGCACACCAGACTCCGTTAAATGCGGTAGATCATACGTCATCCTGAGACTTCCATAATCTGGATTTGTGTAATAACTTACATCATTCATAAATTCCTTAAACCCAAAATGAGGCTGCTCGTATGCTCTTTGCTTAATTCGGTCAAAGAACTCTGTTGCTGCTGCAAAATCTATAATATCCATTTCCCCTTTAGACATTGCATCCAGTAGACCTGTTTCTCTGTAAATATGCTCCAGCATTTCAAGAACTGTTCTTCGTTCAGCATTTTGCTGTAATCCTAAAATGCAGTCTCTTGCGGATGTCATTGCAGCGATATTTCTAAATTCAATAGTGTTATCAGATCTATCAATACTCAATAGAACACTTTCTATTGGCTTTCTTTCATCTCTCATTTTTGCAAAAATCTCTGCTAGGTCTGCAGGATGACATCCAAAACATTCACATGATAATGCATCAGAGATATTTGTATCACTCTTATCATCTATCGCCTGAAGTATTGCAATTGCTTGGCTTACAAGTGGATGAGACAACAGATCAAGTTTTCCAGAGAGTACAGCAGGAATATTACGCGCCTTAAAGACGTCATAAATAGTGAGCAGCTCCCTATTTGTCTGAACCAATACTGCAATCTCTTCTGGTGGGATCCCCTCTTCCAGCCTCTCTTCTACGAGATCTGCAATCATCCACGGCTCACTCATATCACTTGCACTCATGAGTAGCTTTGGCTTATCTCCACCTTTCTGCGCTGCTGCTACCAGATGCTTATCCATTCCTGCAATTCTTCCAACAAGCCTTTCTGTATTTACAGAAATAAGACTTTCTGCAGCATCTAGGATCGGCTGTGTACAGCGATAACTTTGTGTAAGAGTGATAACTGGTGCATCAGAAAAACGCTCTCTAAATGAAAGAATATTTTTTAAGTTTGCTCCTTGGAATCGGTAAATAGCCTGATCATCATCGCCTACAACAAAAATATTTGGATGGCTATCTGCTGTAGGGTCTGTACTTAGCAATTCTATCAGCTCATATTGCGATCCATTGGTGTCTTGAAATTCATCTACTAGAATATACTGATATCTCTCTTGAAGGCTCGCAAGGAGCCAATCTTCTTCCTTAAGAGCTGCTATCACATTTAAAATCATATCTTCATAATCGTATCGACCTGTTGCCTTGAGCATTTCTTGATATTTGCAGTAGATATCTATTAATTCTCTAAATTTAACTGCCGCTAAAAGGTTTTTTTTATGAACCTTTGTCCCCTCTTTGCTTTTTGAAGCCATGATCTCATGGTACTCATCTGCAATTGCATACAATTCATCTGGATTTGATACTCCTTCTCGCTTGAGCTCTGAGAGTCTTCCGAGAATATCTTTCGTTCTTATATAGGGAGACTTTGCGTTTACAATAGCGAGACCTGGAAGAAGTTGATCAATTATTTTGTTCAAGCTTCTGAAGCGCTCAACATCACTAATTTGTTCCATCGAAGACCATTGCTCAAAGACACTTGGGTTTGAGGTAATAACATCGTTACAAAAACCATGAATGGTATGTACTGTTACCCCATATGCATCAGGACCAATGATTTGCCGAAGTCGATTTCTCATTGCTGTTGCACCACTTTTACTAAATGTTAGACAAAGAATATTGCCTGGTTTCATCTGAGTGCTACGCAATATATTGGCTGTACGAAGAGCTAAAACCTGTGTCTTTCCTGTGCCTGGACCAGCAACTACCATGACAGGTCCATCTATAGTATCGACTGCCTTTTTTTGCTGCTCATTTAAAATACTATACGAAGAAATAAACGATTCATCTTTGGTCTTAGATATGACTGATATTATTTTTTTCTTATTTTCCGGTGATGTAAATACGTCTTTTTCTGTCATGTCTTCATGCTAGCAGAAGAATGAAAATTTCACATCTGCACTAGCTGCAAAAAATAACATTACAATGATACTCAATTAGTGCAAGATTACATATGACATATGACCTGCTATAGTCATATGCAATCTGCCTTTTGGCACTATATTTCTTTTCCCACCTTCTCATGAACTGTTGTAAAATCTGTGGTTACCTTGTTCTCATCGGTGCTATTAACTGGGGTCTTGTTGGCCTTGGAAACCTTCTTGGTACTGATCTTAACGTTGTCCACATGCTACTTGGCACTCTTCCATACGCTGAAGATGTTGTGTACATCCTTGTTGGTCTTGCAGGAGTTAAAAAGCTTCTCGGAGGTAGCAAGTGTAGTCGGTAATTATTGCTATAACGAAAAAAGCATCTTCACTGAAGATGCTTTTTTTAATTAATATTCTATGGCCTCTACAAAAGCGAATCTGTTTCGTCTGCACAGCTATCACACTTATTGATCTTGCGACCTTCCTTTATTAGCGGAACAAGTGTTCCCTTCCCACACTTCTTACATGGGTCTCCGTTGCGCTTCATATCCTCTTCAAGCATGCGCATAAAGTCTACATATGATGCTCCAGATTGAGATGACTCCTCAGAATTGTACTTTGTAGAGTTAGAGAATCCTACACGTTTTGGAGCGCCTCCATGTTCGCGAATTGTCATAGAACGAGGATGGTCTCTCATCTTCTGAAGAACTTTTGCTTCAATCTGACGGATACGCTCACGAGTGACACCAAACTCTTTTCCAACCTCTTCTAGCGTATGCCCAATACCATCGCTAAGACCGAATCGCATTTCGATAATCTTACGCTCTCGCGGTGTAAGGAATTCAAGCATAGAGTGAACGTTCTCTTTTCGAAGCTGTCTGTTCGTTGCCTCAAATGGATTCACCGCCTCTTCATCTTCAATAAAGTCTCCGAGCTTGCTATCTTCCTCAGAACCCACTGGAGACTCTAGAGAAATAATATCTTGTGAAATCTTCTGAATATGTCGAACTTTTTTAATATCCATTTCCATTTCTACAGAAAGCTCTTCAACCGTTGGCTCTCGTCCAAGTTCTTGTACCAAACGACGCTGTGTATGTGTGAGCTTATTAATCGTTTCAACCATGTGAACTGGAATACGAATTGTACGAGCTTGATCTGCAATTGCACGAGTAATCGCCTGACGAATCCACCATGTTGCATATGTTGAGAACTTAAAACCTCGTTCAGGATCAAACTTTTCAACAGCACGGAAAAGTCCGATATTTCCTTCTTGAATAAGATCTAGGAATGAAAGACCGCGTCCAATGTATTTCTTTGCGATTGAAACAACCAATCGAAGGTTTGCTTCAGCAAGTTGCTGCTTTGCAGATGCATCTCCTTTACGAATACGACGTGCAAGCTCCACCTCTTTCTTTGCGTCGATCAATGGTACACGTCCAATCTCACTAAGGTACATTCGAACAGAGTCGTTACTAATCTCTAGAAGATCTACTTCACGCTCTCTCTTTCGTCGGCTTTTGTCTTCATCTGATTGCTCTTTATCTTTATCCATTGCAATACCAGCAGTTGCAACAACATCCATCATATCATCCTCATCAGAACTCATACTACTTACTGAGCTTGCATCATCATCGTCATCATCGGAATCGATGTCATCATCGTCATCGTCGTTTGATGAAATATCTCCAAGGTCTTCTGTTGGTTCTGGAATCTGCAACCCACCCTTCTGCTTTTTCTCCCAAATGAGAGCATCCTTTACATCGATTACTTGAATACCAAGGTCCACAAGCATTGAGTAGACATCATCGAGTAGGTCCACATTGGCCTCAGCCATAGGAACGACAGACATAATCTCTTGATGTGTTACGTAGCGCTGTTCTCGTCCTTTTTTAATGAGATGCTTTACCTCATCTGGTAATTTTTTCAAATCATCATCTGATGGTTGCGCTATGAATTTTCTTGGATGTGAAGCCATATCGGGAGCAGTATAGGGGAGTTGGTATTATTTGGAAGCCATTTTTGCTAGTTTCAATACTTCTGTGTATTGCTGTGAAAGTTTCAATTCCTCTGCAGTATTAGCTTCAGACCTAGCAATTTGGAGCTTTTTTGCTATATCCATCTGCTTATTCCTCAGATATTCCTTGTTTGCATTAAGACAGTTTTTTCGTATTTCTTGCCCAGCCATAGTTGGGCTCCACTCGGAAAAACCATGATGTTCACAGAAAAGCATTAAAATAGATGCTCTCTCATGATACTCGGGAGCAAGGTTTAACATATCAAGAGTTAGTATTTCAACGTTCGGAGATTCTTTAATCCCATGATACAGAGATGCAATATAGGGATCTTCTGGCTCTATCAACTCAGCAAGAAGGCTCTTGTGGACAGGGAATAATACAAAAAGACCAAGTGTTATTTCTATTGTATTAAAAGCACTTCTCTCTGGAATGCTTTGCCCCTCCTTGTGAGGTTGATATAGAGGGATTTGTGGACTCATTTGCTCAAGCCTCTGCATGTCTTCAAGCAAAGAAACCTCTGTGGTAGATAACAATGCTGCTACCTTGTGCATAAAGTGCTCTTTTTCAACAGAAGATTTAATGACTTGAAGTAGTGGCAAGAGGACTTGTAGTGCTGCACGTTTTCCTTCAGAGGAAACTGTATCGCCATCTTTCATTTCATCAATGATCATACTGAGATACGGCACTGTTTCTTCTGTTAATTTTTTCTTTAGCATCTCTGAATCTGCCATTGCAGCTTCGTCGGGATCTTTCTGATCGAGTGTCACTGTGTGCACTGACATTTCCTCTTCGCTACACAATATATATGAACGCTCTGCTGCTTGCTTGCCCGCAGTATCTTGATCTAAACAAAGGACAACTTTGTCTGAGTATCGCTTCAAAATTTTTACATGTTGTTCTGTGAGTGCAGTTCCTGAAACTGCAATGGTATTTTTAATACCAATTCTGTGACATGCAAGAACGTCAAAATATCCCTCAACAAGAACAACACTTTTCTTCTCTCTAATATGCTCTTTTGCATGACTTAGACCATAGAGTGTTATTGATTTATTATACAGAGGCGTCTCTCCAGAATTTATGTATTTTGCATCATCATCACCAAGTGTCCGCCCACCAAAACCAACAATTTTCCCATTCCCATCAAAAATAGGGAACATCAATCTGTTACGAAACCTATCGTAAATCTTCCCTTCTTCAAGATCTTTCTGAATACCAAGACTGGCGTCTACAATTTCCTGTCTACTAAATCCCTCTTTTAGTAAATACTGATATGTATCACTAAAAGAATCTGGCGCAACGCCAATACCAAATTCTTTAATTTGATCATCTGGAATACCGCGTGATGTAAGGTACTTCATTGTCTTCTCGTCCTCTCTGAGTGTATCTCCATAAAACTTCTGTGCTGCCTTGAGGCACTCTCGGATACGCTCCTTATGATCCTTCTGTACTGGTGAATCCACCTTTAAACCCTCAACCTTTACACCTGTTCGCTCACCAAGGTCTTTCAAAGCTTGTTTAAAATCTACTCCTTCGATCTTTTGATAAAAACTAAAAATGTCTCCACCACTATTACATGCAAAACAGTATGCAATGCCCTTGTCTGGTGATACCTGCATACTTGGATGTGTATCTTGGTGAAATGGACATACGCATACATACTGCCTTCCCTTTTTTTTGATCTGACAATACTGACCAACCAGTTCTTCAATTGGGAGCTTTGCCTTTATTTCAAGAGTTGGATCCATGAGGAGAAGAGTATACTACTCCCCAACCTCAAAGACCAAAAGACCTTCTGAAAGTGTACCAGTTTTGAAATTCATGCCAGCACCTTTTGCTGGACATGCAACCATATCACCTACAGTAAATGTACCAATAGATTTCGCAAGGGCTGCAGGTATAGATGCAGAAACTATATTCGCCTGATCCCTGATAGTATTCACTATATCAATATTTGGATAATCTGCAAAAAGAATCTCTTTCATCCTTTCTGCGAACTTGCCATTTGCCTGATGTGAAACAATATGATTTATGACAGATAATGGATACGGAGACTCTTCAATTAAGCTTAGAAACCTTTGCGGAACTGTTCGATATAAATGTCTACCACCATACTGCCCCATGGAAATAACAGATCTTTCCTCATCTATATGCTGACCATAAATTGTTTGTGTCCCCTTTCTTTCTATGAGACGAAGACATTCTTTAGGATCGTCTAAATCTACTACTGAAGACACGTGATGAATTGGGTGCTTTCCATCTGGAACAATACTTGTAGCGGCAAGGCCGTCACCGAAGACTACTGCTGTATTTTCATCATCCCAATCGACCAGCGCGCTTGTTATCTCCGCTGTAATGACAAGAATATGTTTATCTTTTTTTTCATTGCCCATTTCTATGGCAGCCTCAATTGATGCAGGAAAACCACTACACGCAACATTCAAACCCCTATGGTTTACTATGCCATTTTCTCTAGCAATATACTCTGCAAGTTGATCTAAAGACTTTTGGTTTTCTCGATTTGAAGTCGAAATCACAATACCTGAACAATCTCTACCATTAATATCTAGCTCAGACATAATACCCTTCACTGCATGACGAACTAGCGTAACGATGTTCATCGACTCGCGTACTATCTGACGACTCTCTATTCCTGTCCTTTCTGTAATATTTGGAAATGGATTTGGAAGATCCTTATTCTCAACTGTATGAAACAGCTCCTCGTCCTTTGAAAGGTCTAAAAATGTTGTAAATCCATATTGTGTCATATTTCGAGAGTACCTGTTTAACTTTAGCCCGTCTAGTAAACAAAAAGTCTAATTTATAATTGAAATCATCCATCGTGGTATCTGATTCTTACAAATACCTCGTTTAGCCCTTCCTCTACCCACACATCGACCATTCTTGTGAAAAATTACGTGCCCTTCTAAATCTTTACTACAAGAGATATCCTGACCAGACATCAGTGTCTTCCACTGCTCATCTGTGAGGTCAATGACATGCTTTGTCGCGATAGATCCACGTAGGGTTAAATAATCATGATCAAGAAGAACTGGGTCACTCGTAATCTTCTTACCAAATGGTAACCCACAACCAACATTTTGTGTTGGCAATTTAAACCTCATAAGTTCTTTGCTGACAATAAGATATCGGCCGTCATGCTCTATGAGCATCTCATCTTCTCCTAGAGGTTCCATGCCAAAGTGATCACGTAAGTAATGTGAAATTGCGTTCTCTCGTGATCGTGGAATAATTTCCTCTCTTGGTCTTATAATCTCGGTAAGAAGAGGTTCAGATGTTGGGCCAGTTTTCTTGAGCACTGCACAAAAGAACCCTTCAGAGTCATATGTCTGTGGCCAGATACGAAGCATAGGTCGGTCTGATTCATAATCAGCAAGGTCTTTTTGGATGATGATTGAATCTTCAATTGCTTTATTCATATTCCACTGTCTACCTTCAAGTGGGATTGCTCGAGGGTCTACAACTTCTAATTGCTCTGGATATTTTTTAAGAATTGATAGTACTACTTCTTCATTCTCCTCTGGAGTAAGAGTACAGGTGGAATACACAATGCGACCCCCAATCTTTGTTGCATGCACCGCAGATTCTATAAGCTCCCTCTGAAGCTTTGCATTTTTACCAATAGAATCGAGGCTACAGTACTGCAAAGCAGTTTTATCTTTTCGCACTGTCCCCTGACCTGTACATGGGGCATCGATAAGAACCTTATCAAAACGACCAACCATATATTTCCCAAACCACTGTCCTTTCTTCTTTGTCACAATTGCATTAATACAACCGAGCCTTCGCAATGCTTCACGAAGAGTTTTAAGTCTCATCTCCTGCATATCATTACAAACAACAAAACCTCTGCCCTTCAACCGTGCAACAATCTGTGTCGATTTACTTCCAGGTGCTGCAGCCATATCTAAAATCTTTTCACCTGGTCGTGGATCAAGCATAGCAACGGGTAACATACTGCTTGCTTCCTGCATGTAGGTATAACCAAGGACGTGCAATAGGTCTTTTCCGAGTGGTATTGTTCTATCCTCTCTATCTACTATGAACCCCTCTTGGCACCACGGCACTGCTTGCAAGTCCCACTTTTGCTCCTTGGCATAATTCTCAAAATCACTAATATCCATCTTTAGTGTATTCACCCTCATACACTTCCGAAGAGGCTTGCTACTAAACTCTTTTAAAGCAGCAACATCTGTGTATTCCGAATATCTATCAAATGGATGATCCATAGTTATAGCTTAGCATTAATCACAAAAAAAATTACTGATCCACACCCTTAATTTTTGATCTTGATATAATATACTCAACAATATTACTGACTGTTACTGGTTCATGCTCTTCTTTTCGTCTGATTTTTTTAATACAGACTGTTTCAAGAATTTCAGATGCCGAATACTCCTTTTAGCCTATATTTCCTCACTACTTCCAAAGTGGTGCAAAGGTATTGACCTTATTACTATCAAAACATGCTTGATATGCACCACGCAGAATATGCGCATGACACAAAATTATTAAAATCAATTTATAGAACAGAGATCCCACATAATTCAATAGAAAGTGTACAAGCTGTTCTGTCTCAGATTCATGCCACCCGGATTCCTATCCTTGTCATACTAGGTGAAACGGATCCTTGGAATGATAGGACATTTTCTATGGATGACCTACCTAGTCATGTAACAGCAGTGCAAATGAATAATACTGGTCACTATCCCCAAATTTCAAAACCTGTTGATCTTGCAAAATTACTATAATCTACACAACTAAACTCACAAGCTTCCCTGGAACATAGATTTCTTTTTTAATATCTACACCCTTAAGAAACTTCGAAACATTGGTGTCTTCTTTTGCGAGTGCAATAATTTCTTCTTTTGAAGCACTAGAATCAACAGAAATCGTGCCGCGCAGTTTACCATTTACTTGGACTGCAATAGTTAAAGTATCCGCTACCATTAGGGCTGAATTAAAATTAGGCCACTCCTGATCAATAATAAATCCTTTGCCTCCAATCTTCTCCCAAAGCTCTTCTGTAAGATGTGGAGCAAGAGGGGCTAGAAGTTTTATAAATGTTTTTGCAGTCTCTTCATCAATCTTTTCAGCCTTTTCTAAGGTATTAAGTAGCTCCATTAATGATGAAATACATGTGTTAAAGTGGAGTTTTTCTATGTCTTCTGTTACTTTCTTCATCACAGCATGAAGCTTAGTTGAAACATTACTATCTTGGCTTCCATTAGGGCTGAATTTAAATTCTGAAAATAATTTCCATACCCTTTTAACGAAGCGATCTGTTCCATTTATTCCTGTATCATTCCAGTCTCCTCCATCTGTAAATGGACCCATAAACATCAAGTACATACGGAAGGTGTCACTGCCGTACTTCTCTATAAATGCATCTGGGCTAACGACGTTTCCTTTAGACTTACTCATTTTTGCTCCACCATTTGTGATGAGCCCTTGGTGTACTAGTCTTTCAAATGGCTCTTCTACGCCTACAAATCCAAAGTCCTTCAGTGCCATTGTGACAAAGCGTGTGTAGATAAGGTGCATGCAGGCGTGCTCTGGCCCACCGATGTAGATATCTACTGGCATCCACTGCTTCTCGATATCACGAGGTACAAATTCTGTATCAGAGCCTTCTGCTAAGTATCTAAACTGGTAGAAGCTACTGCATACAAATGTGTCCATGGTATCAACTTCTGGTGTCCAGCCTTTTCCAAAAATCTTCTCCGTTCTATCTTTTAGTTCTTTACTCTGGGCTAAAGGCGCTGTCCCTGTTGGCTTAAATTCTACATCTCGTGGAAGCTCCCATGGGAGATGCTCTTCAGGAATTGGATGAGGGTTTCCTTCTGGGTCGTAAACAATAGGAATAGGGGCTCCCCAATACCGCTGACGAGAAATGCTCCAGTCACGAAGCTTGTAATTAACTTGAGACCTAGCAACCTTTAAATCATCTGACATATATCTAATAATATCTTCACGAACCTCACCCCATTTTCTTCCTTTAAATTTTTCTGGCTGTTGCATAACTGCGTTCTCATCTTTCATTAAGCAATATTCAAGATTTCGGACTTTCTCTGCTTCAATAGGATCCTCTGGAAACATAACTGGCCTTAATGGAATATCATACTTCTTTGCGAATGCAAAATCGCGTTCATCATGAGCACTACAATGCACAATCCCCGATCCGTAGTCTGCTAGGACATATGATGCCACCCATAATGGAAGATCCCCTGTTCCAAATGGGTTGTCGACATGGAGGCCTGTGAATACTCCTTCCATATCCTCACCAGGATTAAAACCTTTGCTCATTTTTTTTACCCTTATTCTTTCCGCTAATTCTAATA
>PFDQ01000056.1 GCA_002772815.1 Candidatus Peregrinibacteria bacterium CG10_big_fil_rev_8_21_14_0_10_42_8
CCTGAGGTTGCAACCTGTTTACTGACTGGTGTGTACACAGATACTGGAGGACTCCTTCATAGCAATACAACGGTGCAGGTGTATCGTGCGGTTGCTCGTCTTTTACGAGCTGGTGCACATCAGCAAGTTATTGTGAATTCGGTATTTCGCACTGCAAAACTTAGTACTCTTAAGTTGTGGGGTAGGCTCCTTGAAAAGATTTCTATTACCGATGAAGGTGGTGCAATTTCTGCAGTGACAAAAGGGGACTTTGCAGCAACGGGTGCTCATTATAGCGAACTTACTGGTGCTATAGATTATCTTAATGCTGTTCCTGGAATGCGATTTTCTATGATATTAAGCGAGCGTGATGGCAAGGTCAAAGGTTCTCTTCGTACACTTCGTGATGACGTTGATGTTGCTGAAATGGCTTCAAAGTTTGATGGCGGCGGACATAAAAAAGCTGCAGGCTTTGCTTTACAAGGAAAGCTTAAGCCAGAAGTGCGATGGAAGGTTGTAGAGGATAATTAATTATGCTGAAGGTTCCTCCTTTTCTTCGTCAGGCTTAGTCGCTTGGCTCATTGTACTATTTGGATATCCTTCTGTTGGCACATTGTCTATCGGTAGTACTTCTTTGTCTGTGTCTATTGTTTCTTCAGGAAGTTCTTCTGCTGCAGGTGTATCTATTCCTTCAGATGTTTCTGCTTGTTTTTCTTCTGTAACAGCATTTGCTTTTTCGTTCTCTCTTCGCAGCTCTGCTTCTTTTTCTTCAATTGCTTTTTGCTCCTGTGCTTCTATCGCTGCTTTTTCAGAGTCGATCTTTCCTTGGAAGTTGACTCCTTTTGGAATGAGCTCTTCACCCTTTCTCTTTGCTTCGTCCTGCCTCTTTTTTGCATCGCGAATTGCGATAACTTCCTCTGGATTGGTTGTGATTATTTGCTCCTCTTGAGGACTCGCTACAATTTGAATAGCAACGTGTTTATTGCCTGCGAAGAAGAGACCTTGTCCAACATCAGAGTTGAGAAGGAGATATTTTTCTCCATCTGTGAGATAGAAAAGTTTTTGGAGGTTATCAACAGCTGTAGGGGATTGCTTCAATAGAATCTGCAGTGAAGCATTGGTAATAATTGGTTTTCCGTATGGGGAGTTAATAAAGTCCTCAACGTCTTGTGTAATCGTTGTAACACCAAGGTAGTATTTACGAGCACGCTTAATGAGTCCATAAAGGAAGCGTGCAGAGTCGTCGTATTGCATGAGGTTCCATGCCTCATCAACAACAAGGAAGCGGCGCTTGAGGTCTGCTCTGATACGGTTCCACAAGAAGTTAAGAACAATATACATCGCAATTGGACGTAGTTGGTCTTCAAGGTCACGGATTTGGAATACGACAATTTGGTTATCTACTTCTACATTTGTTTGTTGATTAAAGAGGCCTGCAAAGCTTCCTTCTGTGTATTTTTGTAGTGTTCGTCCCATGTTTTCTCCTCCGTCTGTTGTCATGAGTACATCGACAAGCTCGTGCATTGTTGGTGGCTCCATTTCTCCTGGGTTCTCTGTTGTAAGGTGGATGCCTTTCAGGGCATAGGTGTCTAGGATAGCCTTATCCAAGATTCCATCTTCTGATGGTGTGAGTGTCCCAAGCATGATTTTAAATAGTCCATGAAGTGTAATAATTGCTGCACGAAGTGTTTCTCCTGTTTGTGAATCGTCACGAACAGCTTTTGGAAGATCGAACGGATTAATACGGAATGAGCTTTGGAGTGAAAGGGGAATGTACGTTCCTCCAACAGTTTTACAAAGATCAACGTATTCATTTTCTGGGTCCACAACAAAGACGTCTGTTCCAAACATCATTGCTCGTAATATTTCGAGTTTTACTGTGAAAGATTTACCAGCTCCAGATGTCGCAAATACCGTTGCATTTGCGTTTGGCAGGTCGAATCTATCGAAGATAACGAGCGAATCGTTATGTCGGTTGATACCATATAAGATTCCATGATCATCAGTGAGGTCCGAGGAGCTAAACGGAAAGCTTGTTGCCATCGGTGATGTGTTCATATTTCGATTGATCTCTAGCTCATCGATTCCAAGAGGAAGGGAGGATACCCATCCATGTTCCATTTGAAAGAATGCAGCTTTGCTCAATACAAGTTTTCCCCCCATGAGCGACTCGACATCTGTTTGGAGCTTTTTAAGTTTTTCCTCGTCATCTGCATAGATGGTAATGTACATTCCGAATTGGTAGAGCTTTTCTCGCCCACGAGCTAAGAGGTCACGAAGTTCTTCAGCATCTTGCAAGGCAGCTTCCAGTGTTGGGTCTCGCACAATGCCCCGTTGTTCTAAGATACGAATACTCGATCGCATTTCAGCTACCTTCTTTCGAAGCATTTTCATAATTGCCTTATTCGTTGTTGGGTAGATGAACTGTGCAATATCCATTTGGGCATCAAAATTGATCATCTGCGATAACCAGTTTGGATAGATGTAGTTTGGCCAGTTATATACGTATAAGGTGCGAGCGTACTGGTCATTGAGTAAAACTTCTGTTGCTCGAACTTCCATTCCAGCAGGTGCAATGAGGTCTAAGGTTTTCTGTAGACCTTCTTCGTAATGACCAATCGCTTCTCTTTCCTCTTCAGAGAGCTCTCTTTTTTGTGCAGCGTCTAGCGCACGCTCAGCTTTCTTGTGAAGACCAAGGAGATCATCAATTGCTTGAATAATGAGAGATTGATTGCCGCTTTTTTTTGGTGCAGTGTTAGAATCCATTAAATCCCTTAATTATAGCAGAAAACAGCATTTAAGACAACTATTCTCCTCTGCGCTCATTATTTATGATAGCTACTAGAAGCCAAAAAGTCGGTATTGCAACAATTTATCGTGATGTGCCAAATATGTCTTCAGATCCACGCTTCTTCCACGATTTTCCTTTTTCAAGGATATTGAAGTCTGCAATACCAGGAACATTGATCACACGGAGACCTGCAATAAGGATTTCACGATTATTTTCAATAGCTTGAAGCCTATCACCTGTAATGTCGTAGAGTCCTTCCATTCTGTCTATCATGTCCTTTGCCTGTTTCTCTTTTGTTTCAGTTTCAGCTAGATCTGCGTTTGCATGTGCGAGTTCTTCTTCGTACGTACTTGCCTCACTGTAATCTTGATCTTTGAGTGCATTTTTCAGATTTCGTTCTATGTCTCTTGCGATTGTTCTCTCTTCTTTTCTTTTGGCTGAAAGGTTTTCGTACATTGCTGTCAGTTCATATATTTTTCGTTCTGTTAGTATGCCTGTATTACGAAGTGATTGAGTGTAGTTATCTATGGTTTGTACGCGATTGTTACTTCTATTGAGCAGATCAACAATATCAACTTGTAACACATCTCCAATTTCTCTGAGAATTGCAAAATTCTCATCTGTATTTGCTTGAGAATGCCCTTTTAAAATATTTGTTATTGCTTCAAAGCCAATCATTGCAGTGTTAACGGGTAGTATAACTCCTTGGGATGTATAGATACCTGAAAAGATACCAATAGTTGCACTGGGCCTTGTAAACGTAAATATGTGATTCGTGAGCAAATGTATGATTGATATAGCACTTTTTGCTCCACTTACATCCGTTATTTCACTGTTTGTACTCTTTCCACAGGAAATGAGAGATAGACAGGGGAGTATAAGTGCCAAAATTGCAGTTTGAGGCCTATTCATCATTATATTTTAGCGTTTTTTCAGTTGAATAACAATAGAGTTCAATAGAAAGCATTCTGTATACAATCTTTTAACATCGAATAGGGTGGACGATCGTGCATACAAAATGTGCTCAAGCCATGTTAAATATTTGTGTGCAAGATCAAATTTTGTTTTCAAGTGGAAACTCCATATATAACTGCTACAGTTAGCTCGTAAATATGAGTATCAGTTTTGTTCACTAGTCTATTTTTCTACAGTGTTTTCTTCCCTTTCTACTTCGGCAAAAAATGTGCTTGCAGAAACATTTTATGTCACAGATGTTGACATACAATGGGAGAGACCACAGGACCCAACTCATGGTGATATAGCGACTCCAGTTGCTTTGCAGTGTTCAAAAAAAACAGGGCAAAGTCCTCGGGTTATTGCAGAGAAGCTTGTTGATGCTTTGTCGGCTGAGGATAGTATCGAAAAAGCTGAGGTTGCAGGTCCTGGATATGTGAATATTTGGTTAACACCAGAGGCTCTTATCGAGTCCCTTGGAAACGTTCGTACTGCCTGCACCCAAACGATAAAACAAGAAAAAGAAGCACCTATAATTTTTGATTACTCTAGCCCAAATATCGCAAAGCCATTTGGTATTCATCATATCCTTTCGACAGTGATCGGGCAGTCACTTGTGAATGTCAATCGTCACCTAGGGTACAACACTATTGCAATTAACCACCTAGGGGACTGGGGTACACAGTTTGGAAAATTAGCAGTTGCTCTTGAGCGATGGGGGGACAAGCAGTTGGATGAGTGTTCACTTGATGACTTACTTGCTCTGTATGTTCGTTTTCATGAAGAGGCAGAAAAAGATAATTCCTTAGAGGATGCAGGTCGTGAAGCTTTTAAGAAGTTAGAGCAAGGCGATCAAGAGCTACAGCGTTTTTGGCAAGGAGTAGTTGATATCACAATGAACGAAATGCAGTCCTTATATGACAGGCTCCATGTATCTTTTGATTACACACAGGGTGAAAGTTTTTATGAGGATAAAATGCAAGTAGTTATCGATGAAGGAAAAGAGAAGGGAGTATTTAAAGAAGGTGAGGGAGGGGCCCTTATTGTTGAATTTCCAGAGGAGAGCAATTTACCTCCTTCAATCGTTGTTAAGGCTGACGGAGCCACTATTTACCTTACTCGGGATCTTGCGACCATCCTCTATCGTATCTCTACGATCCATCCGCAGGCGATCTCATATGTTGTAGATGTGGCTCAGTCTTTACATTTTAAGCAGCTTTTTACAACAGTAGAAATGCTTGGGTGGGAATTGCCACGACTAGAACATGTTGTGTTTGGCCGTATGAGT
Organism: Candidatus Peregrinibacteria bacterium CG10_big_fil_rev_8_21_14_0_10_42_8; assembly: GCA_002772815.1. Classification (GTDB taxonomy): domain Bacteria; phylum Patescibacteriota; class Gracilibacteria; order Peribacterales; family Peribacteraceae; genus UBA2170. Next base: position 5,013 of record PFDQ01000056.1, read on the forward strand.
TTTGCAGATAAGAGTATGAGCACTCGCAAAGGAAACATTCTTAAGCTTCAAGAGGTACTTGATGAGGCCAATAAGCGTGCAAAAGCGGTTATTAAAGAACACGGTGATAAGATCCAAACAGATGATGTTGACGGACTTGCAGAGATGATGGGGCAGGGAGCAGTTGTGTATGGGGTCCTTAGCCAAAACCGCAAAATGGATATGGTGTTCGATTGGGATAAAGCTCTTAGTTTTGATGGAAATAGCGCACCCTACTTGCAGTACACACATGCACGAGCTAAATCTATCATGGAAAAAGCAGAGGGTGTTTCGGAGATTGATAACATTGATTCATTATCTGCAAAGGAGAGACTACTACTCAATACTCTTTTGCAATTTGATGGCGTACTTCATGAGACACAGCAGTCTAATATGCCGCATATTCTTGCTCATTATTTGTATGAACTCTGCAGGGATTACAATTCGTTTTATAACGATAATCCAATCCTAAAGGCAGAAGAACCTGCTCGGTCTTTTCGGGTTCATCTTACAAATCTTACTGCCGATGTCTTAAAGACTGGCGCAAATCTTCTTACTATTTCTGTTCCTGACCGCATGTAATCATGGCTTACTACCGCACCACCCGCCGAAATAATTCTACTCCTCGTCCTTTTGTTGCTTTTCTTCTTGTTGCTTCATTCGGCATCCTGTTTGCAGGATGTGGAGGAAAGGAGCCAGTAGATATACCACAAGCGGATGAATTTACATTTACAGCAGAAGATCTTTCCAGAATGAAGGATCTTGCACGTAATGGAACTGGTGCATTTATTCCACGTTTAGAGCTTGAAGCAGAGCCATTAGACCCTACAGACACTCCACCTGTACTTGATATTGGTACGGTTCGAAAATTTAATGCGATTCGTACATCAACAAGCGATGCAAAAAATACATTTCGCGTTACAAATGCTTTTCTAAACGTTCGTAGTGCACCACAAGTGACAGCAAATCAGATAGAGCGTTTAGACCAAGGAGATAGTGTGGAGGTCGTTGAATTTGTGAATGCAGGATGGGCAAAAGTTCTTGTTTCGGATAAAGAAGGTTATGTAGCATCACGTTATATCAGCAAGATTGTTTCTGAAGACCAATTGCAAAGTGAGAAGAAAAAATATGAGGGAATGTACTTTGTTGATTTTGCATTCTTGAATGTTCGAAAAGAGCCAGATTCAGGCAGTGAGCAAATTGGTGAGCTACAGAGCCAAACATTTGTGAGGCCGCTCTCTATTGATGATGTTTGGGCACGCATTCCATTTGGAGAAAGTGATGGATACGTCGCTCGGCAGTATCTTTCACCATTTTTGCCAAACTTTCTTGTTCGTCAAAATTCATACAGCCTCCCTATTGTGCATTACCGTTTAGCAAATGAAGGTGTGCTTGATGCTATGCCAGGTCACATTGATGCACTGAAGAAGGATGGGTATACATTATGGACTATGAAAGATTTGTACGAGCTTCTTGAGAAACAAGAAGAGCGTGATGTTCGTCTTAATCCAAAAACAGTTGTTATCGCAGTTTCTGACATTACGAAAGACAATGTTCGCGAGATTTCTGATGTGCTGCGAGCAAGCGGTGTTAGTGCAACACTTTTTTTACAAACATCGACACTTGGTTCTGATTCAATAGATCAGAAACAGGTACTAACATTACTCGCAAATGGTCATGATATTCAAAGTAATGGACATACAGGGGATGACCTTCGGTCTCTTACAAATTCTCAGATAGAGCTTGAGCTTGGGCAGAGTAAGAAAATCTTAGAAGAAATGATCAACAGAGATGTTTTTGCGATTGCTTACCCACTTGGAGGTGTTAACGACCGTATTGCAAAAACAGCAGAAGAGATGGGGTACCTCCTTGGACTTTCTGCATCACAAGACCGTTCATTTGAGCGAACACAGTTTTTGCGTATGCCTAGCCTCATTGTAAAGTCGACAACAACAAATGATGACCTACTTTCAATGATTAAGGAGTAGTCCTATTGTCCTAGGTTCTTCATTCGATCGAGGATTGAGTTTGTACCCTGCTTTGTGACCTCAGCAGCTTGTTCTGCGGCTTGTTTAGCGATCTTAGCCATAATCTCATCTCCATGTTGAGAGAAGTACCATGCGCCCCATATAAATGCGATAACAGGGATAATGCTCATAAGCCCCTTGAAAAAGCTTCCCCATGTTCGAAGTTTATCTCTTTTATCCATGCGCTCTAGGTGCCAGACGATGGTATCGAGCTTGTCTTTTTCGTTTGGCTTTTTAGTCATAGGAGATTTAGAATCCGCGACGCCACTTGCGGAGTGTTTCAAAGGCGCGTGTAAGATGATACCGCGAATTTACAGGAACGTCCATGCAGTGTGCAATTTCCAGAACCTTTCCGCCAAATCCTGTTTTAAATGTTCGCACTCCAGCAAAAGGATGATTTTTTACTCCTTCAGGAGAAATCCCCCAGAAATTGTATATACGATCTCCTCTTTTTAGAGCATCAGTAATTGCAGTCCATTGGAGAAGGTAGCTTGCGGGTATTTTTGAGTGTTTATGCGTACTTGCTCCATGATGGTAGCTGGTTTCTCCAAAGGCATGCATGTGGATGGAGCACGCTATGAGCTCTCCTTGGTACATAGCTTTATACATAGTGCATTCGTTTCGTGCAGAGAAGTGTTTTACCTGTGCTTCAAAAAAAGAGTTTGTATATGGTGTAAATGCGTGACGCTTTCGCGTCTCCTCGTGGAGCTCAATAAAGCTTGGAAGGTCTTTCATCGGGTTTTCTGATCTGATAATTTCAACCCCTTCTTTTCCTGCACGTCTGATAAGGTTACGTGATGTCTTTCTCATTTCTTTCATGATGTCTTCTTCAGCTCGCATCGGTCCTTCCTTGTTTTCTGTCCATGGGTCGCATTCCATAAGAGGGATATACCAGAGATGCTCGGCAAGTAGGTGCATGGGTGCTGGTTTGGCACCACTGATTTCTTCATCTTCCAGCCAAAAAGGGCTCAGTCTCACAAATGAACACTGCTGTTTTTCAGCTTCTTCTTTTAGGGCAGTGATTAGTATTGGCATTGCTTTTTTCCTGTGTTCTTTACGTATGACAGGCCCATATGGAATAGAGAGATGTCGGCCACGTCTTGCAGGAACGAGTGTTGCTTGGCATATACCAATAACAGTATCTCCATCGCGTACGTCGAGCCGTATCGGCTTTTGTTTTACATCGTTATATACTTCACCCATTGTCCAGCTTTGTAGGAAGGGGCGATGTTGCTCAGATGATAGAAAATTATCCCATTGTCTTTGGTCGGTGGCGTGTTGGACGTTCATGATTGAAGGTGAGATATGATATAAGCAGCGCCTTCTTTTGTCATTGTAAGGTGAGTTGGGAGTGTGATGATGCTTTTGGCAACTTCCTCTGCTTTTGGGCAGCTATGGGCTACGTATCCTGTATTTTCTATTGTTACTGTCCGTGGGCACACAACGCATCCTGTCCACCCATCATCTAAGTGTATGTTGTATTGTTTCAGCTTTTGCCTTAGTGCATCTGCATCTTCAACAAGGATTGGAAATTTTTGGAGGGGAAAATGTTCAGAAATACCATTTGGTATATCCCAATGATACTTTTTTGTTGCAGCTAGATATTCTTTTGTAAGAACTCTGCGGTGATTATTGATGGTATGCATATTTCGGAGTTGTTTGTTTGCAAGTGCAGCACAGCTGTTTGGCATTTTCCGTAATAGTGGCGATTGCACGCCACTCTTTTCTTGTTTCGTAATAATTGGAAGTAGTATTCCTAGTTTTCGTGATGCGAGAAGTCCTAATTTACCGATACCTAAGCCATAAAGAAGCTTTGATTTTGCATAGATTGTTGGGTAGAGAAGTATGCGAAATACGCTCCATATTGAGAGTTCTTTTGCACGATTTTCCTCCTCTTCAAGTTCTTCGGAAATGATATCATTCTTGCTTACTATTACACCTCCACATATTCCAGATATTGCTTTGTCGCGACCAAAGCTTAGCATCATATAGTCTGCATTTTTTCCAAGTATATCTGGCCCTGACACATCTGGTAGGACGTGTGCCATGTCTTCTATCAGAAGTATTCGATGTTTATCGCATAACGCTTTTAGGGCGTCGGTATCTGCAATCATGCCAAATGTATGTTGGCAGATAATTGCCTTTGTTCGTCCTGTAATCTTATTTTCAATCGCATTTATCTGCATGTTTAATGTGTTGGGGTCAATATCAACGAATATCGGTATATAGCCAGCTGCATGAATTGCATTGGGTAGTGCAACACATGTATACCCTTGAATAATGATTTCACTGCCAATGTCGAAGTTTAGTGACCGTAGCAATGCAAGAAGACCTTCTCTTCCGGAGGAGAAGAGAAAGCATTTTGCATTAAACCAATATTGGATAGATGATCGTAGCCTTTCCCTGTCGTATCCCTTTCTCCAGCTCCATGGCTTGAGGAGCTCTTTCCATGAGGCTATCAAATATGGCAACGTGACATGGGGGCCAAAAGTATGGTGAATGGGCTTAAACAATGTGCTTGATTATTGTAGGACTTACTCTTCCGATGCACACGAGAAGGTCTCCATTTGTTACGGGTACAGTGTGCCTTGTGTATTGTTCCACTGTCCCAGTGTACCCTTTTGCAAATGCATCTCTTCCATGTTTTCCAGTAAAGATGACTCGTGAAAAGACGCCGTTTGCCTGTGACCCCAGTTCTGTGTGAATCTTGTCTTCAGCTACTCCTTGTTCTATTAACCCTGGTGTTAACAGGATTTTATTGTGCATTGGTTGGGATGCGGCCCAAGTAATTGCTGCCTGAAAACTTTCGGGACTTGCATTGTGTGTGTCATCAAGCAGTGTGATACCGTTTTGTGAACGGACAGCAAATGTACTGTGAGGTGGTGAAAATGTTGTAAGGCTTTTTGCAATACTTTCTGACTGCAATCCAAGCAGTTTTGCAACCTCAATGGCAAGCAACACATTGGTGACGTTGTGAATACCGTGAAGAGGAATGCTGTACTGTTGCCCTTTTATATTAAAACGTATGCCATTGCTTGAATCGTTACTGTCTACAGTGGAAGCACTGACGGGTGTCGTTTTACACAGAAGGTTTCGTGCTACGCTTTTGCATGGTTCACAGTCTGCATTGAAGAGCGCGTGACCGTTTTCTGGAAGTGCGGTGAAGAGTTCCCTTTTTGCTTTTTGCAATTTCTCCTGAGAACCAAAAAGAGCAATATGCTGTGTTCCGATGTAAGTTATCACTCCAATGCTCGGTTTTGTTAGAGAACACAGATTCTCAATCTCTCCCATTCGATATGCACCCATTTCAATAATCAGTATGAGGTCTTTATCTTTACTGTGTTTTGGTAGTTCTTTGAGAATCCACTTTGCTACCCCCATTTCAGAATTAACGTATGCAGGTGTCGAGAGAACGTTTTTTTCTTTTAGGATATGGGCAATAAGTTCTTTGGTCGTTGTCTTGCCAACACTTCCTGTAATACCAATAACTGTGAGGTTTTTATGCGACGATCGAAGTACTGATGCCTTCTTCATAATATGTTGCTTAAGAGCGATATCAATAGGCAAAAGAAGTATCCACGAAAGAGTGAGTGGTATGAATTGTAATATTGGTAGGAGTACAGAGAAATACGGAGGCAAGAAATAGCTTATATGAGCAATGAACTCGGATTGTATTAGTAGAATGTTTATAAAGAGTGATGTACAGCATAGTACGACAGCTTTCATTGTCCATACAGGTACACGTTGTCTTCTTGTTATTATTTGTAAAAGGGACATTCCAGCAAGTAGGTATAGTCCAATCACGAGGCCACTTAGTGGTAGGTTGATTCGTGAGCTTGCAATGGAAGCAATGACGATGACAGGCCTTATGATGCCAAAGGTTTGTCGAAGCCACCCCTTACTTCGCATGTGCTCTTTTAGTCTGTCTATCCTCCATTCTTTTTTTTGCCATAGTGTGGCAAGTGTGAGAAAAGGGGAGACGCAGGCAAGAAGAATGAGGCCAGTAATCGTTGAAGAGTACATAATAATGATTATACGCTATTTCAAGTATGACTTTATAATTTTGGCGATCTCTTTTGCTTTGTCTCTATGGACACGATGACGAATTCCTTCGTATCGATGAAGAATTGCATTTGGGATTTCTTCTTCCATTATTTTGGCATCAGAAAATGGCGTCATACCATCATCCATTCCCCAGAAAAGGTCTGTAGGAATATGGATGTGTTGTAGGTTTTCTCGCAGGTCTTCTTGTGACACTTTGATAAGTGTCTTCCTCATAACATCTGATGCACGTTCGTAGTCGTGGACACGAACAAGTGTATAGAGAATTTTTTTACCAAGTGGCTCTAGTGTGTGTAATCCAGGAATAGAGAAGAGGATTTTTCCACCCTTGGCGAGCATAAGCCCAAGTACGCGTTTGATGTGTCAAGGGTGCCGTATTCCTGCTGCTGCACAAAGAAATAGATGAGATGGCTGTTGTTTTTTATCAGTGACAAGTTTGATTGCGATCCGACCTCCATGAGAATGCCCTAAGAGCATCCAGTCTTTCGAAATGCTTTGGGTTTTCATCCACTGCATTACCCAATCTGCATAATCATCTACGGTCATTGGTAGCGTAGGTTCAGGCTCATCACCAAATCCAGGTAAATCTGGTGTCAGGATATCTATGTCCTTGTGCATTAAGACTTCTTTGAGTTCAGTAAATGATTCTTTTGAGCCACCCCAGCCATGGAGACAGATAAGTGTTGTCATAAATTTTGTCGAATTATTGTATTAATTTCGCGAGCAACATCGTTTGGGTGTGGTACTTCTGTCATGATGGCATTTTGGTCTGTTGTAATGGTGCCACCAGTATCAAACCATAATGATCCATATCGTAGGACGGTTTGGAGAAGACCTCGTTTTTGACTTTCAACTCCTTGAATATTGGTTAGTGGAATCTGTCGTACATCATCTATTTGAAAGAGTGATTCCTTAATCCAGATTACTCTTTTGGTTGTTACAATAATATCTTCCATCGCTTCTGAGAGAAGTCTATGGAAGAACCAGTGCACGACAAGGTACATAAGTATCATTCCTGTAAAAAGTATGACAATGGCCATTACTGGCGAATCTTTGGCGGCAATTCCTGAGATAATAAAAAACGTCGTACTCGCAGAAAATATAATTATAAAAATAATGGTTGGCAGAACATACTTAATCCAATGGGTGCTAATAGCCATAATAATTTTTTCATCCGATTCTGGTTTAATCTGATGAGGCATATTATAGGGAAGTAATTATTGAGAAAAAGAAAAAGGTTGTACCAATGAGTATAGAAAATGTGATGGCTGCATAAATCCAAATAATGATCGTACTTTGATTGATTGACCGTGGCGTTGAATCGTCCTCAATTGATTGGAGTAATGTTTGATGTTTATAGGCTATGCGCTTGTATTCATGCATAAAAAGAATGAGCACAAGAAGAGATATGGTCTGAATCCCGAAAAATAGAATTATGATCATGTGCGAATTATACCTTATTTCTTATATATTTTTGTTTGAATTCCTGTAAATTTCCCTACTATAGGGCAGATGAACCTTAAAGATGACCTCACACCTGGCGAGAATCTCCCTGATTCGTTCAATGTTGTTGTTGAAATCCCTTGTGGATCGCAAAATAAGTATGAATATGATGCAGATCTTGGTGCTTTTAAGCTTGATCGTGTCTTGTTTTCACCAATGCATTACCCAGGAGATTACGGATTTGTGCCTCAGACCCTTTTTACTGATGGAGACCCTGTTGATGCACTTGTATTGGTAACGTTCCCTACTGTTCCTGGAATCGTTATAGAAGTTCGTCCTATTGGTGTGTTAGACTTCGTTGACGATGGAGAAGAAGACCACAAGTTGCTTTGTGTTCCTGTTAACGACATTCGTTACTCTACTATGAAGACGATGCAGGATATAGCAGAGCCATACCTTAATGAAATTGCTCACTTCTTCAAAGTATACAAAGAGCTTGAAGGTAAGGTGGTAGATGTAAAGGGATGGCATGGAGTAGACGAAGCGAAGAAGATCCTGTTAGAATCTATAGAGAGGTACAAGGACAAAAAAGGCCTGCCACGGTAGCTCAGTTGGTTAGAGCGCGGGACTCATAAGCCCGAGGTCGACAGTTCAATCCTGTCCCGTGGCACCATACAAGTTTTCATTCCTCATTCTGAGCCAAAGGATAGCCTCTCACGTACCTTTGAATAGTCTTGGAATCAGGATCCTCATCAAGAAGAGCAGCAATCTCGCTTCTGGCATCCCCCTTTGTTAATCCTATTTTTTTCAGTTTCTTAATAGTTTTCAGGCATTCTTCCAGTGATTTCTCGGATGATTGTTTGCTGTGAGCCAGTACAACATATTCAAGTTTTGCAAAAAGCAGGGCGTGAATGTCTTTTGGTGATGGTTGTTGATTACTCTCACAGAGAACACGAACCAATGTCCAGAGTTTGTCAATTTTCGTACTCAAAATGCCCAATTCCCGTTCTATAATGGTAGGTGCAGCGTCTGTTCCATTTCCAAATTGTGCTGATACTTGCTCAATCAAGCGAATCTTCCCGTCGATGTTCTCCATAGCGTAGCCGAGGATGGCGGGCAAGGAGGTAATCATCTTCACGGGGTCTTTAAATCCGCGCTTCTCAAGATCGGCAATCTTCCCGTCGATGTTCTCCATAGCGTAGCCGAGGATGGCGGGCGAGGAGGTAATCATCTTCACGGGGTCTTTAAATCCGCGCTTCTCAAGCTCGGCAATACGCACCTCTAAGTCGTACGGCTTAATGAGTTTTTTTTTATAATCGATACGCAAATCTTTGATTGTAGTATCATCAAATTCTTGTTGTCTCAATGCTTTCTCCCGATCATTCAATACATTTGATTTGTGATCTATGGAAATGGGGCGCAAACGCACATTAAAGTCTGAAATGCATAATCTGTAGCTTCTCCTCGAAAGCTTCCTTTGGAG
>PFDQ01000059.1 GCA_002772815.1 Candidatus Peregrinibacteria bacterium CG10_big_fil_rev_8_21_14_0_10_42_8
ATGCAAAATTGTCCCCTCTTCAAAGACAGCCAAACTTGTACAACCAGCTCCGACATCTATCACCACAACACCAAGCTCTTTCTGGCGCTTTGTAAGCACTGCTTCAGAAGCACCAATAGTTGAAGGAACCAAATCATCAATATCAACACCTGCTTGGTCGACACACTTTTCGAGGTTTTTAACATGCTGAATATGACCTGTAATAATATGGGCATCTGCCTCAAGGCGGATACCAGTCATACCAACAGGGTTTTTAATGCCACGTTGTTCATCAACAGCGTATGCTTTTGGTTCAATATGAAGAATACGACGATTTGCAGGAATAGACACAGCCTGAGCTGCATCAAGCACACGCGCGACATCATCCATTGTAATTTCAGACCCAGACACTGCAATCACTCCTCTGCTATCGAATGCCTCTATGTGTGAGCCAGACATTCCAACATACACATGGTTAATAGGAACACCTGCCATGCGCTCTGCATCTTCAAGAGATGAAATAATATTATGGATCAACTCCTCCACATCAATGACGTGTCCTTTTCTCATCCCTAAAGAAGGAGAGAGTCCAACACCGATAACGTTTGGAACTGACTGACTATCTTCGCCATCGGCGACTGCAACAACCGTTCGAATTTTGGAACTTCCGATATCGAGGCTGGCAAGTACTCTTTCTTTTGACATGGTGGGTTTTGAAAAGAAAATTGAAATCAATGAGAATTGCTTGCCACAAAAGTTTTGCGAAAAGCACAGCGAAGTCTACGTTGACTTGGAAGATACGCAAGAGCGTATTGAGTAATAAACATGAACACGACACTGTTTTGTGATTACATTATGTATTCATATTTTTTATGCAATTAAAGGGCTAAATAAAACATTAACACCATGAAAAAACACTCATATTTTTAGATGAGTACTAAATGTATGCACAAACTTCTCTAGAAGAGAGATAATTGTGAACTTTCTTTTTCATTTTCTTCAAATTTATTCTGGTCACCACTCTGTGAAATTCCTTCTGTATCAAAGTATTTCTTGCCAAAATCAGATTCCATCAATCGCATGAGCCTCTTTGTGAGTAATGTGAAATTTTGCTCTTGAAAAAAATCAAGAACTGGACGTGGATCAACTCCAGAAACCGACACTTCCTCTAGTGACAATGGAAGAGAGATATCTGTCACGAGCTCTGCCATGCGCTGACAAAAAAATGCTTGCTCACGATCGCGCTCAAGCTTCTCTCTTATACTTGGTCTTATTTTATCAAGGTGTTCATAAATACCTTCAAGAGTTTGGTACTTTTGCAAAAGCGTCGATGCAGTTTTTGGACCTATGCCATCCACACCCTTTAGGTTATCTGAACTATCACCTGAAAGCCCTTTAAATGCAGCAACCTGATCTGGGCGAATGCCTAGCTTGATCTCTATCTCTGCAGGTCCTAGATACTCTGCCTGATTATATCCCTTATGGGGAATAGCAATGCGAACCTTATCTGATGCGAGCTGAAAAGCATCTTTATCTCCAGTAACTACTGTCACTCTCATACCAGCTGCCTCCCCTGCTTTAGCGTACGAACCAAGAAAATCATCCGCTTCATATTTGGCATCACTTACCTCAGGTAGTGCAAAAGCATCTATCATCGAAAGAACGGTTGGTATCTGGACATAAAAATCATCAGGCGTCTCAGACCTTCCTGCTTTGTATTCAACAAACTCTTCGTGACGAAATGTATCTCCTGCTTCGTCAAAACACATCACAATGGCATCTGGCTCCTCATTGGCAAATATAGCCAGAAGCATAGATGCCACACCAAACGACACATTCGTCGGATCCCCTGCCTTGGACTTTAATGTCCGTGGAATAGCCCAATAAGCCCTATGCATAAGGTGGTGGCCATCAACGAGAACAAGGTGTTTCATGTCCATCTAGAGTGCCTTATTCGGAGCTCCAGAACAACAGTATAATCAGAATACAATTTAGGAGTTTTTCCAGTGCAGGTGGCTTCAAAAAAGTCCCGTTTTACGCTATAATAAGTAGATTTATACAAACCTTATGACTCCTGCTACAGACCAAAAAATTACACAGCGCTACACAGCTGCCTCCCTTGAAAAAAAGGGTGCCAATAAAGTAAGCCTCCAAGAAGAACTTGGATGGCCAGCAGAAGCAAAACGAGCTGTTATCTGCCTTCCAGCTGGAATGAGTGAAAAGATCGGAGGAAAGCTCCTCGAAGAAGTACTACCAGGCTTACTAAGCCTCGATGTACAGCTTTTAGTGGTAGGAAAAGGCTCTGCAGATTTTGGAACACTATTTACAGCACTTTCAAAAGAACATCCTCATAGGATTGCTATTCTCCCAAATGACGATGTGACAATGCGAAAAATGTATGCAGCGTCTGATATTGTGCTTTTCTGTACAGACCCAACTGATATGCCAGAGCTTGAAGAAGCTCTTAGCTACGGAGTTATTCCTGTATCACCTGCGACAAAAGCACTTGAAAACTACAATCCAATTCAGGAATCTGGAAATGCATTCCTCTACAAAGGTAAAACAGTGTGGGACTGCTTTGGCGCTCTTGTTCGTGCAATTGAAACACATAAATTCCCCTTCGACTGGAGAACTATTCAAAAGCACTGCATGGAGAGCGTGAAGAAATAATGGTGGGTCGGGTGGGATTTGAACCCACGGCCAAGAGATTAAGAGTCTCCTGCTCTACCACTGAGCTACCGACCCAAGTCAACGCTCGTAACAGGCGGGATTCTACGGATTTGTGCCTAGTTCTACAATACTTTTTTTAGGAAAGAAGTGATATTCGCTGTGCACAAATATCCTTAAGATCCGCTTCTTTTGCGATTAAGCGCAAAGATTCGGAACATTCAGGGAATCGCTCCTCCAAATACTGCTCTGCAGTCATGCCACCATGAGCAAGCTCTAAAACCTGTTGCCAATACTCAACGACATCCTCTGTATATTCATTGACATCAAATGCCCTAGACCCTGCATCGTAGATAGTGCAACGCTCAAGTGCTGCTGCGAGATCTCTATTCATAGCATTGATAAACTCTGGCATTAGTAAAGAGTCCCTTCGTAGTAAATCTGTCCCCTGAAGCTTGATGCTTACTGGGGTTTTACTATCTGCAAGGTGAAACTTCCCCTCTATGTAATAAACATCAATACCCTCAAAGTCATCGAACGTTTCTTTCCAGATCTTATAATACTTCTCGAAGATCTTCTCCGTCTTATGACAACCAATAGTAAAGAAGACAAAATAGCGAATAGAGCCACCACTTTTTACGATTGCTTGTGTCAGCGCCTCAAGGCCACTTTCAAGTGTGACACCTGTTGCGACAACATCACCACAATACACAATGCTCCCCTTTGCTAGGGTCAGTTTTCTGTAAGAGTCTTCTGTTATATACCACCGCCCATCATCATCCCGAGCTCTCTGGCTACTCATAAAACTCGCACGATGTGTGTTCCATCCATATGCCCTGTGAAGAGCAAATGCACGATTCCTTGCTCTAGTTTCTCCGTATACTCCACGCCCATAACATCTGGTTTATTTACAATGTCGCGAGTCTCCTTTGTTGAAAAATATATCGACAAATAGGGTCATCATACTCACCAGTAATATGTGCAAGTGAAAGCATTTCTGGATTTGGAACAGTGATCTTCTGAAGAGTTTGCATACGCAAAGATTAGCATTCTATAAAGAGTCTACAATACCTTTCTTGCTTTGATTCCCCCCTCCTTCCCTCGCTCAAGCAACGCAACTGGTAAACCATCAAGCCAGCCAACTGTATTTTTTTTACATGATCCTTCAATAATACGTCCGTGCGTTAAATCTTCAAAGTTATCTTTCGTGAGTTCTATTTTTGGCATGTAAGCAAGGACTTCTTTTAGTGGAAGAACCTTTCCCCACACCGCATCATCTGGAACAGATGCATTATCGACACTGAAATCACCAACCATTGTACGCCTCAATCCAGAGAGGTACGCACCACATCGTAATGACTGTCCAAGATCGTGTGCAAGAGAGCGAATATATGTCCCACTACTGCACCCTACTTTAAGCTGAAGGTTTGGGTATGAATATGACATCATATCGCAGTAATCAATATCCACCTCTCTCGTTGGCATCTCGACATCCCTGCCCTGTCGCATCTTTCGATATGCACGTTCTCCTCCAATCTTGATTGCACTAGTTGTAGGTGGAACCTGACTGACAACCCCAAGGAAACGATTTCGAATTGTCTCCTGAATATCAATATCTGCAGGATCCTTTATTCCTGGGCGACGTTCAAACTCTTGAAAAGGACCCTCTCTGTCGTACGTTACACTGACAGTCCCAAAAGTAACATCAGCCACGTACTCCTTTGAAATATCCGTAAAAAGCTCTACAACCTTTAACGCTTTCGCCCCCACTGCAAGGACAAGAAGCCCTGAAGCCGCTGGATCGAGCGTACCCAAATGACCAATTTTACGTTCTGAAAGCGTTTTTCTAACCCTATACACAATATCATGACTTGTTGGGCCAACTGGCTTATCGATAAGGAGGAATCCGTGTCGCATAGAGCAAGAATACAACATGTATTTTAGACGCGCATTCTCTTTCTCCTTTTTCCTTTCTTATTTTTCCATTACACTGGGATCCATGACAATTACGCCAACATGGGACCTGTTCATTATCGTCTTCTTTGGGCTGGTTATCACCTATAGCTTCATTATAGGGAAGCACGAGGCAATAAAGGTGATTGTCTCCACATATATAGCCATTTTAGCAGTGGAAGGCATTGGAAATATTATTGATAGACTCAGTGGAGAGAGTCTTCCAATGCTCAACATCGTTGGTATTTCACTTGATTCAACTATTCTCACAGGGGTAAAGCTTGTTCTCTTTATCGCACTCATCATTTTCATTGCAGTTCGTGGTGGTCTTGAAATTGGATACTCTAAAGACCCTGGAGGATTTATAAACGTCATACTAACAGCAGTATTTGGGATGGCTACAGCTGGGCTTCTGCTCATCACATTATTTATCTTTGTTGCCGATGTTGCAATCCTTGACCCGAATATGGAAAACCTTGCAAATATCGCTCCTCTACTTGAAAAAAGTAAACTCATGCAAGTTATGATTTTAAATCAAGACTTATGGTTTTCACTTCCAGCACTACTTCTCATTGTTGTTGGCTTCCTCAGCAATGAAGCATTAGAAGAATAATGTAGAGAATGAAATGAACAAAGCGTCAAGAAACATTACTACTCTCAACGCATTCTTACCTTGCGCAATAGACAGTCAATAAGTAACAATGGTAAAAACTCCTACTACTTTTTTTTATGACTACAAGACTACAAAATTTATCACTTCGCGCTTCGTATGCAGCAATGGCTTTTGCAGCTACTCCGAAAGCATTCGCACAAATCTTTGGAGAGATTCCAAATATCGGTGGTGTTAATGGAGGAAGTGAAGCAGGATTACGATCGGGTATCTTAAAACTTCTTACTATTGTCCTTAATTTCATGGCTCTTATCGCTGTGATCTTCATTGTTATCGCTGGTATTCGCCTCGTTGTTTCACAAGGTGAAGAAACAGAAAAAGATAAAGCAAAAAAGACCATTCTGTACGTTATCATTGGTCTCGTCGTTATCTTGATTGCCCAAGCAATTGTTAGCTTCGTTGCAGACGTTCTTCTTACGTAAGAATAACAAAGATCTACTTTTTAAAAAACTCTCCGAATAACTGGAGAGTTTTTTTATTTCCGACGGTGCGACACTCGACCGGCTAGTGATGGTTCGGATATATCGGTATACGAAGATGGCTTTTCACGAGAACGAACTTGCGGCTCTGCTTTGAGCCTATCTTTTACAACAATTGCATCTGGCCGAACCTCAAGAATCTCTGAGACAGGCAATGCAACTCCCCACCGAAAGAGTTTTCGTGGGAATATCCATTCTATATGCATCGTATCTGTATTGAACTGTATGTCTTTACACCTACCGAGACGAGTTCCAGATTCTGACAAAATCTTCTGTCCCAAGACTGTGCGTGTATCTTCTAACAGAGGTTGTAAGCGAATTCTATCCTCAATAGGGGCAACCACATCTGCGTTACGCACATAGACTCTAGTTCCCCATCTCGAAATATCTAATGAGGACACAAAAAGACTCATTCGAGAGTGAAGAAAAAAGCCCTCAATTGCACCAGTATCTGGATGAATAAGTATTCCAGACAAAAGTCCGATAACACTATTATCCGTCCCTTCCTCCATAAGAGGGAGTCCGATGCAGGATGAAAAGCGTATATGCATGACACAATAGTAGCATACTATGCTAAATACCCTCATATCAGCTAATAACAAGCATATTGAAGGCTGATTTCATACAGAAAACATGCTACAATAGTAATACTATGAAGCTTTTTGCAGGATCATCCCACCCCGAACTCGCAGCACATATTGCCAAAGAACTTGGTGAAGATTTAGGAAAGATCGTGCTTAAAAACTTTAGTTCTGGAGAAAGATACGTAAAGTACGAGCAATCTGTTCGAGGACAAGATGTATGGATTGTACAAACAGCAGGAACAGGATCTGTTAACGAAGACCTCATGGAACTCTTTCTTATGTGCCAAGCTGCCAAGCTTTCTTTTGCAAAAAAAGTACATGTCGTTATCCCCTACTTCCCGTATGCAAGGCAAGATCGCGTCGCAGAACCTCGCGAACCAATTTCATCAAAGTTGGTCGCACATTTGCTCGAACAAGCGGGAGCAGATCATGTCATGACATTAAACCTACACTCAGATCAAATCCAAGGGTTCTTTTCTGTACCAGTTGATGCACTAGAAGCACGAACAGTGTTTGCGAAATACATTAATACAAAGAAATTGGACAATGCTGTTGTCGTATCACCAGATGAAGGAGGCGCTAAGCGTGCAAAGAAATTTGCAGACCTCATCGATGCAGACCTTGCAATTATTCACAAAACACGACCAAGCCATCAAGAAATAGGAGCAATGGAGCTTGTTGGTAATATCCAAGGTAAAACCTGCATCATCTTTGATGATATGATCGATACAGCAGGGAGCCTCTGCGCAGCAAAAGAGGCACTTATAACTGCAGGTGCAAACCCAGACGTCTATGCCATTGCTACGCATCCAATTTTCTCAGGAGCAGCAATAGAAAGACTCGAAAAAGCGGCGTTCAAAGAAGTGATTGTAACAAATAGCATTCCGACAAATGCAAACGCATTCACAGGACTGACTGTTCTTCCTATTGCACCACTTCTTGCAGAGGTCATCCACAGTGTTGATAAAGGTGAAAGTGTCACCAAGATATACGATAAATAAAAACTGTACTCTAAATAATAGAGAGAAAATCCTTTTCTTCTTTTTATAAATACCTTGTATAATCCTAGAAATCTTCCCCCATTCTTATGAATACAACTGTAAAAGCTATTACTTCAAGCACACTTATTGGTGTCCTATTCTTCGCAGCAACTCCTCTTTCTGCGGCAGCGACCGCTATAAGCACAGCAGCAAAAATAAACGCTGAACGATGCCAAAACCTTGCTGGTCGAGAAAAGTCTCGATGTATGTATGTCCTAGAACACAGCGGACGCCTACGTGTCAGCGCACCTTCGAAAATTACTAATCGCAACAATACACTTCGTGACCAACGTGTTATTACAAGAAATACATCAACATCAAACATTCGTCGTATTGGTAACAATGACCTCGCAAGCCTTAGGCGTCACAATGAAACTGGAGGAAACTGGCGTCGTCTTATCAACACTCGTGATGAAGCTGCTCGCGCAGCATGTAAGTACGAGGTAGGTACTGCAAAAAACACGTGTGTACGAACTCAGCTCCGTGCAATGAACAGGACAAGCGCAAAATAATTTTATTTCGCATATCAAAAAAAGAGGGCTATTAGCCCTCTTTTATATATCATTACCAGTCTAACGATTCTTCTGCATCCAGATCATCTGGCTTATCGTCACAACGACACTCGCAGTACGGCTTTCCACAATCATCACAATTTTCGCAGTCGCATCCGCAAGAACAGTCATTTTCCATAAAAAAATATGAAAGAAATAGAATACCCCCAATTATCGACAAATTTAGGAAGAAATCAATATTAAAAAAATGGCTTCTGTAAGCCATTATTTAGTGGTGGGCGACGCAAGACTTGAACTTGCGACCTCTACATTATCAGTGTAGCGCTCTAACCAGCTGAGCTAGTCGCCCAATGTTGTGAATGATATCCAGCTTGTAGATGAATTAGCCAAGAGAGCGAAGCTGGAAGCTGCCTTGCCTGCCCGCCAAAGCCCGAAGGCGTAGGTGGGAGCTAGTCGCCCAATAAGCCCACATAGGGTACGAAGAATACGCGCCGTGGTCAATGAAATCCTCTATTTCTACTGAGAAATCCACTCTACAAATCCATCAAATGATGGCTCATATGGGAAGTCTGATTTGCCATTAATCTCTATTTCATTAACAATTTTGCTATACACATCTAATGTAAACGTCACAGAACGATCCTCTTTCGGAGAACTAAAGAATATGCCAGAAACATGTGCTTTATTATCCGCATAAGCCGCTATACCTGTTTCTACGGTAAAGAGTGCACCAGATTTTTGGAGCATATCATGAGCCATAACTTCGACCGCCTGAGGGGAATACACCACCACTGGAACGATATCCTCTTGTTGAACTACAGTATTTCTCGTCTTCTTTGCAGGTTTTACTGGTAGTGGAGTGATATCAACCTGAGAAAAAAACTGCAAATGATTCAGAGCTTTTGTCATCACATCTGTCTTATGCTCCATTGAAAGAATAAGAGATACCAGTGTTTCAGACATGCGAATAGCTCGACGTGGGTACCCTTTTTCTTCAAGGCGATCGATCAATGGAAGATGTGTATCGAGAAGATGTTCAACAAATGGTGATGCATCGCTCATATTACTCACAATACCCTCCAGTGCGACACCATAACGATCCATTACAAAATCTGACACGTCCTCTGATGAAAATAAGCTAAACGGAAAAAGAAACGCGCGGGCAAGTTGAGATTCCACCGAAACATCAGGTCCAACGAGTGTCCATGCTATGTCTCTAAACTCTGGATGAAACGACGAAAGTGCCCACATACTTTCTGTGTCTGCAACTCGCATCAAAAGCTCCATTCGCATAGATGTACTCATATCTAGTTGTCCTATCATTGTCGCTATTACTTCTCGACCACGATGAGAAGATAGTATTGTTTGAACCTCTTCATCTTGAATCACCTCTTGGAAAGATGCCACGTCATCACGTTCTACGAGCGAGCGAATATAGCCAAGGATATGCTCTTCGCGTTGCTTCTGATCATCTGCACGTGACACTGGAAGAAGGAATGTCTCAAATGAAACAGTCTCACGTGGAAGGTGGCTTTGTAAATCTGGAAGAGGTAACAGCACACTCTTCTCTTCTGTGATCAATTCAGCAACATGCTCCTCTTGAAAATGTACAGGCAATGGTGACAGCTTTCTGGCATTCATCCAATCACTAAAACCTGCTGTTATTGGACTAATGCCCGTCGTGGAACCAGTCCACTGCATTCCAATGGGGACAATCATTCGCTGATCTCCAGAACTGATAAATACTGGTGACGTTAATGCAGCGATTGTCACACTCTCATCTGACGCGATGAGGTACATACCACCATCAAATATCGATGCATATAGAGACCCCACATTTACACTGCGCTCTGCCTGAGATCCAATTCGAAGTATGCCAGAATGAAGTGTTATCGCGGAATCAAAATCAACATCTCCATCAATCACTCGTCCATAAGTCCCCTTTGGAAACAATGGTTGTTTTACATCATCAAAAGATGACGTCACACTTGAAATAATATGAGAAATACTCCCGCCTGTATCTGCCACACTCATACTTACAACAAGAAGCATCAACGGAAGTGCTACAAAGTGCCGATGGCGATGTGTGTGTGTATTCAAAGTGTTTAAATCCTCTTATTATAGCAAAATATTGCCTTTTCCTCCATGCTCAAAGTATATATAAGACTACAATATAATTTATTTGCAATACGCTACACTATAGACATGAAGATCATTGGAATCGACCCAGGACTGGCAACTATTGGTATAGGACTCATTGAAAGCGGATCTAGCCAATCAATAACGCCTATTGAATGGCTTACCATAGAGACAAAAGCAGGACTACCAATGGCAGATAGACTCCGAGAGATAGCAGATGACCTTACAGAATACCTCAAAGAGAACCAGCCAGAGCTTGCTGTTATTGAAAAGCTTTACTTTTCAGTGAATGAAAAAACAGCGCTAGATGTAGCTCAAGCCAGAGGTGTCATTCTTGCGACGGTTGCAGCAACTGGCATCCCTATAATCGAGCCAACGCCACCCCAGCTAAAAAGCTGCATTACAGGAGATGGACAAGCTGACAAAAAGCAAATGCAAGAGATGGTTAAAATTATTATGAACCTCGAAGAGATTCCTCAGCCTGATGATGCCGCAGATGCATTAGCGCTTGCAGCATTCGGAGCGTATCAAGGAAAAAATGCTACTGTGCTGACATAGCACTTGCTTCTTTTTCCATTTCCCAGAGGCGTGCACCATGCACATTCGATGGCACGTGTGTTGTACTAATAAGAACCTGATGATCATCAAGTGAGCTCAGAAGTGCTGTTTGATGGTGATCATCTAACTCTGAAAAGACATCATCCAAAAGAACGACCGGCTTTTCTCCACGTTGAAGTTCTAGATAGGATACCTCTAAAAATAGAAGGGCTAATATAGCAGTACGTTGCTGCCCACGCGATGCAAACGTAGAAATGTCTCTACCATCTACCACAACTTTCCAATCATCTCTATGTGGCCCTACAGTCGTTGACTGTAAAATAATATCTCTACTCTGAAAGTGAGAGAGTAAATCCATCATCTCAGACTGTGCAGACTCAAAATCTCTAGCTTGTCCTTTCCTCTCATACACAATGCGAGCCCCCTCCCAGTCTTCCCCAAGAGCTTTAAGCTCCTGACCAAAGGTGCACTGGAGCATTTCACATAGTTCTAAACGTCGAAGCATAACCACTGCGCCTGTTTCTGCAGTCTTTTCATCCCAGATGGCTAAGTCTGTTTTGCGCGCAACGCCATCTGATATTTTACGAAGCAGCGCATTCCTCTGCTTTAGTATCTTTTGATACTGAACTAACGTCTGCAAGTATTGTGGAGATACCTGGCACAGTAACTGATCTAAAAAATGACGACGATTGCCAGGGGAACCATTAAAGAGTTCGAGATCTTGTGGAAGAAAAATCACTGTCGGAAGTACGCCTACCATTTCACCTGCACCAACTTTTACATCATTCACAAAACACGCTTTCTGTTTTCGTGGGGAGATCTGACTCACAATCTCTAATTGCTTCTGTTCTTTTTCATCAGAACAAACCTGTGCCTTCACACGATAATAATCGTCACCCCATGCGATAATGTCTGCCTCCTCTGCTTTTTGGCAAGACTTCGTAAGAGAAAGCAAAGAAATAGCCTCTAAGATATTCGTTTTTCCAACGCCATTAGGACCAATGAAAACGTGGGTATTCGCATCATCAAACTCAAATGTACGCGCACTGTAGCTACGAAATTTCTCTAGTGATAAACGTTCTAATCGCATAGGTACTACAGAAGGGATACACCATCATCATACAATGACATCGCAAGCTTCAAATATGCTTTGCGCTTAAGGTATTTTGGGATTTTATTCCTCGTTACCCAGACATAATCGTCAATCTCCTCTTGGTCTACCGTTACTTCCACCCCCATATCCAACTCACCAAAAAAATATTCAACAGTTTGCCCACAGACATTGTCTGGACGAAAACGTCTGTAGCTTTTTGGAAAATCGTACCTATAGACCTTGCCACTATTACCAATAATGCGAGGAGTAATTCCTGTTTCTTCTTGAATCTCACGCAAGGCTGCCTGCTCTATAGATTCTCCTTCTTCTACGCCGCCCTGTGGTAACTGCCATGCATCTTTCTTGCGAGGCTTATGAACAAGAAGCATTTCTACTTGCTCGCCATTTTTACGAAACACTGCAACCGACGCACAACTTCGATACATATCTTTCATGCCTGCACTATACAATATCTACAGGCAGGGTCGAGGGAGAACTTCGTCGAACAAGAACAAAGAGACCAATGATTGTGACGCACATTCCAAGAACCTGATACACAGTAGGTATTTCACGCAGAAAGACCATCGCAAAGATCATGCTAAATACTGGATACGCAAGGACAATGGATACTGCCTTCGCAAGCGCAAGTGTTTTTAACCCCTCATACCAACAGAGCTTTGAAATAACAAGAACCATCACCCCATAAAAAACAACAAGGAGTACATGTTCTTTAAGAAGCATAAATGTTTCCCTTGTAACATCATCATACAAAAAAGCAAGAGTTGAAAAGACTGCACCTCCAACAATATGACGAATCGCAAGAACATACGAAGAAGAAGCCACCTCAAGTGCCTTCTTTGCACACATGTTACCCACTGGATAAAACATCGTTCCAAGAACAATAAGAATATCTCCTGAATTTAACTGAAATGATCCGTTATATAAAACAATCAATGTACCCGTTAGTACACCAAGTGCACCAATAATCTGACGACGGGAGATATGCTCCCCAACAAGAACACGGAAGAAAAGAAAGGAAAACAACATCTCAGACTGAAGAAGAAGCGCCGTATTAATACCTGATGTATACCGAGTACCCGCAAAAATAAATAGTAAAGCTAATACCGAGTTACACACTGTAACACCTGTAATAAAACCCCACGTCCTCCATGGCAAATGCTGCCGAAGGCGCTGACGAGTAATAAGAAGACCAATATGAAGGATTGCACCTATAAATGTACTTATCCCTGCAAAGAACATCATAGGAAATATCTTCGATGCCTGATTAATAAAGATAGGAAAACCACCTTCAATCATACTACTGGTCAATACAAAAGAAACAGCCCTACGTTCATGCTGGTGGGACTGCATTCCTATTTAGAATGACGCTCTTCTTTCATACGAACATCTTCACGTGAGCGACAAATCTTACAGTATTTTTTGATGCCTTCAGCGTGGTCTTTCCATCCTTTCCCAGACTTATCTTGCTTATGGAAACGCAAAGTACCCAGCCTGTTTCCAGACTTCTTGCAGAACATTGCGAATACTGTACGTTTTCCTCTTGGCATAATGGACACAGGATACGGATCTAAAGTTAAATAGCAAGAAAAACTCTAAAAAGAAGCTACTCTCCTGCTTGAAGGTAATTGAATACAGAATTTGCAGCCACAGAGCCTTCTCCTGCAGCTGTTGCGAATTGAGCGAAGTGATTACTCCCACTACTAACATCTCCAGCAGCAAAAACACCTGGAATACTCGTTTTCATAGCTGCATCGACCAAAATATGGCCTCGATCATCCAATGTACAACCCAAGCTTTTTGGAAGAGATACTGCAGGGATAGAGCCGATTTCGATAAATACGCCATCAACAGCCAGTGTATCTGATCCATTCCATGGCTTATCGAGCCTTAACCCTGTGACTTTTTGATCACCTAATACTTCGATTGCGTTCGTATGTAAGACAAATTCTACATTATCCTTCTTATTCACCTCGTCTACCCAGTAAGGCTCTGCTTTAAAGGAATCCCTTCTATGAACCAAGTACACCTTATTTGCCACCTGAGCAGCAATTGCAGCTCCCTCAACAGCGCTATCACCTCCTCCTAGAACAGCGACATCCTTTCCTCTGTAAAAGAATGCATCACATGTGGCACAGTATGTGACACCCTTTCCAGAGAACTCTTCTTCTCCTGGAATGCCTAGATGACGCTTGTTGCTTCCTGTTGCAAAAATAACTGCTTTTGCCTCAATTGTATCTCCATTTTGGAGTGTTAAAACAAAGCCATCATCAGTTTTAACGACGCTATCAAAACGACCAACTGTATGTGACACGTTATCAAAACTCAGCGCATGGTTTTTAAAGTTCTCCATAAGCTCTGGCCCTTTAATCTCAATGTTTCCTGGCCAGTTACCAACCTCCGCTGCACTCATACCCATTCCACCCTCAACTTCCCCAATGAGAACTGTATCAAGCTTATAACGGGCCGAATATACCGCAGCGGTATACGCCGCGCACCCGAGACCAACAATTGCAACATCTTTCATGGAACAAAGGGTAATGGAGAATAAACACTAAAGCCAGCCTCGTACTGTCATCGCGTCAAACATGCGTTTGATACCAACGGCAAATGCAGCTTCTCTGTAGGTAAGATTTTCCCTTCGAGACTCTCTACGAACAGACTTGTATGCATCAAGCATCACTTTTTTGAGCCTGTCATCAACGATGTCTTCAGTCCACTGCTCTCCACTTCGGCCTTGTGACCACTCGAAATAACTCACTGTTACTCCTCCTGCGTTGGCCAGAACATCTGGGATGATTCTCTTTCCTTTCTTATCAAGAATGACATCTGCTTCTGGTGTTGTTGGGCCGTTTGCGAGCTCCAAAATATACTGAGCCTTAATGCGATCTGCATTATCAGCAGTAATCACATTATCTAGTGCAGCAGGAATCAAGATATCACAATCAATTTCAAGCAACTGTTCATTTGTTACCTGTTCAACACTGTCCATATTCATACGACTGATATCACAAACAGAACCTTCACAATACTCCCCTGTGACAGAGCCTGTTTTCTCTTTGTACTTTGCAATACGAACAGGGTCTATTCCTTCTGGGCTGTAAATTCCTCCTTGAGAATCTGATACTGCAACAACAATGTACCCTGCATTATGCAAAAACTTTGCCATGTGCGCGCCCGCATTTCCAAAACCCTGAATAGCAACCCTCATATCAGAAGGATCAAGCGCCAAGCGGTCGACCATCTCTTGAAGGATAAAAAACCCTCCGCGCGCAGTTGCGCTATCCCTACCAAGTGAACCACCAAATGACAGCGGCTTCCCTGTAATCATTGCTGGGCTATACGACCGTGTCAGTGTTTCATATTCATCACGCATCCACGCCATAATATCTGGGTTTGTATTGACGTCTGGTGCAGGGCAATCGATATCTGCTCCTAAGTTCTCTTGAAAAGCTCTGACATACTCCCTTGCCACTTTTTGTACTTCTCCTTTGGTAAGCTCCTTCGGGTTTACCTGCACTCCACCTTTTGCACCCCCAAATGGAATATTGACCACAGCAGTCTTAATCGCCATGAGTGCTGCTAATGCCTTCACTTCATCTTCGTCTGCCTCTTGATGAAAACGAATACCCCCCTTATAAGGCCCACGAGCATTATTGAACTGCACTCGAAAAGCATTCATAGTTTTGGGCTTTCCATCGTCACCATGGATCGTAATTTCTTTTTTATGAATGTGTTGAGGGTTATCGAAAAGCGTATTACTTCCATGTTCAAAATCAATCTTTGATAGCACACTATGAAGCGTTGTCTGAAAACGAGTATATGGAGTAGAACTCATAAAAAAGGGGTATGAAAAACTAATGACATGTGACACAGAAGCCACACATTTCACAGACACCATCAAGAACTTTATGCTGTGCCTTTAGTGAAGCCTGTATAATAGTTTTTGCCCGTACAGGGTCTACTTCCACTTTTCTCCATACAGAGAAATGCTCTTCTTCATTAAGGTGCTCATCGAAGTACACGTGTGCATCCTCACTTGTCAGGTTGTAATGCTTCGAAAGTCCCTCTTTCTTTGTTTGAGAAATCTCTGGCAATGTAAGCTCCATTGCATACATCGCAGTAACACCATCTTCAAAAGATCCTTTCGAAAGCTCTTCAAGTTCGTTGACAGCTTCTTTTGTAAGACGATGTGGCTCATAGCTTTCAAGGTCTTGCTCACTGAGCCCAAGAGAGCGTGAAAATCTTTTCCATAGCTCGATGTGCTCTGTCTCTTCTTCAATATTCTTTTCAATTTCTGCAACGAGTGCAGTGTCCCCTCTTGCAATTGCCCTATCACGAACGTTGCTTACAATAACTGGAACACGTTTTGCAAGGTGGAAATATTCCTTGGCATACAGCGCTAGTTGATCCTTAGTCAATTCTCCATTATTCCATTTTTGTTCATAAAAGTAATGTGTCAAAAGACCATTATTTCGAATGAATTCATCAAGTTGCTGTAAAGAATTTGTCATTATGAAGTTTGGTGGAAAAGATGAACCTAAAGTAGAACGAGATTCAAGAGTTCGCAAGAAGGATCAGTGTAACTTTTCAAAAGCCCATCCATATAAATATCTTGAACCATCTCTGCTACATCCGCATCGTAATCATATAATTCTCGAATATCCTCATAGATAGCATCAGATACATGTGGAATGCGCTGTGCCTCATCTGGATAATCAGAAAATTGATCGGTACAAACAAGCTGATTCTGCAGCTGCAATGCAAAAAGAATTTCCGTAATTGCCGGCGACAAAAATGCGATACGCATGAAATAAGTATAGTTGTTGCTATGAATGCATTCTAGCAACTTGCATTAACAGTTTATTAAGAGTAAAAAAGATCCCTATGAAAAATTCTCCAGAACGCTTCTTTCCAGGCCCTCAAGGATCAGAAGGTCTAATTGTCGTACCTATGACAGATTTTACACTTCGAGATCCACACAGAACATTTCTTCCAAAAGAAGTGATCGACCTACTTATGGAAAATACAGGAAGAGCACGTCAGCGTTTGCAGTCTCAACATTTTGCAGGTGGAGATAAAATTGCAGCTGAAATCGATATTGAACAAGTTGCAAGGGCAGGAATTGCGCTGAGGCTTCACGGAGGACCAACCTTGCAAGATGATTTTTCATACAAATTCATGCATCCGCATACTCCGCATACAAAAAGGAAGAACCCCAAAACATTTGAAGAGCTACTTGAGAGTACAACTATCAATAGAATGGGGGGAAATATCGCTAATATGTTTCGCTCTAAAATCCAGTTAGCGCTTGCTGGCCTTGGTGCAGAGAATCAGCATGCTTTTATGCCTGCAGATAAATTTTTACAAGAATGGTTAGAGCAAAAATTAGACAAGCTTCCTAATGACACTGTAAGTATTACAACACTTGAGAACATGTCCTCTCGTATTGGGGTTGCATATCCTTACATGGGAGAAAAAGGTCCTCAGCCATTTTCATTCAACAAGCCACAACCAGGGACAATCGACCCGATGAGGCCTCACGTAAGAGAGTTAAAAGAGCTTGACTATGTAATTGCTTCAGAAGGACTGGGTGAAATTCTCAAGACAGCAAGAGTGAATATTAAACAGCTCTTTAATCCAACCAGTGCTTTACATAATGAGTCTGCACTAGAACTTATTCGAAGAAGAAGTGAAGGAGCAATTCAAGATCGGACCATGGTAAACTCAAAGGAAATGAACGACTGGATTCGTGTTATGGAAAACAGATTATACGAGATTCCGACAAGCGAGATTCCTGATGCTCACTTCCCAGATGTTTTCCAAAATGGCAAGATTGATACGGATGCTGTGCACCTCGTACGAGAGAGCCATGCACGGATTGGTCGTATCATGCGTGTTCCCGAAACAGAGTACGTAGATTTCGTAGCAGGTATTGGATGTGGTCCAGATGGTGGACAAAATCAATTCCAAGCAGAAGGACGACACTATGTCGCATGTTCAACAACACTGAATAAAGCAGGTGCAAAAAACCTTATCGAATTGTGCGGCAAAGGATGTGGACTTGATATAAACATTGGAGATGCAGTAGGTGCAGGAGATGCTGCATACACTGCAGCAACAATGGGTATTTTGTATGGTCCTGAGATGAATAGCATCCTAGAAAAAAAATGCCCGAACATGAGCAAAGAAAGAAAACGTATCGCAGCAATGGCGTTTACCACAATACTACAACGAGTCTTTGGAGAATTGGCATTTCGGTCACACAATCGAGATCTTTCACAAATAAAACCTGCTGCATTTATTAGAATATTTGATACAACACTTGAAAAGGCCATTGCAGCAGCTCAAAAAATTGTGCAAACATCTCGTATGCCAGAAGAGGTGTATTCAGATAAAGAATGGGGTATCGATTTTGCGGTAATGGAACTAGACAGTTAGCACTTTTCTCAGAAAAAATGTCAATTGCTAAATTCTCAATAAAAAGCGCATAATTCAGCGTACATCTTCCCCTATATTTGTCATGAAACGTCCAAACGCAGCCTCGCTCGTCGTCCTTGGTTTCTCACTCGGTATTTTTGCTTCAGCACAGGCAAGCTCACTTGGTAGTAGTGTCTTTCCAGATGTACCAAATGGCACCTACTACGACAGTGCAGTAGGAGACATGTACGCAGCAGGAATTATTACAGGTTACGCAAATGGAACATTTGGACCAAATGACTACGTCACTCGAGGGCAAGTGGCCGTCTTGATGCAAAGGCTCAAAGCAGACCTAACAGGTCAAAGTATTGCAGTAAGTTCTAGCTCCTCTAGTTCTAGCAGAAGAATTGTAAGCTCATCATCAAGCTCTACAACTTCTAGCGCTGTAGCAAGCACAGAATCACATCCTGCAGGGTCTTTCCGTTTTACAACAGGAAGTTTTAAAGCAGATGAAAACGAAGGGACTGTTCTTATTAACATCATTCGATATGGAGGGAACAAAGGAACTGTTACAGTAGAATATGAAACTATTGATGGGACTGCAGATGCAGGATCTGATTACGATAGCACTTCTGGTCGCATTACTATTGCAGACGGAAAGACGACCGGCTCATTTACAGTACCTATCATTGATGATAATGAATCTGAAGGTAATGAAACAGTAACGCTAAAGCTCAAAGACCCAACAGGTGATGCCGCACTTGGCTCTCCAGATACAGCAACACTTACTATTGTTGATAATGATGCTGGAGATGGGTCAACAGCTGATGCTGTAAACTCTAAAGGGGTATTTACCTTTAGTGCACCAGAGTATGAAGGAGCAGAAGACGGAGAAAGTATCGACATTACTATAGAGCGAACTGGTACAAGTGGTAGTGCCTCTGTGAAGTATCAAACATCAAATGGTACTGCTGATGGGAATAACTACGATGCAGAAACCGCAACGTTAACGTTTGGGGATGGAGAATCAACAAAGACATTTACTATTAAAATTAGGGATAACGAGGAAAAGAAAGGAAACAAAACTGTAAATCTTAAAATAAGTAATCCAACAGATGGATCTGAACTTGGAAGTTTAAGTACAGCAACGCTTGTTATTGTTGATGATGAACTCTCTACATTTGGCAATGGGAACATCCGTCTCACAGAAGATACCTACTCTGTCTTCGAAGGAGATACCGTCAAAATCCTTGTCGACCGACTGAAAGGATCAAAAGGAGAAGTTACCGTGAAATACCAGACAGCAAACCTACTTGCGAAGTCTGGCACAGACTACACGGAAACAAATGGGACTCTCACATTCAGGTCAGGAGAGTCTCAAAAGTACATCCTCATCCCCGTTCTTACAGATAGTGCAAATGACCCCAGAGAAACCTTCTCATTTACAATTTCTGATCCAACGGGAGGTGCGACACTAGATATAGTCAAAAAAGCTACTATCACAATTGAGTAGAAAAAGGCTCTACACAAGGGTATTGCTCGTATACGATACCCTCGTGCCGGGGTGGCGGAATTGGTAGACGCGCACGACTCAAAATCGTGTTCCGCAAGGAGTGAGGGTTCGATTCCCTCCCTCGGCACCATTGATCTGTACCCCAAAAAGTGGACACAAACAGAGCACCATTCACACTTTCTTTTGTACTCTTTATCTCCT
>PFDQ01000047.1:0-3426 GCA_002772815.1 Candidatus Peregrinibacteria bacterium CG10_big_fil_rev_8_21_14_0_10_42_8
GATCAAACACATTCGCAGGACAGGGACTTCTCAAGACAGGTGACTTCCTTGCTCTCAATGCAGCCTTCACAGGAACATCCCTTGAAATTCTTGGAACAGCTTCCGGTCGCCGTCTCCATGCGCAGGATCTACTGACTTCCAGTGGAACTCTCGCCATCGAAGGCAAGGCCTTCTTCCAGAATGCCACTGATTCCACTACAGCTTTCCAAATTTTGAATGCCGACGGTAGCACATCAGTTTTTAATGTGGATACCGCCAACGAACGAGTAGGCATCGGAACATCATCGCCAGATTCAAAATTGGAAGTTACTGGAAATGGCTATACTTTCCGTATATCAACAGGGGTTGGCGGACATAATTATCAGATGGGGCGAGATACTGGTAATGGCTTCTTGTACTTCTATGGTTCTCAATCCGGATACAATGGATACGTCTTTAGTGGTGTCAATGGCGAGAAGGCAAGAATAGATGGATTGGGAAACTTTGGTATTGGTACTACGAATCTCAGTTCCAAGTTGGAAGTGGCAGGTACCATTTCTGGTGCAGCGTTGAAAATTGCAGGTACCGCAACCTTCAACTCCACTATAACTATTAACGGTGTGACCTACACCTTCCCAGATTCCGACGCTTCTGCAAGCGGTAAAGTTCTCGCTTCAGACGGCTCTGGGAACCTAAGTTGGACAGCAGCTGCAGCAGGTGGAACACCGTACTACGCAGGACAAGGTCTTACGAAGAATGGTTCAGATTTCTTCTCCCTTAATGCAGCCTTCACAGGAACATCACTTGAAATCCTTGGTACAGCAAGTGGACGCATTATTCATGCACAGGATGAACTCCGAAGTTCAGGAACTCTTGTAGCTGAA
Organism: Candidatus Peregrinibacteria bacterium CG10_big_fil_rev_8_21_14_0_10_42_8; assembly: GCA_002772815.1. Taxonomy (GTDB): domain Bacteria; phylum Patescibacteriota; class Gracilibacteria; order Peribacterales; family Peribacteraceae; genus UBA2170. The sequence goes on from PFDQ01000047.1 coordinate 864, forward strand.
GGTGCAGCTGTGTTCAATTCAACTATTACTATTGGAGGAGAAACATACACATTCCCAGTCGGAGATGGTAGTGCATCTGGAAAAGTTCTTGCAACGAATGGCGCAGGAAAGCTCTCGTGGACAACTGCTGTTGGAGGATCGGCAAATGCTGCAGGACAAGGCCTTACTGTGGAAAATGGATTTGTATTCTTAAACTCTACAATTTCTGGATCTCTGGTGAACTTCCTTACAGTATCTGGTTCAACAGTGCATGCGGCTAATACACTATCGTCTTCTGGAAATTTGATTGTTGAGTCTTCCGTTGTTCAAGGATCAGGTGCAGCAACAATTATCGCTTCAGAAAGCCAAACAGGTGCATACTTATATGCTTCAGGTGCTGCAATTCTTGCGCTCGATAGTTACCAAGGAACACAGTCCGGAACAACTGCTCATATCATGTTTGGTTATCGTAATGTCTTTGATGTGTCGCTCTATAGGTCTGGCCAAGGAAACGGTAGCGGAGGACTCGTCCTTCATACAGATCAAACAACAGCAAGTCAGAATGCACTTCGTATTATTACTAATTACGGATCACAAGATAATACAGTATTTAGAGTCTCTGCCAGTGGATCGGTATTTACAGATGCTGCATACAACTCCGCTGGTGCGGACTATGCTGAATGGTTTAAGTCGGGGGATACTCTTCAAAAAGGAGAAGTCGTCTGTATCGATGTGTCACAGGACAACGCAGTAGTTCGCTGTACTGGTGAAGCAGATGCAAATGTCATGGGTGTTGTTTCTACCAATCCTGCATTCATCGGAAACAGAATCTCTGGGGCAGATGGCATTATGCCACCTGGATATAGTCTTATTGGGCTTATCGGACAGGTTCCAACAAAGGTTGTTGTTGCTGAATATAAAGCTGGACCATTAAACATTCGCCCAGGAGATGCCCTTACCCCTTCAGCAACACCTGGTGTTGCACGAAAAGCTCTTCCAGGAGAACCAACAGTTGGTGTCGCACTCGAAGCATTCACTGGAGATATTGGAGATACTGGTTCTGTCAATGTGCTCATATCACGTCGAAATAGCTCAGTGACCGTCGATCAAATTGAACAGGAAGTTCTCGACCAAATCGCAAGCATGGAAATCGAAGATGAAGTGCAGATAATGGTTGCTGAAGCAATTGCAGATATTAACCTCGATGATGAAATTTCTGTCAGTGTTCAGTCTCAAATTGATTCATTAAATATCGATTCAGCAATTGATACGAAAATTGCAGCACTTGATATTAACGGACAAGTAAATCACATACTCGAAAATATAACCGTGCCAACGTCAGAATCTGGTGCAATTGTATGGAAAATGTACAGCACTCTTCTTGAGCAGATTTCAGATCTTAAAAATTCTGTATTAACCCTAAGTGGAGCTAATATCAACAGATCTCCAAACATCGATTCACTCGCAATCGAAGACAATTTGATAGTCGGAGGAGATGCACGGGCAGCAAGTGACCTCTATGTTGATGGAATACTCTACACACAAGATATCTTTGTTCCAGGAATGATGGCAATAGACGGAAGTTTGAGTGTCGCTGGCAAGTTCGATACAAATTCTCTCACAGTACATAGCGGGGCTACTATCCACGGACCACTCGAAATAGATGGTGTCCTTATGATCGATGGAAAAGAGCTGGATCTCTCTGCATTGGTTTCAACTGGGTCTATGCTAAACCTTAGTAGCTTGCTGGTGCAAAATTCTCTGATGGTTCTTGGAAATATTACTATTGAAGGTATGGCAGAGATCCTTGGCGATGTCTCTGTTGGTGGAAACTTGACTGTTTCTGGATCACTCATCCTCAATGAGGATCAGGCAGGGTATGCGGTAATCGTCAAAACAGGAACAGCGGTAACTATTCCATTTGGTTCTGGTACATTCCCATCTATTCCAATTGTGACAGCGAGCTCAGATGACTTCATTCCATGGAGAATTGCCGAAACGACAGGAACAGAATTTACCATCGAAACTGCAGAACCAGCAACTCGTGATATTACATTTATGTGGCATGCAGCACTCGTTCATGGTGAGGCTCGAATAGTACAGGGGCTACCAGGAGGTGCGGGTGCAAACGATATTGCATTTCACGTTGATGGTAATGGGGTGCCAGTAAGCTCTAGTGATATTTGGAACCAGTGTATTCGCAGCCAGCAGCCACTCGACCTAGACGGCCAGCCATTTAATTGTAGGCGTTACCACGATGAAGATATGTGGACACACCCAGACTTCCTTGTGCAGTTCCTTTGGGATACAAATGTAGAAAATAAAGATCTTCGGCTCATTGTTCCTCGTGGATACTATATCGACATCATTGAAGAGGAAGTAGAAGAAGCAGAGGTAACAGAGATAACAGAGGGTACAGAGGGTACAGAGGGTACAGAGGTAGAGGTGGAAACCGGAACAGGTGAAACTGTTGTAGAAGAAGCAGAGGTAACAGAGGTAACAGAGGTAACAGAGGGAACAGAGGGAACAGAGGTAACAGAGGTAACAGAGGGAACAGAGGTAACAGAGGGAACAGAGGGAACAG
>PFDQ01000047.1:3464-14781 GCA_002772815.1 Candidatus Peregrinibacteria bacterium CG10_big_fil_rev_8_21_14_0_10_42_8
ACAGAGGGTACAGAGGTAACAGAGGTAACAGAGGGTACAGAGGGTACAGAGGTAACAGAAGTAGAGGTAAAAACCGGAACAGGTGAAACGGTGACAGGACAGTAGTCGAACCTTGCAATGAGTACGTATAAAACCGTAAGATAGGGAGGATTCCTCCCCAATTTTTCTATGGCTAAACGTAGTTCTCTTGTTGTTACGATGCTTGTCGCACTTCTCGTTCTTGTTGGAGTGTTAGAAGTTAAGAGGCAAACTATCAGCGCACAGCTAACAAATATGACAAATGTCCTTGAAGAATATCAGTCTCAAGGAGAAGAAGAAAATAAGGCACTCGCAGAAACTATCATTAATGATGTGCGTAAATTGATTGATATCCCAGAGGATGTCGAACCAACAGTCGCAACAATTATTGATGTTGATCTACTGAAGGCAAAGAACCCTTTTTACAATAAAGCTTCAAACGGTGATCATCTTATTGTGACTCCAGATAGAGCAATTTTGTATAGTTCAGCTCGTAAGGTAATTCTCGATGTTGCACCAGTACAGCTAGAGCCAGTAAAAGCAGAAGATGGAGGCGAAGAGTAAAGAGTTCTCTTATAAGAAAGAACATAAAAAGTGGCTCTCCTGAGCCACTTTTTATATACATATGAAATATGGCACCTCTATAGTTATATGAAGAAGAACGATGCGTATCTACTGTTGTTATCCATGAAGCATATACTTCTGATTTCTGCATTTACACTATCATTATCTGCTGGCTATCTTTCCGGAAGAACAATTGTCAGTAATCCTGCAGGTATAATAATACAGGCGGATACACGACCATTGGTACCGACGATTCATATTGAAGGTGTTCGCAATGGCTTATTGCATGGAAGCATCAAGGGGAATGCACGAATGACTATTGGAAAAACAGTATTCACAGAGTCTGGCATATTTGCTATTGATGCGGCAGATGTATTCGTAAACACTGTACATGTGATCATCCCAGATGGGATGCAGTTTGTTGCCTCAAAAAGAGGAAAGAAGTATTACCCAGTCTTTTCTACAAGTGCAAATCGCATGGCACTAAAGAATAGATTGTATTTTCGTACAGCCGAAGAAGCGGAATCAGCAGGATATGAGGCATAGTGTTTGTGGTACACTACATCCCCGTATGCAGAGTATTGCTTCTCAGATACGGAAATATATAACAAAAGGCGATTGGTTCGTACCATCTCTATGGTTCCTACTTTTTATGGGTGTTATTGTTCGTATTATTAAAATGCCTTTCATGGAATTCAAAGGAGATGAATTTCATTTTCTGACACAATCATTCTTGCATCCATTTGCCTTAAGCCAGATACACGATGTACGGTCGGCATTTCCTATTCCACATCCACCATCATTTGCATACTTTCTGGCATTCCCAGTAAGCCTTACTGTAGACCCTGTTGCAATTACTGCATTCATTGCATGGATAAATAGTATTGCTCTGTGGCTGTTTTATGGATTTTGTAGAAGGCTCTTTGCTAAAGAGGCAGCGCTTATTAGTACAGCGTTACTTGCATCTATGCCGTGGGCAGTTATTTTTTCTCGCAAAATATGGAATCCAGACCTCGTATTCCCATGTCAGATAGTGTTTCTTATTGCCTTAGAGCACCTCGTACGTGCTTACAAGCCATGGAAGTTATACGTTTTTGTTGTCGCATTAGTGTTGTTCTTGCAAGCACATTTATTATCGCTCTTTAGTATAATCCCAGTTGCTGCTGTGTTTTATATTGCAAAGCTTCCAATACAAAAACGCGAGAAGATAAGGGCATCTGCATTATTTTTTGCACTGTTTTTGCCATACATTTCATATATGTTTGGCTTTGAAGGAACTGGAGCATCATCAATCGGTAAGACACTATCAGAATCTGGTGTGAGTGGAGACATCATGTTACACAACCTCCAATGGTGGATGCAGACAAGTACAGGCCTTGGCTTTGAGTATCTTCTTGGAGACTCTGGCTATGCATCCTTTTTGGAGTTGTACCATCTGACGTGGGTACCATATGTATTTACAGTCTACATTGCTGCTGCTTTGTGTGCCCTTGCTTGGATACTCTCAAAAATGCTCAGTGATATTCTGTGGTTTAAGAAAGAGGGGTACCCACCTTTTCTCTTGGTATTATTGTTTCTCGTACTATGGAGTGTTTTATTACCAATATTACTCACAACTGCTCATAAAATTGGATATCCACATTACTGGGTATCGATAATCATCGTGTTTCCTATTTGCTTTGGGATGATGGCTCATACTGTATTACGAGTATTATCACCACTGTGGAAAAACATAGTTCGTAGTTTCATCGTATTGGTTGTTGCAACACAGGTCATCTTTATGTTGTCCTTTTATGCTTTCTTAGAGCATCATCATGAAAAGATTACAGGGGATTATGGCGTGCCATATCATTTTGAAAAGGAGAATTGGGAGGCCGCAATAGAAAATGCTGCCATAAATATGCAGTAGCTGTGTATAGTATGTCTATGCGTTCAACGATATTTTCCCTAGTACTTCTCGTCACATTGATGTGGTCATTTGGGTATATGCGTCCAGCTTGGGGGTATAACCAAGCAACGAGACTTGATGTGCTACATGCAGTATTCACAGAAGGAACAATAGCTATAGATTCATTTCACGAAAATACAGGAGATAAAATAGAGTGGAATGGTCATTACTACAGCGAAAAAGCCCCTGGTGTTGTGGTTATCGCGGCACCTGCATTCGCAACAATTTATGCAATACTTGGAGCACTCTCCATCGATATCAATGGAGACCTTGGATGGAAAATATCTGAATGGTTTACAACAGTATTTTCTGTTGGACTACTCGCTGCAGTATCTGCACTATTTTTATTCGCATTGCTAAAAAAATATACACATTCGTATGCTGCATTTGTGAGTACAGTTGCTTTGTATACAGGGTCGTTAGTATTTACCTATGCTGGAATGCTCTTCTCGCATACTGTCACAGTATCACTCCTTATTATCGCGCTGTGGGCTATTGATAGCTCTGTAGGGTTGATATCACAAGGAAATCACTCTAGGCGTCACAGCCTTCTTGCAGGACTATGTTTGGGTCTTGCTATTGCTTGTGAGTACACAAGTACACTGAGTGCAGGAGCTATCCTTCTTTTCGTATTATTGAAGAATAGACGCATGAGTGTGTATCTTTTGGCAGGGTCTATTGCACCGTTACTGCTCATTCCATTCAATAATTTTCTGATATCTGGAGCAGTGTTGAGTCTTCCATATGAACATGTCACAGACTTCCCAGGTATGAAAAAAGGTTTCTTCGGTATACAGCTACAGCCAAACATCGCGGTTATGTGGCAACTACTGGGTAGTCAGTATAGAGGGCTATTTTTCTGGTCCCCCTTCTTACTACTATGCATCCCTGGATATAAATATATGTGGCATAAAAGCAAAGCAGCTGTAGCACTGTTTGGCATAGCCCCTGTTCTTTCTGTGGTAATTATTTCAAGTTATAGCTATTGGCATGGAGGATGGGCACTTGGACCTCGCCATTTAGCCGCAGCTATTCCATTTTTGATTCTTCCTGCAGCATTCGGATGTCAGAAATTTCCACGGACCGGTTTTGTGCTGGGCTTTCTCTCTATTGCACTTACAAGTATTGGTACGGTATTACAGCCTCTTGCACCTGAAGGGAACCTTCACCCACTTACACATCTTTATGTACCTATGCTTCTTAAAGGAGAAGTACGAGAAAACCTCAGCTCTCTTCTAGGGCTTCATAGTGTAATGTCTCTTGTAGTGCTGTATGTCGTCTTCTTCCTTTTACTTAGTCTTACGTGGAAGTTTATCGATACCAAAACAATAAAAAGTTAAATACAAGGCTACAGTAACAACAGAGAAGTACTGATGAATATGATATCTTGCACAGAGACAGTGTTCTTTTCGTGCAAAGGACGTCACATCCTTTGACAATGAAGTATGCAATTGGGATGAGTGCAAGAACGGACTGCCGGAAATCTTGGTTGGCAGAATACGGAAAGAAAAATCGATAACAGAATGCTGCAAGCATTAAGAATCCAAGTGTAAGGAGCATAGGAAGGTCGTAGGGTTCTCTTTTGAAGAACGATGCAATAATCCCACATCCCAGAACAAAAAGGGACAACATGCCAGTTATAAGCATTCCTTGCGCAAGGATACGGAGCCGATCATCAAAGCTAAACTCACCAAAGAAAGCAGATCTGAACAAGTATTCCCAGAAATACTGTCGACGTTGTTCGTCACCCCATGGATTGTTGTACGGATTTTCCAGAATTCCTGATGGATTAAATGTGATGTAGTTAGAGAATGTATTTTCAATCGAAAGACCAGAGTGCATACCAACATTCCCCATCTTTACAAGTTTCTCAGCATCGTCTTCGTGGCTGAGTCTCGATAGTGGAAACCAACTAAAAAGAAGCGTAAAGAGTATTCCGCCTATTATTGCAAAGCGCCACATCTCTTTATGCCTTCCATGACGAACAATCCAAAGTATTGCAGCAGCACCAAAGAGTGAAAGTCCACTCACTTTTGTTAGTGCAGTAAGTGCAAGCAGGGCTGCTAAAATATACCAGTCTTTTATGGAATCAGTTTTCCACCACCGAAGCATCTGCCATATCGTGAGAACGCCAGCAAATGCATAGATCCCATTATTCGTAATACGTGAAGATAAGAAAATAAGTGCAGGTGAACTGATGAGAATTGTTACAAACAGGTATCGATCTTTTCCTTGAGCACTCTTTGGATACAAGAGAAGTGCAATTACGCACCCGAGGAGAATTATGCCTATAGATGCTAGGAGGGACTCAAGTTGTACAGCTGTATATAATCTGTCTTCGGCAATACCGAGGAAGCTACTCATGTTATGAACCAGTGCAGATAGGATATAGTAGAGAGGTGCTTGGTGAAATTCCCATCCAGCATGCGCAGCAGGAAGCGACCAGTGATCTGCGATGTACTGAATGTAGTCGATATGGGCATCGGTATCGTGTCCTCGTAGGAAGTATCCTGTTGCAAGAACATATGTAATACGGACAGCAGTTCCAAAAAGTAGCAGCGGGAATATATTCCCCATCTTGCGAAGTAGTGAAATAGAAGACCGTAGAGATGTGATGTACAAAACAACAACGAGGACAATAGCAAAATCGATAAGAGGTACCCATCCACGAAGTGCAGGGGCAACCTGGATACCAGTATCCCCACCAGTATCCCGAATGCGCATACGCCACATATTGAGACCAGGATTTAAGAATCCTTCAAGGTCTAATGCTTTTCCTGGGTGAGTGTAATCGCAAAATGGAATCGCTGGATGGGTAACTGCAACATCGTTAATCCACAGCTCTTCTAGGCAATCATCTGGCTTAATACGCAGCACTGTAGATTGCAGTCTCGTCAGAACCATTGGGAACTCGACAGTCATATACTCTGCCTCTGCCTTAATAAAGAATGGATGTGTTGTTGTAACGGGTTCTCCACCATCAAATTGGTATGTTACAGTGCCGATATGTGGCTGTGGTGTACTGCGCAACCATATGGCTGCTGTAAGGAGTACAAGTGCTAAAAGAGTTTTCTGTGTAATGGTCATGCGATGCATGGAGTAAATTTTAGCATAAGTTACGTTAGCATTCCGACTTCTTCTAATGCATGATGTGGTCATGGATATTTCAGTAGTCCTTCCGTGCTTTAATGAAGAAGCAAATATAGAACGTACTGCACGCGAAGTACTGACATGGTTTGATGTGGAAGAAATCGATGGCGAACTTGTCATTGTCAATGATGGTTCTTCTGATAGCTCTGCCAAAATAATCGAGTCGTTATCGCATGAAGATCATCGAATAATCGTTCTAACTCATCAAGAAAATCAGGGGTATGGAATGGCAGTTCGAAGTGGGCTTGATGCAGCAACAAAAACATATATTTCGTTTGTAGATAGCGATGGACAATTTCATATTTCTGATCTGAATTGTTTAATTCCTTGTCTGAAAGAATACGATTTTGTATCTGGAAGAAGAAAAAAAAGAGCAGACTCATTTATGCGTAATCTTTTTGGAAAAATTCTTGGTGTACTCGTTTTTACGGTGTTTGGACTCTGGATCCGAGATGTAAACTGCGGTATGAAAATATTCTCCAAGCAGATCTGGCCAACAATTCGCCCTCTTTATGGTACAGAGAAATTTTTTAATACCGAATTATATCTGCGTGCAAAGAAGGTGGGTATTGCATGGAAACAGATAGACGTTCCGCATTATCCGCGAACAGCAGGAAGTCCTACAGGGGGTAGTGGAAGAGTAATATTTGGTATGATAAAAGAGATATTTGAATTACGAAGGAAGCTGAAGTAAAAAATCAAGTCAGTTGCTAACTCGCCCGAAGAAATATAACGCATTATAACCTGTGCACTCAGTATTTCTTCGTTCATATCAGTGGCGAAGATTTTTGGTTACTGTTGATCTTTCAAAAGTCACAAACATATTACTGATTCTTCGGCAGTGGATCTGCAAGAAGGCTCTGGTTTTCACAATTCACACATTCAAGCTCCCATAGTGGAAAGATCATCCTTTTCTTAAACGCATCATCGTTGATTGGTTCGTAATATGTAAGAGGTCTGTAGAAGTGGAACGAAGCAAAGATGAGACCACCAATAACAAGGAGAATCCAGTTCTTTCGTGTATCAGTGAGCGTGAAGTTACTAAGCTGTTTCAGTTCCATAAAGACAAATCCAAAGAGCACAAAGCTAAAGAGCAGAGGGATGAAGTAGTGGTATAGGTACATCACGCGATCTATTTGGGAGATCGCAATCATGTATGCAACCCAGAATCCAAGCCAGATGCGAATTTCATTATTATACGTGAGTGTTTTAGCACCTGGAACGAGCCAAGAACCAAGGAGAAGAACAAATGCGAGAATAATACCAGTAAGAGCGAATCCCCATACAACAGGGTTGGACTGTAGTGTGATATAGAGATAAGAATTACTATCAGGTGTTTCCCATCGATAATTAATAGACCGAGCACCAAGTGGCCAGTAGAAGAATGGTGAACCATTTTCATCCGCTTTACAGAGGTTGAGCTTCGGAACTCCTTTACTGTAGTGACTAAGGAAGTTGAGGTTATTCCTTAGCATAAGAGGGAAGTTTATCTGTCCAGAATCAAGGAGAGCTTTATATTCTTCTGATGCTTGGTAGTACCCGTTATCAGGAAGAGAGTTGATGACTTTTGTCCCAATCATAAAGTGAGCCTGCCATACCGCAATGTAGGTAATAAGAAAGCCCGATGCAGAGAGTGCAATAAACTGCACGATCTTTCCCCAGTCAAAGTTTTTAATTTTTAGTGTAAACGGTGAAGCGTTGTCTATACGCAGATGAAGAATAATAAGTGGGAAGAGAAGCACCATAATAAGAGACAATGCCTTTGTGGTGAGCGCACAACCAAAACATATTCCAAAAAGAAGGCTACAGAGTGGCAACGCATGCTTTCCCTCCTTTTTATCTAATAGTACAAAGTATAGGACAATCATCGCCATACAGAAAAACAGCATAGTGCTATCGAGCATGACGGCCCTACTGTGTGTAATGAGTGCATTATCAAATATATAGAAGAAGCTGAGGAGAAATGCCCAAAGTGGCTTCCTCGTTATATAAAGGAATGTAATGTAAAACAGCGGCGCAAGTAGCCACGCAAACATAACAGGAAAGAAACGGTATCCTCTAAAAGAAAAGTCTGCTGGTAGTTCTTTTGCATAATCTGTACCAATAAAAGAATCATCGACCTCATTTGCATTAAAAATTTTTTCGCCAGCTGCAATGAGCAGTTTTCCAAGTGGCGGATGTGGTTCCATAAAGTACACGTGATTTAAGTACTTTTGTGCAGAAGCAACGTGATAGTTTTCATCCCAGTACAAATACGGAGGATTGGTGTAATTCCAGACAAAAGTAAAGAATGCAAAGACTGTTGCAATAATCCCGAAATAGATGCGAGGTTGCTGAAGCCAAAGGGGGACACCAGAAAAACGAGGCATTAGAAGAAGCATAGCCTAAGTATAGGACTAGGATCAATTTCCATATAAAAAAGAATGACGTGGACACCGAGAATCGTTATTATTGTCTATACATGGCTCAAATGCGCGCTCGACCACCGAAGAATAAAAACTGGATATTTAGTGTCATCCTCTTTATGGCACTCATTGCTATGTCGTTGGCATCGCTCATGAACCCTGAGCGCATTAGCGAAAAGAAATTTGCAGATGCTCCAGAGATATCCATTTCAGAGGTAACACGGGGTTATGATGAAGGACGTTTTAGTGAAATTACTATCCATGATAATAAAGTTTATATCCAGACAGTGACAGGTGCACTGATTCAATCATATAAGGAGTCACTCGACACTGTTTCTCAGCTTGGGTGGAACGACTCAAAGAATAAGACAATCGTTCAGGTGGAAAACAGGGAAGCTGCCAATATGTTCATGGCAGTATTACCAGACCTTCTCTTTTTTATATTGGTTATTGGAGGACTTATCTGGTTATTCCGTGGAATTTCCCGTAGCCAGAGTAATGCAATGTCTTTTGGAAAGTCTCGTGCACGAGTAGCGGATGCTACGCAGGTAAAGACACGCTTTAAAAATGTTGCAGGAATGGATGAGCCAAAAGAAGATCTTGTAGAGATTGTCGACTTCTTAAAAAATCCAAAAAAGTACACAACCATTGGGGCAAAGATTCCAAAAGGAGTATTGCTCGTTGGTTCACCAGGTACAGGTAAGACGCTTCTTGCACGTGCAGTTGCTGGTGAAGCAGGAGTCCCATTCTTCTCTATTGCTGGTTCAGAGTTTGTAGAGATGTTTGTTGGAGTAGGAGCCAGTCGTGTACGTGATCTTTTTGTAAAGGCAAAGAGAAACTCTCCATGTATCATCTTTATTGATGAAATAGACGCAGTAGGTAGACAACGAGGGGGAGCAGGTTTTGGTGGAGGTCATGACGAGCGTGAGCAGACACTCAACCAGATTCTTACTGAAATGGATGGTTTTGAGCAGGGAACAAACGTGATAGTTGTTGCAGCGACAAATAGGCCAGATGTGCTTGATAAAGCACTTCTCCGCCCAGGACGATTCGACCGTCGTATCTTTATTGATAAGCCAGACCTTATTGCGCGTGAAAAAATTCTTGAAGTTCACACACTCAACAAAAAGATGGGTACGGATATTAATCTTGCTGCTATTGCACAAAAAACAGTGGGGCTCACTGGTGCTGACCTTGAAAACATTATGAACGAAGCAGCAATCTTTGCTGCGAAGCGAAAGAAGAAAACAATTGGCCAACAGGATATCGATGATGCTGTAGAGAAAGTTGCCCTTGGACCTGAAAAGCGTTCACGGAAGCTTTCAAAGAAAGAAACAAGCATTACTGCATACCATGAACTTGGACATGCAATTGTTGGGTACGAGTGTAAAGAGAGCGACCCTCTCCATAAGATTTCCATTGTCTCTCGTGGACAAGCACTTGGTGTGACGTGGTTCCTTCCAAAAGAAGATCAGTTTACAACAAGTAAGACAAAGTTCCTCGATGAGATCTGTGGACTCCTCGGAGGACGTGCTGCTGAAGAGCTTATCTATAACGAGATGACAACAGGTGCAAGCAACGATATTGAACGTGCATCAGCAATTGCCCGTAACATGGCTATGCGATACGGAATGGGAGAAGGCGACCTTGGACCAGTTGCCTACGGTGAAAAGCAGGGAAGCTCTCACCTCGGTGCAGATCTCGGTATGAACCGAAACTACAGTGAGGAAAAAGCAAAGCAGATCGATGCATTCGTCAAGAAGACAATAGATACACAGTACGCTCGTGCTCTTGCTCTTCTTAAGAAGAACAAGACAAAGCTCGAAGAACTTGCAACCGTCCTTCTAAAGACAGAAACAATGAGTGCAGAAGAATTCATAAAAATCTACAAAGGAAAGAAAATCGCAAAGAAAAAGAAGGCATAGAATCGACGCTCTTTCGTGCTATAATGCGGGCCAATGCAGATGCTTTCCCCATTAGATGGCAGGTACAGAGGAAAAATTGGTTCTCTTTCGACGTATTTCTCAGAGGAAGCACTCAATAAATACCGTCTTGAAGTAGAGATCAAATACTTTATTGCACTCTCAAAAGAAGCAGGAATTAAGGAGTTACCAAAGGTTTCTTCAAAGCAAGAAAAATCACTTCTTGCACTTCTTGCAAAGTATGATGACAAAGAAGTAGCTGCAATTAAAAAAATAGAAAGCGTCACCAATCACGATGTTAAAGCTGTTGAATACTACTTAAAGAAAAAGATTGAGAAGATCTCTGGATTAAAAAAGTACACAGAGTTCGTTCATTTTGGATTAACATCAGAAGACGTGAACAACCTCAGTTACGGTATGATGATTAATGCAGCATTAAAAGAGGATATTATCCCAGCTGCCTCATTGTATGTTGCAGATATTAAAAAGATTGCAGTCGTAAATAGAACAGTAACGATGCTCAGTCTCACACATGGCCAGCCAGCAACAGCTAGCACTATGGGCAAAGAGATGATGGTCTTTGTTGATAGGCTTCAAAGGCAGATAGACCAAATGAAGCAGTTCTCCATGCAAGGAAAGTTTGGTGGCGCAGTTGGTAATTACAGCGCACATATAGCAGCGTATCCAGCATTTAAATGGGAGGTATTCGGACAGAAGTTTATGAAGTCTCTTGGTCTTATTCCGCTTGCGAACACCACACAGATCAACCCACATGATGACATCGCAGAGATTAGCCACATACTCTTTCGGTTTAATACGATTTCAATCGATCTTTCAAGAGACATCTGGAGCTACATATCTCGTGGAATTTTTAAACAGAAAGTAGTGAAAGGAGAAGTCGGATCATCAACAATGCCACACAAGGTAAACCCAATAGATTTTGAAAATGGAGAAGGAAACATGGGTCTTAGTAATGCACTCTTCTCGCATTTTGCAGAGAAGCTACCCATTAGTCGTATGCAGCGTGATCTATCAGACTCTACAGTGCAGCGTTCTATTGGCTCTGCATTTGGTTATCATGCCATTGCCATTGCAGCACTACGCAAGGGGCTTGGTAAGCTCATTTTAAATGCACCAGTCGTACAGCAGGAGCTAGATGCACACCCAGAACTCCTTGCAGAAGCTGTTCAAACAGTGCTCAGAAAGAATGGTGTAAAAGGTGCATACGAGAAAATGAAAGAGCTCACACGCGGAGAGACAGTCACAAAAGAGGATTTTGTAAACTTCGTGAAGACCGTGAAAATCCCAGA
>PFDQ01000023.1:0-1237 GCA_002772815.1 Candidatus Peregrinibacteria bacterium CG10_big_fil_rev_8_21_14_0_10_42_8
TTAATACACTATTATGATTATTGATAGAGACATCACCAAATATAGTATTTTCTCTGGAGAAAATATTCTTAGTGCATTGCAGAAAATTGATGAAAATAAGCATGGTGTTATTTTTGCTGTAAGTGAGAAAGGCGTTATTGAAGGCATAATGACAGATGGCGACTTCCGTAGGTGGTTAATGAACAATCCCTCTATCGACTTCAGTAAAGAGCCTGTCTTGTCTGTTGCAAATACTACATTTGTTTCTGTTGGTGAGAATGATACCCCAGAAAGTATCCGGTTACACTTTTCTGAAAAAGTACACATCTTACCTTTGGTAGATGAAAGAGGGCATTTAGTGGCAATTGCCAAAGAGAAGATTGACGATATGCGTAGCGCGTCATTTGTTATTGGTGAAACATCACCAGTATTTATTATTGCTGAAATCGGTATCAATCATAATGGTCAAATAGATGTAGCAAAAAAGCTTGTCGATGGAGTTGTGGAAGCTGGTGCTGACTGTGCGAAATTTCAAATGCGTGATATGGATGCACTATATAATAATAGCGGCAAGGTAGACGATGCGTCACAAGACCTTGGGTCTCAATACACATTGGATATCTTGAGTCGGTCACAACTATCCCTAGGCCAGATGATAGAAGTTTTTGACTACTGTAAGGAGAAAGGGGTTATTCCTCTTTGTACCCCATGGGATAGTGAATCCCTAGCTCGTTTAGAGGAATATGGTATGGAAGCGTATAAAGTTGCTTCTGCAGATCTAACTAATCATGATCTTCTTGCTGCTCTTGCAAAAACACATAAGCCAATTATTTGTTCTACGGGAATGTCTTCCGAAGAAGAGATTATAGAATCTGTAGTTCTTATGCGAAGCCTTGGGGTAACATTTGTATTGCTTCAGTGTAATTCTACGTACCCAGCACCCTTTAAAGATATCAATCTTAATTATCTTGATCGGCTTCATGAAATAGGGAGGTGTTCTGTGGGGTACTCTGGTCATGAGCGTGGTATAGCGATACCGATTGCAGCTGTTGCCAAAGGCGCTAAGGTTATTGAGAAACATATAACGCTTGATAAAAATATGGAAGGTAATGATCATAAAGTGAGCTTGCTTCCGGAAGAGTTCAAGGCAATGGTGACTGCTATTCGCCAAGTAGAAGAAGCGATGGGTTCTAATGCTGCGCGTACGATTAGCCAAGGAGAGCTTATGAATAGGGAAAACTTGAGTAAGAGCCTTATT
>PFDQ01000023.1:1253-12737 GCA_002772815.1 Candidatus Peregrinibacteria bacterium CG10_big_fil_rev_8_21_14_0_10_42_8
CGATGATTGATATCAAAAGTCCTGGAAAAGGTTTGCAGCCAAACCATAAAAAAGAATTGATTGGATCGATCGCAAAGCACAACTTTTTAACCGGGGATTTTTTCTATGAGACGGATTTAGACAGAGAAGTAGTAAAAGCACGACCATATACTTTTTCGCGTCCTTGGGGTTTGCCAGTGCGCTATCATGACCATGCAGACTTAATGAAAGATACAAATCCAGACTTTTTGGAGTTTCACCTGAGTTACAAAGATATGGATGATGACTTCCGCAAGTTTATTACAAAAGAGTACGATATGGGTTTTACGGTACACAGCCCAGACCTCTTTGCTGGGGATCATTTATTGAATCTTGCATCGGATGATCCAGAACATCGCGCACGTTCTCTTGTAGAGTTACAACGTGTGATAAATTTAACGAGAGAGATTGCTCCTTTCTTTAAAAAAACGACAACGCCTTTGGTTATTGCAAGTGTTGGAGGATTTACAAAGGATGCATTTATTGGAATAAAAGAGCGGGATGCATGGTACGACCGTATTGCAGAGCAGCTGTCAAAACTGGATGAAGATGGCACTGAAGTAATACCGCAAACACTACCTCCATTCCCGTGGTATTTTGGTGGGCAGCTTTACCTTAACTTATTTGTAACACCAGATGATATTGTTGATTTTTGCAAAAAGTACAATCGACGTGTGTGTTTTGATGTATCGCATTCCAAGTTGGCATGTACGCATTATGGCCTGTCTTTTGAAGAGTTTACAGAGAAGGTTGCACCATATGCTGCACATTTACATATTGTAGATGCTGTAGGTATCGATGGAGAAGGTGTGCAAATTGACACAGGTGATATCGATTTCGAAGCCTTAGCAAAGACGCTTAATATTGCATCTCTGGGGGTCTCTTTTATCCCAGAAATTTGGCAGGGTCATAAAAATAATGGAGAAGGTTTTTGGATTGCGCTTCAACGTCTGGAACAATGGTTCATATGAAGCGCGCTCTTATCACAGGTATATCTGGTCAGGATGGCTCATATTTAGCTGAGCTGCTTTATAAGAAGGGTTATGAGATTCATGGTATTGTCAGGCATACATCCAATGGCGCTCCACAGCATCTCGTAAATTTACAAGCAATTGATTCTATTGTTACATTGCATGAGGTATCTCTTGATAATGGAGAGGCATTAAAGTCTATAGTCTCCTCTGTTAAGCCTGATGAATGTTATCATTTGGCTGCGTCGAGCTTTGTAAGTTATGGCTTTGCTGATGAGTCAGCATTGCTGAATGCAAATTTTAATCTAACTCATAGTATTCTTTCTGCATTACGTGAGGCATCTCCTGGTTGTCGTTTCTATTTTGCGGGTTCCAGTGAGATGTTTGGGTATGCATTGGAGGCACCTCAGAATGAGCAGACTACATTTAGGCCACGTTCATTGTATGGTATTGCTAAATTGGCAAGTTATCATTTAGTAAATAATTATCGTCTGCGTTATAATATGTTTGCTTCAACTGGTATTTTGTATAATCACGAATCTCCCCGTCGGTCTTTTGAATTTGTAACACGGAAAGTAACATCTACGGTAGCAAAAATTAAAACGGGGAAGAGAGACTCCATCGTTATGGGAAATATTGATGCGGTGCGAGATTGGGGCTATGCACCTGACTATGTCGAAGCAATGTGGATGATGATGCAGGCAGAAAAAGGGGATGATTATGTGGTTGCTACCGGAGTCATACATTCTGTTCAAGAGTTACTTGAGTGCGCGTTTTCTGTTGTTGGATTGCACTATCAAGATTATCTAAAAATTGATCAAGAGTTTTACAGAGAATCAGAATCTGTTTCACTGTGTGGGGATAGTACAAAAATTCGTACACAACTAGGATGGAAGCCTACGAAAACTTTCGAGGAGATTATACAAGAAATGGTTGAGGCAGACCTTATTCTGGAGTCGTAAGTTTATGACTCCACTCTTTTGCAATCATCTCTGTGAGGTGAAAGTCATCGAGTGAATCAATATCAATATTTTCTAAGAGGCCTGTTTCATACAAACCAATTTTCCCCCCTAATCTATTTTGAGTATAAAGAAATGTTTTTGTACGTGTTATATACACAGACCCCGTCTCTGAGTAGATGTGATCTTCGTGTTGTACGTCCTGACGAAGTGGTCGATTCTTGTGGTCATACAGTGCTACAGGGTTCTGCTCATTTTTCCATTTAAAGTGGTGCCCTTCAAACACTGAAAGAATGGAATCGTATTCACCTTTCTTATATTTTTCGATAATAGCATCAATTGTTCCTGTAAAACGAATGGGGGATGTTGGTTGTAATAGCATGATGGCATCAGGTACGTATCCTTCTTGGCTACGCAGTGTCTCTAGTACGTTCTGGAGTACTGGTTCTGTTTGAGAGTTATCTAGCGCCAGATTCTCTGGTCTCAAGAATGGCACCTCGGCTCCGTATGTTAGTGCGACATCTTTTATCTCGTCGTTATCCGTAGAAACGACTGTTCTGGTGATGCCTTTTGCAGCAAGGCTAGCGCTAATAGTCCATGCGATAAGTGGATAATTAGCAAAAGGTTTAATATTTTTGCCTGGTATACCTTTAGAACCTCCGCGGGCAGGAATGATGGCAAGTATTTCCATATTTTCTATAGTATATGTTTAAAGTGAGTAATGAAATACTTGCGAAAGATGTTTCCCGAAGGGATACTCTTTTTGATGACAGCTATTCGAGCCATCGTTGCACGGTTTAGTCCAGAATATTCAGATCTAGTTATAGAGAAGGTGCTGTCTAAATATCCGTTTGAATTTTGTGGTATTATTTCTTCAGGAAAGCCAAGATTTTTTTCTTCTATTCCGCAGGATCGTCAAGAATGGTTTGTATCAAGTGATATTCGTGGTTGCCATTATGATGATGTTGATTGGAATACTCTTGCGCCTCTGGATGAGTTACTTATAGAAAGTATGCGAGAATGTGAGGCCATATTTATGGGGTTAATGTGCCGACTAGAATGGAAAACTCAAATTTCTTACGAAGAAAGAAAGAAAATGTACTTGAGGCATCTTCGTTTTTGGAATGATTATTTTGATCGTCAAAAAATAAATTTATATCTGTCTGCTTGGTTACCACATGAGATTCCAGACATTATTCCATATTACTTGTGCAAACAAAGAGGGATCCCAGTCATTTGTTTTGATGTGAGTACAGAACGAGATACGTCTTTTATTGTTCATGGATATGAAGATTCGGCAGTACAGCTAGGTGAGCGTTATGAGGCACTTCTTAAAGAGTACGCAAAGAAAGATATTTCAGAAATATCATTAAATAAACAATTCACTGAGCGTTTTAACGCTCTGACAAAACCTTCAGGACAAAAACCGCCATTGCAGAATCAAAAATACCCATTGTATTTTGATCATCTGAAAGAGCTGTTACAACGTAAACCGTTGCACATACTCCAGTTCGGAATGAGGTATTGTACTCCGTCAGGAATAATACGTGCGCTGAGTGCATGGAAACGCAGACGTGTTATCGCTCGCAATAATGCGTTTTATGATAAAAATGCTGTAGCTTTGGATCCAAATCATCGTTTTGTGTATTTCGCATTACACTTTCAGCCTGAAATGTCGACGATTCCGATGGGTGGAGGTTTTGGAGATCAAGTCCTTGTTGCGCAATTGCTGAGTAAGTATCTTCCAGATGATGTATTGATTTATGTGAAAGAGCATCCTCGTGAGAGCAGTTGGCTTTATCGGAGTGAGCAATTTTACCAATCCTTTTTAGATATAAAAAATGTACGTTTGATTTCACGGGATACAGATTCCTTTGCATTGCGTGAGCACTGTGAAGCAGTTGCAACTATAACGGGCTCTGTTGGCTTTGAGGCTCTGTTTCGTAGCAAACCAGTACTGATGTTCGGACATAGATTCTATCAATACTCAAAAGGAGTATTTCTGATACGGACACATGACGATTGTCGGCGAGCAGTGCAAGCGATATTTATCGATGGTCAAAAGCCAAGTCTGAAGGAATCAAAGTTATTTCTGAAGGCTATTGAAGAAACACGTGTTCATGGACTTGTGAATCCTTGGGATCGGAAAGTTTCACATTTGTCAGATGAAGAACATGTTGTAGCTTGTAGTGAAGCTATTCTCGCTGAACTACGTATTATCCTGTAACATAGTTTCAACTCATGTATTCCCTCCGTCGTATTATTGGCACATATCTTCAAAAAATAAAGAATATTTTAAAAGGCAATGAGACTATTCATGAAAGTAAGAATAAGTGGGATAGCCTTGCTCAAAAAAACGCCAGGTACTTTATTATGAGTGACTATGGTGAGAATATTTCCGAGGAAGATTTTCGTAATTCAGGTCATGCAGATGTTGATACTCTTGTTGTCCAAGATGAAATTTTGCAACCATTTTTTGGTAAGATTCTTTTGGAAATTGGATGTGGCACTGGTCGTCTAACAGAATTTATTGCAGATCATTTCGCACAGGTTATTGGTGTAGATATTTCATCTCAAATGATAGAGGACGGTACAAAACGATTAGCTTCTAAAAAAAATATAATAATGTATGCAACTGATGGGGTTTCATATCCTTTAAAGGATCAATCTATTGATGCAGCTTTTTCTTTCATTGTTTTTCAGCATATGCCTACTCCGGAAATTGTTCGGTCTAATTTTGAAGAAATCAGTAGAGTCCTTAAGCCAGGAGGTGTTGTAAAGCTCCAATTGCGAGGAATCCCAACTAGGAAGGGTACGTGGTTCTATGGGCCTTCTTTCCGCAAAAAAAATGTGTTACAACTTATTGATGGTTTACAGTTTCAAATCCTTAAAACAGATGGTGAGAATACTAAGTATTTTTGGGTGTGGCTTAAGCGGCAGTAACTTTTAGGATACGCTTTTCCATGTACTGCCCCATCAGTGCGGCTTGCTCGTCTTTCGTATATGACATAAATGCGCTTTGTGGTGTGCCTATCATCGTTGGTCCCGCGAGTTCTTCTACAGCCTTTAGAAATATGCGTGTGTTTTTCATGCTTGGTTTTTTCTCTTCTACAAAAATACTGTGTATCGCATTTTTCATGTCTTGTGCACTGTGAATAGTATGTACATCTGGTGCGTACATATTAAAGCGGTGCCCCATCATAATAACGGGAATTTGTCGCAAGAGCCCTTCTATACTTACACTTCCGGTACCAGTTATGACAGCTTTTGCGTTGTCCATAAGAGCAAATGTGCTTACATCTCTTTTGATAAGTCGTACGGATGGGATACTGAGCAAATGCTGGTAATATGTTTTACTTCTGTACCATTCACCTTGCTCTGGATGCTCTTTAATATAGATAAGTATGCCTTTTGGTATGTATGAGGCAAGAAGCTCTACAGTAATTTGCTGATCTGCGTATGCACCTGACATTGGACACAGGCTCATCTCTGGTTCTGTTTGTAGTGCGAAGTATATGTATGATGCTTCGGGATCTGGGCTTACTGCATTGTCATTATACATTTTGATAGTTTGATGATCATGAATTTTTCGCTTCCAAAACTCTGGTCTTCGAATATATGAAAAGAATTGTTGTGGCTTATGGAGAATCATACGTATGCCAATACGTGTCCATTTTCTGATAAAACTTTTTTTCTTCAGATGAGTTTGCTTGCCACCCAAATGTAAAAACCACGGAGTCGGTTTTTTACCAGTTTGTGTTTTTATGTAGTGTTCCATTCGTTCGGATAGGGGGACTAAAGTGCTTTTGTTGTATTTCTTTTGTAATTCTTGGATACGTGGCGCTAATTCCTTAGCGGATTCTTGCCAGCTTTCTGTCATGAAAAAGTGATCGACAAGGTAACATCGTTCAAGAAGCAGTGTTGGAATGCCTTGCAGCTTGCAAAGGTCATAGAGCACGATGTCGTAGTTTTGATGGGGGATATGACTACACATGAAAAGATCAATATTCTCTGTTATGAGAATATGATTCCAGTAGCGTAGGTGCATAAAGTACTGGCGTTTGCGTTCTTCGTATGGAATTTCTTCTGGTGAATATCTACGAATCATATCCATAAATACCGATTCACTATGACGCATGTTTTCTATCAATTCTTCGTCCAGTGGGGTAATAGTATTCCAGTCGATATTTTCGTACTTTCCTGCTTTTAAATCTTCTGCAGACATGAATACATGTTTTTTTGCCGAAATCTTTGGCATGCGATTTTCGTACCATACAATGGAAATACAGGTGTCAATTGCAAGATTTTTTAGCGCATATTCAACCATTTCTGGTTCATGATCTCCTTCGAAGGATTTTAGAATTATATTCATTACATGCAGTGTAACAATGTTTTGTCTTTCTAAGAAAATAGAAAATAGAGGTTTCTTTATTGCATGTGCCGATCTACAATTTTTCGTATGAATATTCTTATTACAATTTGTGCGCGTGGGGGGAGTAAAGGGGTTCCAGGAAAGAATATTAAATCTGTTGCTGGTAAGCCCCTTATTGCGTATACCATTGAGCAAGCGAAGGTTTTTGCAGAGTTGCATGATGTTGATATTGCTCTGTCTACAGACAGTGACGATATACGATCAACAGCTGCACAGTACGGACTTGAAACGGCATATATACGTCCTCAGAATCTTAGTGGGGATAGTGCATCGAAGGAGTCTGCCATGCGAGATGTACTTTTTTATTTTGAAAGTCAAAATGGAAAGCGGTATGACTTATTATTTGATTTAGATGTTACTTCTCCTTTGCGTACCCAAAAGGATTTGGAAGGGGCACTGCTCATTTTTGAAACTCAGTCTGATGTAATGACATTATTTTCTGCCAATCCTGCAGCGCGAAATCCATATTTTAATATGGTGGAACAGGATTCCAATGGATACTATCATCTTTGCAAACAGTCGGAGGTTCCAATAGTTTCTCGCCAACAGGCCCCAAAGGTATTTGATCTTAATGCTTCGTTCTTTTGTTTTAGAAGAGAATTTTTTGATGGACCAAGTAGAACGCCCTTTACGGATAAATCAGTAATCTATGAAATGCAACATATGTGTTTTGATTTAGATGAACCATTAGATTACGAAATGCTTAATTATCTTATTAAACAAGATCGTTTAGATTTTGATTTTGGATCTTAAATATGAAAATACTTATAGTTGGTCTGGGTTCCATAGCACGGCAACATATTGCTGCACTCAGACAGTTACAGATAGATCCCGATGTTTATGCACTACGCTCCGAGCTAAATGTATCAGCAGAAGAAGGTATTACGAATATATATAGCCTTGTCGAAGCACCTCAAGATTTGGATTTTATCATTATCAGCAATCCAACATATTTACATCTGCAAACTATTCAGAAAGCACTCACACTCCATGTACCGTTATTTATAGAAAAGCCAGTACTCAGGCATGTATCTGAAATTGTAGAGATCGAAGATGTCTCTGTGTCTACGTATATAGCATGCCAAATGCGACATCATCCGTGTTTGCAGTATGTTAAAGACAATATTACAGGGCGTACCATTACAGATATACAGATATACTGTGGTTCCTATATGCCTGAATGGGTTCCAGGTATTGATTTTAAAAACAGTTTTCGTGCAAATACAGAAATGAGTGGAGGTGTGCATTTGGAGCTTATTCATGAGATGGATTATTGTTACTGGCTTTTTGGTTCACCAAACTCTCTGCAGAGTGATTTGCGTCAGTCTGAAGAGCTGATCCTAGGTCTCATTGACGATGCTCGATACGATCTTGCATACGACGGTTTTAATGCCCATATCGAAGTGAATTATCTCGACCGTAAGCCTCGTCGCACACTGGATATTATATTTGATGACGGCCAGTGGAATGTCAATCTTCTAAACTTCACCATCTCCGAAAATGGAGAAGAAATCTTTTCTTCCGATATGACTCGGTCTGACCTTTTTGCCGCACAGATGCAGTATTTCTTGAATTGTATACATTCTGGAATCAAACCAATGAATTCCGTGCAGGAAGCATCCAAAGTCCTTACACTAGCATTATCATGATTACTCTTCAGAATAAAATTATCGTTGTAGCTGGAGGTCAGGGACTTTTGGGTAAAGCTTTTGTAGGGCATTGCAAGGAAGCGGGTGCTACAGTATTGTCTGTAGACGTCGAAGGTGGTGACATGCATATTGATATTGGCAATGAGGATTCCATCACGAAGTGCTTTGCACAAATACTCTCTGATCATGGTCATATTGATGGGCTTATTAATAGCGCATTTCCTCGGACAGATGACTGGCGTAAGAGCCCAGGAGAGATCTCTGCCGCTGATTGGTGTAAAAATATTGATATGCACTTGACTGGATACTTCCTGACATCAAGAGCAGCTCTTGAAGCGATGAAAGAACGTAAAAGTGGATCAGTGATTAATATTGGATCTATCTACGGTGTTAATGGACCAGACTATCGCATTTATGGAGGAGATGAATCTCTTTCCAATCCTGTCACTTATGGTGCCATTAAAGGTGGCGTTATTACAATGTCAAAGCATCTTGCTGCATATTATGGACGTTATAATCTCCGCGTTAACTGTATTAGCCCTGGTGGCGTACTGGATAGCCATAACCATCCTGGTGCATTTGTAGAGAACTACAGCGCTCGTGTCCCTCTTGGTCGCATGGCAAATCCAGACGATGTTGCTCCTGCAGCCGTGTACCTTCTTAGTGATAGTGCTTCCTACGTCACAGGAGAGAATATGATGGTAGATGGTGGCTGGAGTGCTGTATAGCTATTGTAGCTGATATAGCAATTTCCATTTGTTACCATCTTTTTCCCAGAGGTGAGGGTCACGGAAAGAGTCGACTTTTGCATGAAATTCTTCCTCCGAAATATCAATGTATTCGAGGAAGTCTTTGAAGTACCTTTCGGGGAACTCTCCGTCAAACTTTTTGGCAAGTGCGACGCCTTCTTCACGTGTGATGTCTCCATGGCGAATTTCCTGTGAGGCGTCTTGTGTAGCACGTCCATAACCAAATTTAATGTATGTGGTGTAGTAGAAGAAATCGTCTGTGCGATCGTCAATACTATTGTATTTACTGTAGGTACTTGCCGTTCTGTCTGGTGCAACTTCAAAACCACAGTGCTGCTGTGCGTAGTAGAAGGCTTCTTGAGGATGCCAGTTTTTGTAGTATCCTAGGTAGTGGAACTCAGTATTATTTTTTATAACTTCCTCTGGATTTGCAGGAAAGTATGGCAGAAGGTCGGACTTCTTTACTCCCTGTTCTAGATACTCTGATACTGATGTCCCTCCGAGGTATATTTCATCGAGGTTTTTTCCTTGTAAAAAGTCCAAACGGAATCCCTCATTTTCGTTTGTTTCTGGGGTGAATTTTGCTTGGTTTATACTGACGTTTGCCCCTGCTTCTCCTGGGTTTTCTCCGTAGAAGATGAGAGGAATGTTAAATCGAACAGCCATTTTTACTGCAAAAGTTTTCTGTCCAATAATGAATGGCTGGAAAGGGTGCAGGAGGCTTAAAAAAGCATTTCGTGTTATTAGGCGGTGTATTTTTCCATTTGGGGTGAACAGGAAATTGTCGAACCCTCCAGTGTGGATCCAACTTTGAAAGTTTCTCCATCCGACATCCGTATACAGATGTGGAGACCATGTCACGGTGAGTGGGTGCATGTCATATTCATATTTTAAAATATATGCTGCCATGCAGCTGTCTTTTCCTCCGCTTCCCGGTACGACACAGTCATAACTTCCATCTGTTTTTCGAAACTTATTGCAAAGCTCACGAAGCTCTTTTTCTCTCGTATCCCAGTTAATCGTTCCGTCGAACTTTGCCTCGCAAAATCGACAGGCACTACAGACTCCTTTTTTATCGAACTCGATGTACTTATGTTTTTTGGCAGTATAATGCTCATATTCATTACTTGAGCTTGGACGTGTGTTTGGCATAATGCACTTTGTGCAAAATTGTACGTCGCTCGGAAGGTTATAGCGCTGTTCGAGTATTGAGTGTTGTATCATGCAAATATTTTACGTTCCTTCTACTGATAGCACAAAATTTTCGATGATTTTCAATCCCTCTTTACTACTTTTTTCTGGATGAAATTGGCAACCAAGTATGTGGTCTTTTCCAATGACAGATGGAAATGTTAGTCCGCCATATGTGGTTTTTGCGATAATGTGTTCTCTCATACTTGGTTGCAAGATGTAGCTATGAATGAAGTACATCTCTGGGTCTTTTGTAAGGCTTTTAAGTGCCGTCCCCTCCCATAAAGCGGGACGAGCCGGTGTTAGGGAGTTCCATCCCATGTGAGGGATTTTTGTGCCCAATTGGAGCTCTGGAAATGCCACCACTTTGCCGGGTAAAATGCCAAGACCTTCATGTGTTCCAAATTCATACCCTATTTCGAGCAGTAGCTGTGCACCAAGACAGATACCTAAAATAGGTGTTCCACGTGCAGCCTTTTTCTGTATGAGCTCTATAAGACCTCGTTTTTTGAGCCCATCCATGCCAGCAGCAAAAGATCCCTGTCCTGGTAATACCAGTGCAGTTGCTTTTGAAATATTATCGATGTTTTCAGACAAAATAACGTTGTCTGTATACAGTTTCAGTGCCTTCATGACACTATGGATATTTCCTACCCCGTAATCAACAATACACATTGTGCTCATGTTTTGCGGACGGGAATATGATATTCTGCAAGTTCATTTTTGAGGTCATATATAGTCGTGATGTCGTAGTGCAGAATAGTGGCAGCAGCAATAGCATCTGCACCCCCTTCTAGGGCGTTTCGTATAGATTTGGCATTGCCTGCCCCTCCATTTATTACTATGGGTACAGTAGCAATGCTTGCAATGGTGCTGAGTAATGGTAAATCGTAACCTTTCTTTGTTCCTTCATAGTCTACAGAAGTGAGGAGTATTTCTCCGATTCCATACGAGAGAGCTTCCTTTGTCCATTCTATAATATCACGTCCGCTGTGTTCACGGCCTCCTTCTGTAAACACTTCCCAGCCGGTATTATGCTGTTTTGCTTCAATGGATAGTACTATGCATTGTGCCCCAAAATGGCGCACTGCTTCTTTGAGAAATTCTGGATGTTGTGTGGCATATGTATTGATGGCTACTTTATCTGCTCCCCCGTGTAACGCTTTATTGATATCATCAATAGATCTGATACCACCACCAACAGTGAGGGGAATACATAGCTCATTGGCTACACTGTTTACCAAATCGTAATCTAAGCTACGGTTGTAGAGACTGGCCACAATATCCATATAGATGAGTTCGTCCGCACCGTGATTAAAGTATTTTTTAGCAAGGTCAACAGGGGATCCTATTTTGCGTAATCCTTCCATGTGTACACCCTTTACAACGTTCGGTCCTTTGATATCTAGCCGCGGGATGATGCGGTGTTTGTGCAAGTTTATTTTTTCTTTCCAGTGAAAGTGAGGCTTTCACCGAGGAAGTTCTTTTCTACAAGTGCTTTGTATTCTTCGTCCA